>NZ_JBSFJZ010000023.1:0-163731 GCF_053598315.1 Streptomyces sp. NPDC001153
GCCGAGGCCGCGCGCACCATGGCACAGGAGGGGGTCAAGAGGCTGCCGGTCGTGGACGACGCCGGGCTGCTGGCGGGCATCGTCAGCCGCGCCGATCTGCTCAAGGTCTTCCTGCGCTACGACGACGACATCGCCGAGGAGGTCCGGCACGAGATCGTGGCGTACCTCTTCCCGCCGCCCGCCTCAGTCATCCAGGTGGAAGTGCACGACGGAGTCGTCACGCTGACGGGCCGGATCCGCGACACCGCCCTGGTCCCGGTGGCCGCGCACCTGGTGCGGGCCGTGGAGGGCGTGGTGGACGTGCAGTTCGACCTCGCACCCGCCTGCCACGGAGTGACCGGGGCCAGCCGGCCCTAGCCACGGACCTTCACGGAGCGGAACCCGATCCGGGTGTTCCTGCTGCCGCCCGGGCCGGCGAGCCTGTCGCCGCGCGAACGAAGCCGGGAGTCCAGCGCCGGGTCCAGGCGGCGGTCCTCGCGTCCGACCTGGAGCCGCGGAACTCCAGAGCCCCGGGGCACGATGATCGCGCAGCCGCCCATCAGATCGGCCGCCGTCTCGCCGCGCGCCTTGCTGTGCCGCCGCAGCTCCCGGAGCCCGCCGACCCGCCCGGGCCGGTCACCGGAGACGATTCCCACCACACGATGCTTACGTCCACCACCGGGACCGCTCCGACGTGCTCACGCGCGAGCAGTGGGACGACAAGGTACGACGGGCTCCCAGGGAGCCCGTCGGTGTGTCAGCCGCCGTGCCTGATCTCGATGTGTTTGGCCTCCGCCTTCTCGGAGCCCAGGCCCACGCTGACGGTCAGCATGCCGTCCTTGTAGTCGGCCGTGACGTCGTCCTCGTCGGCGCCGGGCGGCAGGGTCACGCTGCGGCTCATCGCGCCGTACCGGATCTCGCTGTGGTTCTTGTCCGCGTCCCGTTCGGTGCGCTCGGCCTTGACCGTGAGAACCCCGTCGCCGATGACGACGTCGATGTCCTCGGCAGACATGCCCGGAAGCTCGGCGCGCATGACGTAACGGTCGTTCTCTGTGTAGTCCTCGATACGGAACGAGGGCATCGCGAACCTGCTCGGAATGGTCTCGAACCAGTCGGGCATGTCCGGGAAGGGGATCCTCTGCCTGCGGGTGAGTGTGCCCATGGCCGTACCTCCTCGGTCTTCTCCTGCCTCCAGTCCAGCACGCCCCGGGTTCCCGTGCTGAGGCCGAACAGCCCCCGTCATGGGTCCTCAAAGTCCCTTTTACCCCTGTCGGGCGCGCTCAGACTGGTGACGGGGGAACGACCACACACGGCGGCGATCACCATGTCCGACGTCACGACCACCGACCTCTACGAAGTGACCATGGCTCTTTCCTACCTGCGGGAGGGCATGCGGGCACCGGCCACCTTCAGCCTGTTCGTGCGTGATCTCCCGCCCGGCCGGGGCTTCCTGGTCGCCGCAGGTCTGGAGCCCGCCCTGGACTTCCTGGCCGGATACCGCGTCGAACGGGAGGACGTCGAGGAGTTCGCGGCGGCCCTGCACCGCCCGGTGCGGGACCTGGAACCGCTCCTCGGCCTGGCCTTCGAGGGCGAGGTGCGCGCCGTGCCCGAGGGGCACACGGTGTGCGCCGGGGAGCCGTTGCTGGAGGTGACGGCACCGCTGCCGCAGGCCCAGCTCGTCGAGACGTACCTGCTGAACCAGGTGTGTCACCAGACGGTGGTGGCGTCGAAGGCGGCACGCTGTGTGCTGGCCGCGGGCGGGCGGCACGTGGTGGACTTCTCCCTGCGCCGCACGCACGGCCCGTGGGCCGGTCTGCAGGCGGCCCGCCTCGGTGCTCTGGTCGGCTTCGCCGGCACGAGCAACGTCGCCGCGGCGACGGCCCTGGGCCTTCCCGCATCGGGCACCATGGCGCACTCCTACATCGAGACGTTCCGCGACGAGGAGGAGGCCTTCCGGGCCTTCGCGCGCTGCCATCCCGGCCCCGTCACCTTCCTCGTGGACACGTACGACACCGAGGCGGGCGTCCGCATCGCGGCCCGGGTCCTGAACGACCTGCGGCGCGGCCCCGGCTGTGCGATCCGCCTGGACAGCGGCGACCTCGACACCCTCGCGCGCCGGTCGCGGGCCCTCCTGGACGCCGCCGGGCTGACCGACGTACGGATCGTGGCCAGCGGCGGACTGGACGAGTACGGCGTGGCCCGGCTGGTGGGCTCCGGCGCCCCGATCGACGTGTACGCCGTGGGCACGCGGGTCGGCGTGGCCGCGGACGCCCCCTACCTGGACGCGGCGTACAAACTCGTGGAGTACGACGGCCGGCCCGTGATGAAGCTGTCCTCGGCGAAGGTCACGTCCCCCGGCCGCAAGCAGGTCCACCGGCGTGCCGGACACCCGGATGTCATCGCCCTGGCCGGGGAGGAACCGCCGGACTCGGCGCGTCCGCTGCTGCACACGGTCATGTCCGGCGGCCGGCGGACGGGCCCGCCGGACCGCTGGCAGGACGCGCGCGAGCGCTTCCGCGAGGACATCGCCGGTCTGCCGGCCTCCGCCCGTCGGATCGAGGACCCCGAACCGGTCCGGGCGACCCGCTCACGGGCGCTGGACGAACTGACCATGAAGGTACGCGTGGACATCGGGGCCCGGATCCTCTCGCCCGACACGACGGCCCGGACCGCCGGGTGACTCCGGGGGCGGCTGAGGCCGACCCGCCCGAGGCGGGGACCAACGGCCCCTGGCAGCAGGTGCGGCGCGCGACTTGCATGGGACCGGATGGCGGCGTCAGGACCGTGGCACGGGCAGGCGGCGGCACATCCCGCGCCACCGAGCCACCGCGCCACCGCGGCAAGGAGGCGAGGACCATGATCACGCCCGAACGGGGACAGCGAACCGACCGGGTCGCGCCGCCGGCACGCCCCGGCGAGAGCGCCGCCCCCATGCGCGCCCGCGTCGGCGACGAGATCGTCGTCCGCGGCACCACGGCCGGTGCAGTCACCCGGGACGGCGAGGTCGTCGGCGTCCACCATCCCGCCGCGGCCCACGGGCTGTCCGCGGCCGCCGGGCCGGAGACTGGAGGCGATCATGTCCTCGCCGAGTGAGCGCCGGCCGATCGTGGTCGGTGTGGAGGCCGATCCCACCCGGCGCACGGCGCTGGCCTGGGCGGCCGACGAGGCGGCCCGCCGAGGAGTGCCGCTCCGGCCGGTCCGCGCCGAGGGCGTGCCGACCAGGGGGCAACGGGGGCCGGACGTCCCGCCGTCCTGGCAGGAGTGGAACGAGGGGCTGCACCGGAGCGGAAAGCAACTCCTCGCCGAGGCCGTGGACTTCGTCGCGGCCCGGCATCCCGCGGTCGAGGTGGACGCCGTACTCGCCGAAGGCGACCCCGTGTGGGTGCTGGGCGAGGAGAGCCGCACCGCCACGGCCGTCGTGCTGGGCTCGGAACACCTCAGCCGAACCCAGGAGGTGTTCGGCTCCGCCGCGGTCGCCCTGCCCCTGATGGCCCGGGCGCACTGCCCGGTCGTGGTCGTCCCGGAAGCGGAACACGTTCCCGAGGAGGCGGCGTTCTATGTCGTCGGCGTCGACGGCAGCGAGCACTCGGCCGCCGCCGTGGACCTGGCCTTCGAGGAGGCTTCCCTGCGCGGCGCCGAGGTGCGGGCCCTGTACGTGTGGCAGCCGGGACCGCTGAGGATCTTCGACGAGCACGGAGCCCAGCAGGAGTGCCGGCGACTGCTCTCGGAGACCGTGGCGGGCCGCAACACCCGCTACCCGGACGTGGAGCTGCGGCACGAACTGGTCGTCGGGCATCCGGTCCAGGCGCTCACCGAAGCCTCCGCCCACGCACTGGGCCTGGTGGTGGGCACACGAGGGCACGGCGGCTTCACGGGGATGCTGCTGGGCTCGGTCAGTCAGGGAGTGCTGCACTACGCCCAGTGCCCTGTCCTCGTCGTTCCGCCTGCGCGGGCCTGAACGTAGGCGCACCTGGCGTGGTGCAGCACCGTACGCCCCACGCGCCCCGGTTCGAGTGCGCCCCGTCCGGGGAGACGGCGGGACATTGGGCCCTGTGGCAGCGGTCGTCGTCCGCGGAGCCCGGCACGAGGGGCCCACCGGCCCCCGGGTCGGGCCCGGGCGGCCCTGCCCCGGACAGCGAGCGCCATCCAGGCTGGAGACAGGACCCGGTATGCCGTCCCGGATCCAGGTGCGGCTCGTCACCGCGGGCGACGGCCGGGCCCGCGACCCCAGGGAGGCCATCGTGATCACGCCACCCCTCGCCACGCCCGACATCACCGCCCTCGTGGCCGATGCCACGGCGGCCCCCTCACTGCACAACGCCCAGCCCTGGAGGTTCCACTACCGGCGCGACAGCGGGATCCTGCGCCTCTACGCCGACCTGGAGCGCGCCCTGCCGCACACGGATCCCGACAACCGCGGCCTGTACCTCGGCTGCGGCGCGGCGCTTCTCAACCTGCGCGTGGCCGTCGCCGCGGCCGGCCGGGATCCGGTGGTCCGGCTGCTGCCCGATCCGGCCGATCCGGCGCTGCTGGCCGAACTGGGCCTCGGCGGCCCGGCCCGTCCCGACGAGGCACTCGCCGCACTGCGGCCGGCGATCCGCCGCCGGCACTCCAGCCGTCATCCCTACCGCGAGGAGGAGATACCGGGCGTGCTGAAGGACCGGTTGCGCGAGGCGGCCCGCGCCGAGGGAGCGGAACTGCTCTTCCCGGGGCCCTGGCATGTGGCGCTGCTGCTGGAGCTGGTGGGGGATGCAGAGGGCCGGGAGGCCGTGGATCCCGGTGTACGGAGTGAGACGGCACGCTGGACCAGAACGGAACCGACGGGCGGCGCCGAGGCCTCGGACGGCATCCCGGCCGAGGCGTTGGGGCCCCGCAGCCGCCGGACCGCCGCTGGTGTACGCGATTTCGCCGCGGGACGCGCAGTGCCCGGTCGCAGCTGGGCGGCCTTCGAACGCCACCCCCAGATCGCCCTGCTCGGCACCGCCCACGACCGGCCGGTGGACTGGTTGTGCGCGGGTCAGGCGCTGGAGCGGGTCCTGCTGCGGGCCACGACGGACGGGCTGGTCGCCTCGCTGACGTCCCAGCCCCTGGAATGGGGCGCGTTGCGGTGGGCGGTCCGTGACCCCGTCTCGGCCATGGCTCACGTGCAGATGGTCATCCGGCTCGGCTACGGGCCCGAAGGCCGTCCGAGTCCCCGCCGGCCCGTCGCCGACGTGCTGGACGTCGTATGAGACGGCGACGCCCACGGGCGTCGGACCCGGGGGAGAGGCCGGGTGAAGGTGTCCGAGGTGATGACCGCTCCCGCGGTGGCCGTACCACGGAACCGACCGCGACACAGCGGTGCGCGGGCTCGGCGGGGGGGCTGCCACCGACCACGGCGGTCGGAGCGGTGATGTCGGCGGGGGTGGTCGCGGTCGACGCCGCGGACGACGCCCAGGCGGCCTGTCGCACCTTCCGCCGCATCGGCGTACGCCGCCTGCCGGTGCTGGACGGAGACCTCCTGGTGGGCGTGGTGACGCTCGACGACCTCCTGCTGGACCGGGACGACGGTGCTCCAGGAGCGCACGAGCGGGTTACCGGCTGGGCGGACCGCAGGAGGCACCACCCACCCCGGCGGGCTCGTGGTCCTGCAGGACGGGGCCCCGGTCAGCAGGTCGCTGCCCGAGGGAGCGGGTCACTGCTGCTCAGCGCGCACGATCACCACCGGGCAGCTCGCGTGCTGCGAGACATGCTGGCTGACCGAGCCGAGCAGGGCGGCGGCGAACCCGCCCCTGCCCCGGCTGCCGACGACGAGGAGTTCCGCTCCCTCGGCGGCCCGCAGCAGCACGTCGGCGGCATTGCCGTGCACCACATGGCTGCGGACCGAGCCGCTCGCGTCCGCGCCGAGCACGTCGGTCAGCTCCTTGTGCATCCGCTGCCGGGTCTCCTCCTCGTCGAGGTCCATGTCCACGGCGGGCGCCGACCACCCGTACAGCCCCGGCAGCTCCCACACCGCGACCGCGTCCACGGTGGCGCCGACGAGGCCCGCGTACCGGACGGCCCAGCGCAGGGCCTCGTACGAGGACGGCGATCCGTCGACACCGACGACCACCCGGGGCCCGGAGGCATCCCTGTCCATGTGTCCCACCTCTCCTACGGCTCTCCCACCCCGTCGATCGGCCCCGTTCGTTTCCACGCTGCACGCGCTCCCGCCATCTCGCCAGGGCAACGCGACCGGGGCGCTGCGGTCGGCGCAGCCGGCGGGCTTCGATGCCCCGCGTTGTGCCGTCCGAGGGCGATCCTCCGAGAAAAGGACGATGATGTCTGAGGGGTGAGTGCTCATGCAGGCGAACGTCGTCGACGTACTGCTCCTCATGTCGCGGGAAGAGCCATGAGCAAGGGGGCGCCGGCCCGGCCGCGGGCCGAGGCGGCGGGCTGCGGTTCCCGGCTGCCGTCGCGCAGGACGGCGCGGACCGCCGTCGTGCGCAGGGCCTCGTCGACGAAGGGCGACTGGATGCTGTTGCCCGGGGGCTCCTGGCGGCACGTCGAGACGATCAGAGTGCGCAGTCTGTTCGGCTGAGAGCGGAGCGGCGTGCGCCACCGGTGCTCACGTCTGCTGGGGCACGATCGCGACCGGACACTGAGCGTGATGCAGCAGCGTGTGGCCCACCCGGCCGAGCTGGAGGCCGAGGTGTCCCGTCCGGCGGCGGGTACCGATGACCACGAGATCCGCGGCCGCCGACCGGTTCACCAGGACCTTGCTCGCGGGACCCTCGAGCACCGAGCGGTGGGTCCGCACGCGCGGATACTCGGCGATCGGCTCACGGAGCGCCGCATCGAGCAGCGCGGCGGCCGACGCGTCGGCCGGCTCTTCCGCCCGGCTCCGCTCACCGCCCGCCTCGAAGGCAGGGTGGCGCCAGGCACGTACGACGTCCAGGATGCTGCCCCGCACGTCGGCCTCACGGAAGGCGAACCGAAGGGCCTCGGAGCCCGTGTCCGCGTCCCCGAGGCCGAGCAGGATCCGTCCGTGCGTACCGGTCAGACCCGCCCGATCACCTCGGACCACGACCACGGGGCAGTGTGCCCGGGCCGCGACGGCCAGACCGACCGAGCCGAGCAGCAGTTCCTTGAGCCGGCCGCGCCCGCGTGAGCCCGTCACCACCGCGAAGGCGGCGTCGCCCTCGCGCACGAGAGCGGTCGCGGCGTCCTCCGGGACGACCTCGGTGGTGACCTTCACATCGGGGTTGTGCCGCTCGGCGCGCTCGGCCGCGCAGGCCACGATGTGCTTGGCCGGCACCCGCTCGGAGGGACGACCGATGCCGGTCCCCGGCAGCGCGCCCTCGTAACGCTCCCAGAGGGAGCCGTGGACGAACCGCAGCGGCACGCCGTGCCGGACGGCTTCGTCCACGGCCCAGTCGACCGCGAGCAGACACGAGTCCGATCCGTCCACGCCCACCACCAGAGGAGGTGCCATCGTCCCCACCGCCTTTCCCGGGCTGCCGGCGAGTCCCGCGACACACAGGGGGCCCAACCTCACGTTGCATCCGCTCCGGGCGGGGCACGAGGGCCCTTCGGCTCTTTCCGTGCGTCAGGGCGGCGGTCAGTCGCGGCGCAGTGCGGCGAGTGTCGCGGCGAGGTCCGCCGGGCGGGGGCGGTTGTGCGGCAGCCTGCCCAGTACGGCGGCCATGCCGCAGGTGTCGGTGAGCGCGGAGAGGACGAGACCGCCCGCGATGCCGGCCGAGAGGATCTGGAAGGCCGGATGCACCAGCAGGCCGAGGAGCAGGCCCACAAGTACGACCGTGCCCGCCGTGAAGCGCACCTGTCGCTCCATGCTCCAGCCGGCCCGGGTGTCGCAGGCGGCCGGCCGGTGCAGTTCGTGTCCTCCGCCGGCCCAGGCACGGGTGCCGCCGGTGAGGCTGGCCGTCGGGATGCCCTCCTGGGCCAGCAGCCTGCACGCGTTCTCCGAGCGGGCGCCGGAGGCGCACACCACGAGGACGTCGCCGCGTCCGGCGGCATGCCGTATCTCGGGCAGCGCGCGCCGGACCTGGTCCAGAGGGATGTTGAGGGCACCGGGGAGGTGGCCGGAGGCGTACTCGCCGGGGGTGCGCACGTCGATGACGGTGAGGTCGTCCAGCCGGGCGCGGGCCTGCTCGGTGTCGACGATGAGGGGGGTGGTGGTCATGGCAGATGTGATCCTTGATGGTCGCCGCCGTCCCTGACCGGGACGTACAGTACCCCTAGGGGTATTTTTTCCGAGGAGTGATCGTGGAACTGGAGCTTGAGGGCGCGTCCCTGAGATCCGTGCTGAACCGGCTGCGGCGTGCGCAGGGCCAGATCGCCGGCGTGATCCGGATGATCGAGGAGGGGCGGGACTGCGAGGACGTCATCACGCAGCTGGCCGCCGCCTCACGGGCACTCGACCGGGCCGGGTTCGCGATCATCGCCACCGGCCTGCAGCAGTGCGTGGCCGACATCGAATCGGGCCGCAAGAACGGTGAGGACACGGAGGCGATGCGCGCGCGGCTGGAGAAGCTGTTCCTCTCGCTCGCGTAGGGCATGCGGGGCAGCGGGCGCCACAGCCGCGCGAGCGCGGTCGCTCGCTCATCCCACCACCGCGTCGACCAGCATGAAGCCCGCCACCGCCAGCAGGACGACAGCGAAGACCCGCTGCAGGGTGTGCCCGGACAGCTTCGCCGACAGGCGCTTGCCGTCCCAGGCGCCCAGGATCGCCGCCCCGGCGAACGGCCCGATGACGGACCAGTCGAGGCCGTCGGCCGTACCGGCGCGCATCGCCAGGGCGGCCAGCGAGTTGACGGTGATGACGAGCAGGCTGGTGCCCACGGCCGCCCGCATCCGCATGCCGAGGACGCCGACCAGCGCGGGGACCGCGAGGAAGCCGCCGCCCACGCCGAGCACGCCGGTGACCGCGCCCAGACCGGCACCGGCGGCCGCCGCCCGGCCCGGCCGTACCCGGACGGCGCTGTCCGCGTCCGGGCGGGGCCTGAGCATGCGTACCGCGGCGGCGGCCGCCACCACGGCGAAGGCCACGGTCAGCGCCGCCGCCGGCAGACGCCCGGCGAGCGCGCCGCCCAGCATGGCCGGGCCGATCCCGGCCGCCGCGAACAGCAGCCCCGTACGCCAGCGGACGTGCCCGTCGCGGGCGTGCGCGGACAGGGCGGTGGCGGAGGTGACGCTGACGATCACCAGGCTGGCCGTGGTGGCCGCGACCGGGGTGAAGCCGAGCAGATAGATCAGGGCGGGTACGGCCAGCACACTGCCGCCGCCGCCCAGGGCGCCGAGCGCCAGGCCGATGACGGCCCCGGCGATCAGCGCGAGGAGCACAGCGCTCACGCGACGGTCCCGTTCCCGCCTCGCGTGTCCACGACCGGCAGTCCCGCCCGGGCCCACTCCTGCATGCCGCCCATGACGTCGACGGCCTCGACGCCCCTGGCCCGCAGCAGTTCGGCGGCCCGCTGGGAGCGACGGCCCGAGCGGCAGATCACGATGACCGGCCCCGCCTGCGCCTCGGCGGGAAGCCCGGCACCGGCGGCGAGTGCGGCGAGGGTCAGGTGCACGGCGCCGGGGGCGTGTCCGGCCTGCCACTCGTCGGCTTCGCGT
The DNA here is from genome assembly GCF_053598315.1 of Streptomyces sp. NPDC001153. Classification (NCBI taxonomy): domain Bacteria; kingdom Bacillati; phylum Actinomycetota; class Actinomycetes; order Kitasatosporales; family Streptomycetaceae; genus Streptomyces; species Streptomyces sp. NPDC001153. The sequence goes on from NZ_JBSFJZ010000023.1 coordinate 9,577, forward strand.
ATGTCGAGCAACACGGAGGTCGCGCTGTTCCCGGCCGCCCGCGCGTGCACGGTGCGGACGGCGGCCTCCCGCACGGTCACCCGCGCCGGGCCGCCCTGGCCGCGTTGGAAGAGGCTCATCCTGGTCCTGTTCGTCATCTTCGCCTTCTTCGACTTCTCGGTTGTGATGCCTGGCGGCGGACGCCGTCAGGCGGTGCGGACGGTGAGCCCGGCCCTCTCGGCCGAGTCGAAGCGGTCGTCGACCGCGACGACGTCACGGCCGGCCGCGTCCAGCAGGGAGGCGGCGATGGCGGCGCGCACGCCGCCGGCGCAGTGCACCCACACCTGACCGCCGGGGACCTCGTGGAGGCGGTCGCGCAGGGTGTGCACGGGGATGTGGACCGAGCCCGCGACATGGCCCGACGCCCGCTCCGAGTCCCGGCGGACGTCCAGCACGACGATGCCGTCCCCGGGGTGCTCCGCGAGGTCGGCGAACGTGGCCCGCGGGAAGGAGGCGAGAGCCTCGCCCTCCCGTGCCCAGCGCGAGGGCTCCCCGACGCCCGCGGCGGCCGGGCGGTCGATGCCGACCCGGGCCAACTCGCGCTGGGCAGCGGCCAGTTGCCCGGCGGACTCGGCGAGCAGGGTCACCGGCTTGCCCCACGGGACCAGCCAGGCCAGGTAGGTGGCGAGCTGTCCCTCGGCCTCGAAGTTGAACGAACCGGCGACGTGCCCTTCGGCGAAGGCGATCCGGTTGCGCAGGTCGACCACCCACTCCCCGGCGGCGAGCCGGCCGGCGATCTCGTCGGCGTCCGCGAGGGCGGGCGGGGTCAGGTCGAGGGGCGCGGGCCCCGCGGCGTTGGCCGGGCCCATGTGGGCGTAGTACGCGGGAACGTCGTCCAGACCGGCGAGCAGGTCGGCGACGAAGCCGTCCACGTCCCGGGTCAGGGCGGTGTTGGACGCCTTCTCCTTGCCGATCGTGGTGGACACGCCCTCCGCCCGGCCCGCCGAGCAGAAGCTGCCGAAGCCGTGCGTGGGCAGCACGGTGGCCTCGTCGGGCAGTTCAGTGGCCAGGCGGTGCGCGGAGGCGTGCTGGGCCCGGGCGAGGTCTTCCGTCAACCGTGGTTCGACCAGGTCGGGCCGGCCGACGGTGCCGATCAGCAGGGAGCCGCCGGTGAACACGGCGACGGCCGTGCCGTTCTCCTCCAGCGCGTAGGAGGTGTGGTGCGGGGTGTGGCCGGGCGTCGCTATCGCGCGCAGCACCAGTCCGGCGCCGGCGTCGATCTCGTGGTGGTCGCCGTCGTCCACCGGTACGCGCTCGTACGAGACCCGGGCCGCTGCGGGGACGAGGTAGGCGGCGCCCGTGATGCGGGCCAGCTCCAGTCCGCCGGTGACGTAGTCGTTGTGGAGGTGGGTCTCGACGACGTGGGATATCCGCACCCCGCGCCGTGCGGCGGCGGCGATCACCCGGTCGATGTCACGAGGCGGGTCGACCACCACGGCCGTCCGTTCGCCGCCCGCCAGATAGCTGCGGTTGCCGAGCCCGGCCACCTCGATCGTGTCGACGAAGAACACGGGAACTCCTTTCCAGTTACCCCCCGGGGTATACTACGACGGTAGCATGAGTACCCCGGGGGGTATTTTGGGGGTGTGGGAAAGCCCCTGAGACACCGGCCGACCGCACCGCCGTACAGGCCCTCGACCCGGGCCCGCGCAGCGCGAGCCGTGCGGACGCCGTCCCCCCAGAGGGGTTCGTATTACCCCAGTCGGAGCTGGTCACCCGGCCGGTGCCGAGCGGCGGACGGACGCTGTACGGGGTGGAGGGACGCCGTACGGGCGGCGGACCTCAGCCCCAGCCGGGCCGAAGGGACGCCTTGCGGGCGGGCGTGGCCCGAACGGCCCTGTCCGGTACCCGGCGGTCCGCCCGAGGGTGGGTGCTGTGCCCGCCCGGGTACAGCTCACGCCCGATCGCCGTCCGATCCGGAAGGAACCCCGATGTCCGTCGACACGCAGCAGACGCCCGCAGGGCTCACGGACGAGGAGCTCGCCACGCTGGACGCACACTGGCGCGCCGCGAACTACCTCTCCGTCGGCCAGATCTACCTCATGGCCAACCCCTTGCTGACCGAACCGCTGCGCCCCGAGCACGTCAAGCCGCGCCTGCTCGGCCACTGGGGCACCTCACCCGGCCTCAACCTCGTGCACACCCACCTCAACCGCCTCATCAGGGCCCGCGGCCTGAACGCCCTGTGCATCTGGGGACCGGGTCACGGGGGCCCCGCCGTCCTGGCCAACTCCTGGCTGGAGGGGTCGTACACGGAGACCTATCCGGACGTCACCCGGGACGCGGCGGGCATGGCCCGGCTGTTCAAGCAGTTCTCCTTCCCCGGCGGCGTACCGAGCCACGTCGCGCCGGAGACGCCGGGCTCGATCCACGAGGGAGGCGAACTCGGCTACTCCCTCTCGCACGCCTACGGCGCCGCACTGGACAACCCGGACCTGCTGGTCGCCTGCGTGATCGGCGACGGCGAGGCGGAGACCGGGCCGCTGGCCGCGTCCTGGCACTCCAACAAGTTCCTCGACCCGGTCGACGACGGCGCCGTCCTGCCGGTCCTGCACCTCAACGGCTACAAGATCGCCAATCCGACCGTGCTGTCCCGGCTCCCCGAGACGGAACTCGACGACCTGCTCAGGGGCTACGGCCACGAGCCGATCCATGTCACCGGCGACGACCCGGCGGCCGTACACCGCGCGATGGCCGGGGCCATGGACACCGCCGTCGACCGCATCACCGCCCTGCAGCGGGCCGCCCGGGAGGACGGGGCCACGGACCGGCCCCGCTGGCCGGTGATCGTGCTGCGCACCCCGAAGGGCTGGACCGGCCCGGCCGAGGTCGACGGGCTGCCGGTGGAGGGCACCTGGCGCTCCCACCAGGTGCCGCTCGCCGCCGTCCGGGACAACCCCGAGCACCTGCGGCAGCTGGAGCAGTGGCTCCGGTCGTACCGTCCCGAGGAACTGTTCGACGAGCACGGCGTCCCGCGCCCGGACGTGCTCGCCTGCATCCCCGAGGGGGCCCGGCGGCTCGGGGCCACCCCGCACGCCAACGGCGGACTCCTGGTGCGCGAGCTGCCCCTGCCGCCCCTGGAGAAGTACGCCGTGCAGGTCGACAAGCCCGGCGCCACCCTGCACGAGCCGACCCGTGTCCTCGGCGACCTGCTCCGGGACGTCATGGCGGCCACCGCCGACCGCCGTGACTTCCGCCTGGTCGGCCCCGACGAGACCGCCTCCAACCGGCTGCAGGCCGTCTACGGCGCCAGCGGCAAGGCCTGGCAGGCCGCGACCCTCCCGGTCGACGAGCACCTCGACCGGCACGGGCGGGTCATGGAGATCCTCTCCGAACACACCTGCCAGGGCTGGCTGGAGGGCTACCTCCTCACCGGCCGGCACGGGCTGTTCTCCTGCTACGAGGCGTTCGTGCACATCGTCGACTCGATGGTCAACCAGCACATCAAATGGCTGCGCACCACGCGCCGCCTGCCCTGGCGCGCCCCCATCGCCTCCCTCAACTACCTGCTCACCTCGCACGTGTGGCGGCAGGACCACAACGGCTTCTCCCACCAGGATCCCGGCTTCGTCGACCACATCCTCAACAAGAGCCCCGAGGCGGTGCGGGTCTACCTGCCGCCGGACACCAACACCCTGCTGTCGGTGGCCGACCACGTGCTGCGCAGCCGCGACTACGTCAACGTCGTCGTCGCCGGCAAACAGCCCTGCTTCGACTGGCTGCCGATGGAAGAGGCCACGGTGCACTGCGCGCGCGGCGCGGGCATCTGGGAGTGGGCCGGCACCGAGGACGGTACCCGCGAGCCCGACGTGGTCCTGGGCTGCGCGGGCGACGTGCCCACACAGGAGGTGCTGGCGGCGGCCCAGTTGCTGCGCAGGGAACTGCCCGAGCTGGTGGTGCGTGTGGTGAACGTCGTCGACATCGCCCGGCTGTTGCCGAGCGAGGAACACCCGCACGGGATGAGCGACTTCGAGTACGACGGACTCTTCACCGCCGACAAGCCCGTCATCTTCGCCTACCACGGCTATCCGTGGCTGATCCACCGCCTCGCCTACCGCCGCACCGGGCACCGCCACCTGCACGTGCGCGGCTACAAGGAGATCGGCACCACCACGACGCCGTTCGACATGGTGGTTCGCAACGACCTGGACCGCTACCGCCTCGTGATGGACGTGATCGACCGCGTCCCCGGTCTGGCGGTGCGGGCGGCCGCCGTGCGTCAGCGGATGGCGGACGCCCGGCAGCGCCACCAGGTATGGATCCGCGAGCACGGCATGGACCTGCCCGAGGTGGCCGACTGGGCGTGGGACGGCTGAACCGGTCCGGGACCCCGGTGTGCCCCCGCCCCGGACCGTGGCGGGGGCGGATTCACAGGTGCGCCGTGTGGTCGGGGACGTACGTCTGCAGATCGCGCGGCGGCCGTTCGTAGCCGCTGGACGGCGGCCGCTCCGGCAGCTCCAGCACCGGTGGCGGCACCTCGTGGTAGGGGACGGACGACAGCAGGTGGGCCATCATGTTCAGCCGGGCACGCCGCTTGTCGTCGCTCTCCACGACGTACCAGGGCGCCTCGGCGATGTCGGTGTGCACCATCATCTCGTCCTTCGCCCGGGAGTACGCCTCCCAACGGGTGATCGACTCCAGGTCCATCGGCGACAGCTTCCAGCGCCGCAGCGGATCCTGCAGCCGGCGCTGGAAGCGCTCCTGCTGTACGGCGTCGCTCACCGAGAACCAGTACTTGCGCAGCAGGATCCCGTCCTCGACCAGCATCCGCTCGAAGATCGGGCACTGGCGCAGGAACAGCTGGTGCTCTTCCTTGGTGCAGAAGCCCATGACGCGCTCGACGCCGGCCCGGTTGTACCAGGACCGGTCGAAGAGCACGATCTCCCCGGCGGCCGGCAGATGCTCGACGTACCGCTGGAAGTACCACTGGGTGCGCTCGCGCTCCGTCGGCTTGGGCAGCGCCACGATCCGGGCGACACGGGGGTTGAGATACTGGGTGACCCGCTGGATGGCGCCGCCCTTGCCGGCCGCGTCCCGCCCCTCGAAGACGACGACCAGCCGGGCGCCCTCGGCGCGCACCCACTCCTGCAGCTTGACCAACTCGATCTGCAGCCGCAGCAGTTCGGCCTCGTACGTCTTGCGAGAGAGCGTCGCCGCGTTCTTGTCCGTCATACGGTCATTCTCTCCCGGCCCGCCTGCCTCCGCGGGGCGGTCGGGCCGGGTGTTCCGGCGTCCCCGGGCGGCCCGGACCACGCGGTCGAGCCGTACGGCCGGGCCGCCCGGGGCCCGCGGCTCACATCGCGACGGGCTGCGGCCGGGGCGCGGTGAGGCGTCCCGTCCGGGCGAGGGCGGCGACCGCCGCGGCGCAGGCCGTCCCGGTCGCCGTAAGAGCCGCCCAGGTCAGCCAGGCGGCGTCATGGCGTCCGGCGAGGTCCCACAGCGCCCCGGTCCCGAGGTTGCCCAGGGTGATGCCGAGTCCGGAGACGGTGTTGTAGAGGCCATAGTGCGTGGCGACCAGGCGGTTGCCGGACAGGGCGACGACCGTGTCCATCTCGAAGGGATAGACGATCGCGGATCCGGCCGCCAGCAGCACCACGGCCACGACCAGGGACACGAGTACGGCCGCTGTGGAGCCGCGCGGGCTGAGGGCGAGCGGCACGAACGCGAGCCCCATGGCCGACAGCCCGCGTACCAGGGCCTCACTGGGCTGCCAGCGGTCCTTGGCCCAGCCGGTGAGCCTTAGCTGGCCCACGACGGAGACCGCGGCCGAAACGACGAACAGTCCGCTGGTGACCGCGGTCCCCTGGGCGCCGAGGGCCTCGGACGCGGCGAGCGGCAGCGCGAGATAGACCTGGAAGGCCAGGACGTACGAGCCGGTCATCGCGGCGGAGAAGAGGAGGAACGGACGGTTGGCCACGACGCCCCGCCACTGCGCCGGCACACTGTCCCGCCCGCTGTCCCTCGTCTCTCGGTGACGTGCGGGCAGCGCGCGCCACTGCAGCAGGGTGAGGACGGCGAAGACGGCGGCGGCGACCGTGCACACGAGCCGGAAGTCGGCGGCCAGCAGGACCAATCCCACCAGCGGGCCGAGCAGCATGCCCGCCTGGTAGTAGACGTTGAAGGTGGCGAAGGCGTCCACGCGCCGTTCGCCCGCCTCGTCGGCGAGGTAGGCGCGGACCGCCGGGTTGAACAGGGCGCCGGCGAAGCCCGTGGCGGCAGAGGCCACGACGAGTGCGGGCAGGCTGCCGACCCAGCCGAGCAGGCCGAAGCCCAGGGTGCGCAGCAGGCACCCCGCCATGATCGGGGCCTTGTAGCCGAGGCGGTCGGCGAGGGTGCCGCCGATGAGGAACAGGCCCTGCTGGGAGAAGTTGCGCACGCCCAGCACGAGCCCGACGGCCCAGGCGGCGAGGCCGAGTCCGTCGGACAGGTGGGTGGCCAGGTAGGGCATGAGCATGTAGAAGGCGAGGTTGATGCCGAACTGGTTGGCCATCAGCAGCCTCGCCGCGGGCGGGAAGGAACGGGTCTGCCGCCACAGCTGCTTCATCGGGTCGCTCCCGCCAGGTCGTGGCGTTCGTCGCCGGTGAGGGGGTCGGTGACGTGGGTGCAGCGGGTCCAGCGGGTGACGGTGCGCTCCCGGGTGTGGGTGATCTCGTCCGGGTCGTCGGCCGGCGGGGCGCCCAGGAGTCCGTGGCGGCGGCAGTAGGCGTCGTCGAAGACCGTGCCCACGTAGCGTTGCGGGCCGTCGGGGAAGACGGCGACGATCCGGTTCTCCGCGGGCAGGATGCGGGCCAGCCAGCGTGCGACGAGGGCGACGGCGCCGACGCTCCAGCCACCGCCCGCGTAGTGGCGGCGGGCCAGGTGCCGGGCGGCCCACACGGCCTCGGGGGCGGCGACCCAGTGCACCTCGTCGAAGAGGCCGTAGGCGACGTTGCGGGGGTGGATGCTGGAGCCCAGGCCGCGCATGAGGCGGGATGCGGCGGGCTGGCCGAAGATCGTCGAACCGGTGGCGTCGACCCCGACGATCCGCAGGCGGGGGAAGAAGCCGCGCAGCACGGAACCGATGCCGGCCGAGTGGCCGCCGGTGCCGACGGAGACCACCAGGGTGTCGGCGCGGCCCAGCTGGGCGACGAGTTCGTGGGCGAGCGGGGCGTAGGCGACGACGTTGTCCGGGTTGTTGTACTGGTCCGGGCACCATGCGCCCCGATGGACGGCGAGCAGCTCCTCGACGCGCTGTCGGCGGGCCTGCTGCCAGCCGCCTTGCGGATGGGGCGTGGTGACGACGTCGACCCGCGCCCCGTACGCGGAGAGCAGGCCCGTCATCAACGGCTCGATGCCGGGATCGGTGACGACGGTGACCGGATGGCCGTATGTCGCACCGGCCAGGGCCAGGCCGAGCCCGAGGGTGCCCGAGGTCGATTCGATGATCCGGGCACCGGGCCGGAGCCGGCCTCGCTCACGAGCGGCTCGGACCATGTACAGGGCGCTGCGGTCCTTGATGCCGCCCGGGTTGTGACCTTCGAGCTTGGCCCAGAAGCCGCGGCCGGCGGCGGTGAAGGGTTCGCCGATCCAGAGGACGGGGGTGTCACCGACGAGGCCGGCCGGTGTGTGCAGAGGGTGCCTGGCGTCGGCCGGCGAATGGTCCGCAGGCATCGGGCGTGCGGTGTGTGGGGGCTGGTTCATGGCGTGCTTCTCCTGCGACCGGCGCCGGGTCCGGCGGCCGGCCGATGGTGGGAACGGGGGCGGAGTCGATCGGTCGCCGTGGGCTCACGTCGTGTGGAACACGGCGAGGTGCCGATCAGGTCCGCCACACGCCCAGAAGCGCACGCCCATGTCCTGCGGAGGACTCGGCGGGGACAGCGGGGGAGTGGTGATGTGCCGACGAGGGGGCGGCCGCGGCGGGGCCGGGAGGATCGGGCAGCACGAGGTCGGGGAGCGGCGGTCCGGTCGGACGGGGGTGACGCGGCGGCTGTACGGTCGGCTCGTCCAGGGCGCAGCAGTGAGCATCCTCGTCGGACGCGGGTGTGCCCTGCCCGGCTGTGCTCTCGCCGGCTGTGCTCTGCTCGTCCGTGCCCTGCCCGTATGCGCTCCGCCCGGCGGTGCCCGGCCCGGACGTGGTGTCCCGATGCCAGTCGGCGGGCCGCGGTCCGTGGCTGCCGGGCGCCACCTGCGACAAGGCGTCGGTGCGCAGGGCCTCGGCTGCCGCAGGACCGTGACAGCAGCCGAGCAGATGCAGGAGCGTGGCCAGCAACACGACGACCACCGCTCCGGCCCGCGGCACGGAGCGGCCGCTTCGGGTGATGACCGACCCAGCACGCACGAACGCACAGCGTAGTTGGCCGTGTGCGCAAAGTCCTGATCGGAAAGCCCGGGGCTTCCCCGTGCTGTCCGGCGGCGGAGCCGCGCTGGTTCCGGTGCTGCCGGGCCTGGGCGGGACCGACTCGCCCGCCGTCCGGGAGACGGATTTGGTGCCGGCGTCCACCACATCGGGTGAATCCGGGCTCCGGGCGTGCCTCGTGCTCGAGGCGGTCGGCGCCCCGGGAGCGTCCTGCCCACGGCGCGCGCAGCGGTCACGGCGGGCCGTACGACGCGCGAGCGCGAGCAAAGCACGATAGAAGTGGGGTATGGGGTCGGCGTGGCGAGGCCGGCCGTCCCGGGCGGCCCGTGACCCCCGTGGCGTTCGCCCGGGGCCATGCGGTCCGAGCGGGCGGAACGGGTGGTGAACCGTCGTGGTCGATTCCACACCGCTCGGCGCAGCCCCCGATCCCGCGGACGCGGCCACGGCGGTCGTCGATGCTCACGGGATCGTGACGGCATGGAGTGCGGGTGCCGAGCGGCTGCTCGGCTACGCCCGTCAGGAGGCCGTCGGGAGCCCCGTCACCCGGCTGATCGTCTCGGACGCGGCCCTCGGGGACCGCTCTGACACCGCCCTGCACGGGTACGGCACGACGACCTTGCTCCGGCACCGCGACGGCCGGCACATGGCGGTCCACGTGCACGCGTACCCGTCGGTCGACGCCGAAGGCCGCGCCCAGCAGCTCCTCGTGGTCGCACCAGCGCACCGGCCGGGACCGGAGCCGGTGTCGGCGGAGGAGGCGTTCGCGCAGTGCCGGCTGCCCGTGATGGTCTACGACTCGGCGCTGCGGGCCGTCCGCGCCAGTGCCGGCGCCGTGCGTGAACTCGGCCTGAACGAGGGGCAGATGTACGGTCAGCGGGTCACCGACATCCTGCCGCCCCACATCTGCCGCACCGTCGAGGACGGCATGCACCGCGTGCTCATGACGGGCGAGGCCGAACGGTTCCACGTGCGGGGCAGGGCCCGGCCGGAAGCACACGAAAGGGTCTGGTCCATCACGGTCTCCCCGCTCACGACCACGGCAGGGCGGGTCGGGTGCCTGGAGCTCTCCGCGCTCGACGTCACCGAACAGCACCTGGCGCGGGAGCGGCTCACCCTGCTGAACGACATCAGCGCACAGGTCGGCAGCACCCTGGACGTGATGCGCACGGCCCAGGAGATGGCCGACGTCGCGGTGGGCCGGCTCGCCGACTTCATCACCATCGACCTGCTCGACTCCCTGTTCCGAGGAGTCGAACCGAGGCCCTCCACGACGGGCAGGGTCCCCCTGCGCCGCGCGGCGCACCAGTCCGTCCTGCCCGGCGTACCCGAGTCGCTGGTCAAGCCGGGAACCGTGGACGACTACCCGGAGGACTCACCTCCCATCCGCTGCCTGGCCACCGGCCGAGCCTCGCTGCACCGCATGGAGGACCCGACCGTCAGGGACTGGGAGCAGGCGGATCCCGAGCGGGCGGGCGTGGTCCGGAAGTTCGGCATGCACTCCCTGCTGATCGTTCCCCTGCGCGCCCGCGGCATCACCCTCGGCATCGCGGTCCTCGTCCGCCACCGGCGCGAGGAGCCCTTCACCGAGGACGACCTGCTCCTGGCCGAGGAGATCGCCGCGCGGGCCGCCGTGGCCGTGGACAACGCCCGCCGCTACACCCTCGAACGCGGCACCGTCCTGGCCCTGCAGCGCAGCCTTCTCCCGCGCCGGATCGCCGCCCAGGCAGCGGTCGAGGCCGCACATCGCTATCTTCCGGCCCGCACCCGGGCGGGACTGGGCGGCGACTGGTTCGATGTGATCCCCCTGTCGGGCGCCAGGGTGGCGCTGGTCGTGGGCGACGTGGTGGGTCACGGGCTGCGGGCGTCGGCCACGATGGGGCGGCTGCGGACCGCGGTGCGCACCCTGGCCGACGTCGACCTTCCCGCCGACGAACTCCTCACCCATCTCGACGACCTCGTCACCCACCTGGCGGCCGAGGAGGACGGCCCCACGGAGCGCGAGCCCGCCCTCGAGGCCTCCACCGGCCTCGTCGCCACGTGCCTGTACCTGGTCTACGACCCGGTGGCGCGCCGCTGCACGGCAGCCAGCGCCGGCCACCCGCCGCCCGCGGTCGTCACGCCGGCCGGCTCGGCGGAGTTCGCCGGCATTCCTCCCGGCCCTCCGCTGGGTGTGGGTGGGCTGCCCTTCGAGCCCTTCGAGTGGGAACTGCCGCCGGGCAGCCTTCTCGCGCTGTACACGGACGGCCTCGTCCAGGGCGCCGATCGCGATCTGGGCAGGGGCCTGGCGCTGCTGCGCCGATGCCTCGACCGGACCGACTCCCGGTCGCTGGAAGCGCTGTGCGACGACCTGATCCACCGTCTGCTGCCCGAACAGCCCGAGGACGACGTGGCTCTGCTCGTCGCCCGTACCCGAGCCCTCGACGCGGGCCGGATCGCCGCCTGGGACCTGCCCTCCGACCCGGCCGCGGTGGCCGACGCCCGGGCGCACGTGCTCGCCCGGCTGGACGCCTGGGAGCTGGACGAGGTGGCGTTCACCGCCGAACTCGTGGTCAGCGAACTCGTCACGAACGCGATCCGCTACGGGCAACCGCCCATCCAACTGCGTCTGATCCGTGAGGTGGCACTCATCTGCGAGGTGTCCGACGGCAGCGGCACCGCCCCCCATCTGCGGCGGGCCCGCACCTTCGACGAGGGCGGCCGCGGCCTGCTGCTCGTCGCCCAGCTCGCCCGGCGCTGGGGTACGCGCCACCTCGCCCAGGGGAAGACCATCTGGGCGGAGATCGAACTTCCCACCGCGGCACATGACGGCACCGGCCTCGTGGAGTGAGTGCCTGAACCTCCCGTGCGTTCAAGACGTCCGGCCCGCTCTCGCGCTCACCGCCGCTGCCACTGCCGCCATGCTGACCACCGGACTGCTCTCCTGGCCCGGTGTCGGGCGGGCGGCGGCCGCTCCTGCCGCCTTCGTCCACCCGGGCGTCACCGTCTCGCGTGCTCAACTCGACTTCGCACGCAGCAAGGTTCTGGCGGGCGCCCAGCCCTGGAAGGCCGCCTACGACCAGATGATGGCCGGCCGGTACGCAAGCCTCGGCCGCACCCCCGAACCCCGTGCCGTCGTCGAGTGCGGCCCCTACTCCGACCCCGACCACGGCTGCACGGACGAACGCGAGGACGCCATCGCGGCGTACACCGACGCCCTCGCCTGGTACATCACCCGTGACGAGCGGTACGCGAGAAAGGCGATCGAGCTGATGGACGCCTGGTCCGCCACGCTCACGGACCACACCGACAGCAACGCGCCACTCCAGACCGCCTGGGCGGAGCCTCCTGGGCCAAGGCCGCCGAGCTCATCAAGTCCTGCCCAAAATCATCAACGGCTGCCATTCCAACGGGAACTGGGAGCTGACGATGATGGAGGCGGCTGTCGGCATCTCGGTCTTCCTCGAGGACAAGGCCTCCTACGACTCGGCCATGGCCCGCTTCCGCACCCGCACCGCCGCCTACGTGTACCTCTCCTCCGACGGCGACCTGCCGAAGACCGTGCCGAGCCAGAACCTGAACACCCGGGGCAAGATCGTCTCGTACTGGCAGGGCCAGTCCACCTTCGTGACCGGACTCACCCAGGAGACCTGCCGCGACTTCGTGCACACCGGATACGGCATCTCCGCCATCTCGCACGTCGCCGAGACCAGCCGGATCCAGGGGCAGGACCTCTACGGCACCGACGTCGGGGAACGGCTGCGGCAGGCGCTCGGCTTCCAGTCCCGGTACGAGCTGGGCGCACCGGTCCCGAGCTGGCTGTGCGGCGGATCCGTCAGGCGAGGGCTCGGCCCCGTCACCGAGGTCGGCTACAACGCCCTGCACAACCGACGGGGCATCGCCATGACCAACACCCAGACCCTGACCGAGCGGAACCGCCCGGCCGGCACCGACAACCTCTTCGTGGCGTGGGAGACGCTCACCAGCGGTGACAATCCCAACTGACCGTGGAATCAAGCCGCAACGGCGAGCCGACAACCTCGGCCCGCAACAGAATGCCCCGACCGGTTCGCCTACGGGACGAGGCTGGTGCGGATGAGACGGAACGCGGCCGCCGGATCCGGGGCACGCGTCACCGCTCGCCCCACGACGACATGCGACGCGCCGGCGGCGATCGCGGCACGCGGTGTTCCAGGGCGGACATGTTCGGCCGGAGAGCCACCGGGCAGGGTGACTCCCGGGGTGACGATCAGGGGATCGGCCCCCAGCGCGCTCCGCAGGGCCGCGACCTCCCGGGGCGAGGCGATCAGACCGTGACAGCCGGCCTTGCCCGCCAGCCGGGCCAGTCTGAGCACCTGCTCCTCGGCCGAGTCCGCGATCCCGATGTCGGTGAGGTCCTCGTCGGTCATGCTGGTCACCACGGTCAGCGCGAGGACCCGCAGTCCGGGGAAGGCACGGGCGGCGTCGACGGCGGCGGTCATGATGCGCGGGCCGCCCATGCCGTGCACCGTCACCATGGAGACGCCCAGCGCTCCCGCGGCACGGACCGCGCCGGCGACCGAGTGGGGGATCTCGAAGAGCTTGAGATCCAGGAACACCTCCTTGCCCTGTGCGACCAGGCCCTTGACGAGGTCGGGGCCGGCCACGGTGAGCAGTTCCAGGCCGACCTTGTAGAAACGGCACTCGCCGCCCAGCTGATCGACGATGCCTTCGGCCGTGGCCCGGTCGTCGCAGTCCAGGGCGACGATGATCTGATGGCGCGTATCCACGGAGCCATTGTGCCCGCCGCCGGCTGTCGCCCGGTCAGAGGAAGCTGACGCCCTGGGCGAGGTTCAGTTCGCTGGAGTAGTTGACGGTGTTGGTGGCCGAGCGCATGTAGGACTTCCAGGCGTCGGAGCCGGACTCCCGGCCGCCGCCGGTGTCCTTCTCGCCGCCGAAGGCACCGCCGATCTCGGCCCCGGAGGTACCGATGTTGACGTTGGCGATGCCGCAGTCGGAGCCGGCGGCGGACAGGAACAGCTCGGCCTCCTGCTGGTCGCGGGTGAAGATGCTGGACGACAGGCCCTGGGGCACGTCGTTGTGCAGGGTGATCGCCTCGTCGAGGGTGTCGTAGGTGAGGACGTACAGGATCGGTGCGAAGGTCTCCTCCCGTACGACGTCGCTCTGTTCGTCGGCGAGGACGAGGACCGGCTCGGTGTACGCCGCCGCGGGTGCCGCGTCGGCGAGGCGCCGGTTTCCGCCGGCCAGGATCTTTCCGCCCTGGGCCTGGACGCGGGTCAGGGCGGCCCGCATGGCGTCGAGCGCCGCGGTGGAGATGAGCGGGCCGACGAGCGTGCTGTCGTCGAAGGGGTCGCCGACGGGCAGCCTCGTGTAGGCGGCCGTCAGCCGCTCGACGAGGGTGTCGGCGATGTCGCGGTGCACGATGAGGCGGCGCAGCGTCGTACAGCGCTGGCCCGCGGTGCCGGCCGCGGCGAAGACGATGGCCGGGACGGCCAGGTCGAGGTCGGCGGAAGGAGCGACGATCGCGGCGTTGTTGCCGCCGAGTTCCAGCAGGCTCCGGCCGAAGCGGGCGGCGACGCGGGGGCCGACCTCGCGGCCCATGCGGGTGGAGCCGGTGGCACTGACGAGGGCGACGCGCGGATCGTCGACGAGCCTCTCGCCGACCGTGCGGTCCCCGAGGAGCAGACGGTGCACGTCACGGGGTGCCCCTACGTCGCCGGCCGCTCGGGTGAGCAGATGGCCGCAGGCCAGGGAGATCAGCGGCGTGAGCTCCGAGGGCTTCCAGACCACGGTGTCCCCGCAGACGAGGGCGATCGCGGTGTTCCAGGACCACACGGCGGCGGGGAAGTTGAAGGCGGAGATGACACTGACCACCCCGAGCGGATGCCAGGTCTCGGCCAGCCGGTGGCCGGGGCGCTCGGAGGCGATCGTACGGCCGTACAGCTGACGGGACAGGCCGACCGCGAAGTCGCAGATGTCGATCATTTCCTGGATCTCGCCGAGCGCCTCGGAGCGGATCTTGCCCGCCTCGAGGGTGACGAGGTCCGCCAGGTCGCTCTTGTGCTCGCGCAGCAACTTACCCAGACGGCGCACGAGTTCACCACGGCGCGGGGCGGGCGTGGTGCGCCAGGCGAGGAAGGCCGTACGGGCGGCGGCGACGGCCTCTTCGGCGTCGGCGTCGGTGGCGGCCCGCAGGCCGAAGAGGTGCTCGCCGGTGATGGGCGTGCGCGCGTGGAGGCCGGTGCCCTCGGCCACGTCGACGCCGATGTTCCGAAGGGCGGCACGGGCGCGGGCACGCAGGTCGTCCGTGGCGGGCAGGACGGTGCTGGTCATGGTGGTCCTTGACGGTGTGAGGGGTTGGTGTCAGCGGAGGGTTTCGGTGAGGCCGAGTTCGCGGGCGACGCGGGCGAGGGAGCGGTTCTGCTGCCGCTCGTAGAGGTCGAACGGGTCCAGGACGTCGCGGCCGATGGCGCCGGAGAGCCAGGCGGCGTCGTAGGCCGTGCCCTGCCGGTCGTTGTCGCGGGTGCCCTCGCCGCTGAGGTTGGACTGGAAGATGCCGGCCGCCGAGCGGGGCAGAAAGTCCTCGTAGACGAGGGGCTGGGCGTGCACCCACCCCTCCCGCAGCAGGCCTTCGAGGTCCGCCGGCGGCCGGCTTCCGTCGCGGGGCCGATCGGGGTCGAGCCGGTACGTGAAGTAGGCCAGCCCCTCGGCGGCGAGTTCCTGTTCGCTGCCGGGCATGTGCCGTTCCCATACGGCGCGCGCGATGTCGCTGCGGGCCTCCGAGGGTTTCTGGGCCGCCTGTTCGTCGACGAGGCCGAGGAGTTCGTCGTACAGGGCGCGGCCCTCGCGCGTGAGGGCGATGCCGCGGGCCTCGACCTCGCCGAAGCGGACCCGCAGGGAGCCGCTGACGACGCCGCCGTCCGGGGTGCGCATGGCGCGGGGCTCGGCCAGGGCCCGGAAGGAGGTCTGCCGCAGCAGCACATCGGGGCCCTTCCAGGCCGGCGGGCCCTGGATGGTGTCGATCATCTCGATGCCGCGCTCGGTCATACGCCGGTACAACTCGTCGATGTCCAGGACGCGCGGGGTGAGGTGGTTGATGTGGGTGCTGCGCACGCCGCCGATGTCCGCGGCGACGGCGGAGATTCGCTCCAGGGTCCCGTACCAGGCCTTGTCGACCGGTTCGGGAGACAACTCGAAGGCCTGCACGGCCAGTTGGAGGAAGCGTTCGGCCTGCTCCCCGGGCAGCTCCTGCTCGGCTGCGGCGCGGTCGGCCAGGGCGAGCAGCTCCGGCGGAAAGAGCTCGCGGCCCGCGAGGAACGCTTCGAGGCGTGTGCGCAGATCGGTGTCGAAGAAGCGGGGGTCGGCCGGGGTGAGCATCGAGGTGAACACCCGGAAGGGGTTGCGTGCCAGCTCCTCTGCGTCGACCGGCCGGAACGCGGTGGAGACGACGGGTACGGCGCTGGCCGCGGCCTCCCTCAGGTCGTAGAACCCGACCGGGTGCATGCCGAGGGCGGCGAAGACGCGGGCCACCTGCTGCAGTTCCCGCGGCGTGCCGACGCGGATGGCTCCGTGCCGCTCGGCGGTCACCCGGCCGATGGATCCGAGCCGTTGGGCGTCGGCGCCCCGCGCGCGCAGGACGTCCTCGTTGACCTCGCGGGAGACGTCCACGAGCGTGGTGTAGGCGGGCACCTCCTGCCCGTACATGTGCGACAGCCGCTCCGCGAACGCGGCCCGCAGCTGCCACTGACTGATCGTCGACATGGTTCGGCCTCTCGATCGGGGTTCACACCACGTGAGCTTCGGGGCGGACGTCGGCGCCATGGCGGAACCGGTCGGCGCTGAGCGGGGAGATGTCGGTGAACGGCTCGCGCTCCAGGTACAGGTCGCGCATGACCTCGCCGACCGCGGGCGCCTGCAGGAAGCCGTGGCCGGAGAACCCCGTGGCGTACAGGAAGCCGGTCAGCTCACCGGAGCGGCCGATCGGCGCGTTGTGGTCGGGTGTGACCTCGTACAGGCCCGCCCAGCCCCCGACGGTCTCCATGCCGGCCAGGGCCGGGGCGCGGCGGCGGGCGGCGGTGCGAAACAGCTCCAGCCAGTCCGGGGTCCAGGTGGTGTCGAAGCCGTCCTCCTGGCCGGGATCGGCCAGCCCGAACAGCAGGCCGTCGTCGCTGTTGTGGAAGTAGGCGGTCGAGGAGAAGTCGATGGTGAACGGGATACGCGGAGCGGGCGGCGTGAGCGGCACGGTGAACGCCAGCTGCCGCTTCACCGGCCGTACCGGGAGGTCGACGCCGGCCATGTCGCCGATCCGCGCCGACCAGGCCCCTGCCGTGCAGATGACGGTGGAGCACGCGATGCGGCCTCGGCAGGTGTGTACGCCGACGACGCGGTTCCCGGCGGTGTCGATGCCGGAGACCTCGGTGTGCGTGGCAAGGGTGACTCCGGCCCCGGCCGCGGCCCGCGCGTACCCCTGGACGACCAGTCCGGGGCGAGCGTGCCCGTCGGCGGGGGAGTACGCGGCGGCCACGAGTCCCTCGGTGCTGAGGTAGGGACACAGGCGCCCGGCCTCGCCGGGGCTGATCACGCGGCTCGGCACACCCAGACCGTTCTGCAGCTCGACGCCGGCCTCGAAGTCGCTCGCCTGCTGTCGGCTGTCGAGCAGGAAGAGATAGCCGACCGTGTCCAGCCGGATGGCGGCGCCGGGGCGCTGGGGGAACTCCCGGTAGGCGCGCAGGCTGCGGCTGCCCAGTTCGATGTTGAGCGGATCGGAGAACTGGGCACGTACGCCGCCGATCGGCTTGCCGGAACTGCCGCAGCCGAGTTCTCCGCGCTCCACGACGACGATGTCGGTCACCCCGGCTTCGGCGAGGTGGAACGCGGTGCTCACCCCCATCACGCCGCCACCGATGATCACGACATCGGCGGAGGCCGGAACGGTGCGGAAGACCGAGGAGGACAACGGGCCACTCCCTTCCGGAGACACCCCGTCGGCCGGATCCGATTCCGGGGCGGCGGGGCTGTCAGTGACAGAGTCGTGCCGATCAGCCGTCCGTGCGTCATCGTGCAGCAAGCCGACCGTTGACGTCCATCAACGGTTGGTGCTTCCGAACTTTTGGCATTCCTGAATGGACTGGACGAGTGGGGTGGGACGCCGCGTGGAACTCACCGAGGCCGGGGCGACCCTCGCCCTGCGCGTCGGCCTCTTCGCCACGGCCGCCGCCGAGATCCTGCCGCCGGCCCTGCGCCAGGTACGCCGGTCGCGCCCCGGCACTTCCGGACGTGCCCATTCCGCGGGATCCGCCCCCGCGGGTCAGGGAGTTGTCCAGGAACGGTTCTCGCTCGCGGCTCCCACCGGGGCCATGCCCGGCCTGCACAAGGTCTCCCTCTCCTTCGCCGAGCACCGGCCGACGGTGGTCGCCCTGGTGGATGTCCTGCGAGCCTAGGCGGGCCACCACTCCCGGCCTGGTGGGAGCAGCTGAGGCGCAACACGCTCGGGTCCCGCTGAGCCCGGGCGGCGCATCCCGCGGACGTCGGCGCGAACGCACACGCCCATGGCACTGTCAGTGGTGGCTGCGAGGCTGGCGGCATGGACAGGGACGATGAGCAACTGCTGCGCGGCCGGGTCTACGGCCAGGACCACGACCGACCGGGCCCGCGGCCGGGACGCCGGTACGCCGAACTGGTCGGCGGGCCGTTGGACGGGCTCCTGCTCGACATAACCGACTGGACAGGAGACGAGAGCGGTTCCGGCGCCGCCCTCCCCACCGAACTGGGCCGCTTCGGTGCCGGTGGCCGGGCGATGTACACCCCGCGCCCCGGCGACCCGCGCCACTTCGACTGGGACGGGGATGTCCCGTGACGGCAGTCGGCCGGCCACGGCGGCGCCGCTCGGCCGGATGAACGTCCCGCACCCGGTGCGTGTGCGTCGGCGAGCACGTGCGCGTCGCGTCGCCGCCGGCCTCAGGACGTGGCCCGGGCCAGTGCCGAGAGGGTTTCGAAGTCCCAGGTGAGCGCGCCGGAGCGGAGGTCGGACGTGACCGCGTCGAGCCAGTCGAGCTCCGCGGTCAGTACGGCGCGGCGGTACTCGTCCTCGAGCATGGTGACACGCGGCAGCGCCAGTTGCCGCGCTCCCTCGGCGGCGGCCTCCAACTCGGCGAGCCGCGCGCGTACTTGTGCGGCCCGAGCGGACAGATCGGCCTCCGCCTCCTGCGGCAGCAGCATCATCGTGAAGGAGAGCGCGGCGGGGAACTCCGGGTACTCCGCCCGCGGCGCGACCAGCATGTCCCGCAGCCACTCACGCGTTGCCGCACGGCCCGCGTCGGTCACCTCGTAGACCGTGCGTTCCGGGTACTGCTGATCCCGGCTGGTCTCGCGTACGGCGATCAGTCCCGCCTCGAGGAGCCGGTCGATGGTCCGGTACAGGCTCGCGCGCTGACTGACGTTGACGACCTGGTCCTTCCCCCACTGCTTGATCAGCCGCTGGATGCCGTACGGGTGCAGCGGCTGCAGGTGCAGCAGCGAGAGAACGGTGAGGCCGAGAGGGGAGCTGCGCATGCCGAGAGCCTACCGGAGCCAATCTCAGATGAACTAGTTGACGCGAGACTAGTTTCATTGCAACTATCGAACCATGAAGACAGCGACTCCGCTCGAGTCCGCCGAGCGCATCCATGCGGACCACGCCACCGTGAAGCGTCTGGGTCACTGGACCGAGGCCACCGAGTTCGACGTGCGCGCCCGCCGCGCCCTCGTCGTTCTGGACCTCCGCTCGCCGCAGATCGGCTGGGACGAGCCGGTCACCCTGAGGCTGGAGCTCGTCTCGGGCGCGGTCGGCCTGCTGCTGCCCGAAGACACCGCCGTGGACTGCTGGGACCTCGCCTTCGCCCGCCGTGGCCGGGTGAAGGACGCGCAGCCGGGCGCCGGCCCGGCACTGCTGCGGCTGACCGGAGAGGTCACCGACGGCGAGATCCGGATCCGGCGCGGCGGCATCGCGCAGCTCACCGCCATGTGCTCGCGGGCCTATCTGGACGACCTGCGCCGCGCCCACCGCGAGGGCGGCCTGCCGTCCGTGGACGACCCGAATCGAGAGAGGACCCGCTGACATGACCCGCACCCGCACCGCGATCGTGGTGGGCGGCGGCATCGCCGGCCCGGTCGCAGCCCTCGCGCTGCGCCGGGCCGGGATCGAGGCCACCGTGCACGAGTCCCACGCGACGACCGCCGACGGCATCGGCGGAGCCCTGAGCATCGCCCCCAACGGCCGGGCCGCCCTCGAGCTCGTCGGACTCGAGCGCATCGGCGCCCCGATGAACGCCATCGTGCTGCAGAACCACAAGGGCCGGACCATCACCGAGATCCGCCAGCCCATGCAGTTCAGCTGGCGTGCCGATCTGTACCGGCGGCTCTACGAACTGGCCCTGAGCCAGGGCGTCCACGTCCAGCACGGCCACGAGTTGGTGGACGTGCGCGAGAGCGGCACCGGCATCCGGGCCGTCTTCGCCGACGGCACCACCAGTGCCGAGGCCGACGTCCTGATCGGCGCCGACGGCCTGCGCTCCACCGTGCGCCGGCTGATCGACCCCCAGGCGCCCCGGCCGCGCTACTCAGGACTGCTGGGCTTCGGCGCACGGGTCGACTGCGCGGGACTGCCGCCCACCGGGGACCGGATGTACATGGCCTTCGGCCGCCGAGCCTTCTTCGGCTACCAGTCCTTCGACGACGGCACCGGCGTATGGTTCGCCAACCTGCCCCATCCCCACCTGACGTCGAACCAGGTGCGCCAGACCTCCGACGAGGAGTGGCTGCACCGGCTGGGCGAGGCCTTCGCCGGGGATTCCGTACCGGCTCTCGACCTGCTGCGGCGCACCCCGCCCGAAGACCTGGTCAGCGCCGGACCCATGGAGGATCTCCCGCACGTCCCACACTGGTATCGCGGCCGGATGGTGCTGGTGGGCGACTCCGCCCACGCCACCTCGCCCAGCTCCGGCCAGGGTGCCTCGCTCGCCGCGGAGAGCGCCGTGGAACTCGCCCGCGCCCTGCGGGACCTGCCGCACCCTCAGGCCTTCGCCGCGTACGAGCACGCCCGCCGTGCCCGGGTCGAGCGAGTGATCGCCCAGGCCGCCCGCACCAACAGCGGGAAGGCCGCCGGGCCGGTCGGGCGGGTGCTCCGTGACGCCCTGCTGCCGCTGTTCGCCCGCCTCGCCACTCCCGAGAAGATGGCCTGGCAGTACGACCACCGGATCCACTGGGAGGCCCCGATCGCCGCTTGAGGAACCGGATCCGCTGCGCCACGGCGTCCGTGGTGACGACTGTCCCGCCGGACCGCGCCCGCTGAAGGCTCCCGGCCCACCCGCCGGGAGCCAGCCGTGTGGTCGACCGGATGCCTTTGCCGCTGGACGCGGACGGGCAGACAGTACAGAGGCGCCGTACCGGACGCCCTTCACAAACGCCCGGCAGATCACCATGAGGGCTCGGTCGGCCGGGCCACTACCGAGGAGTCGTCACGTGAGGGTCGTCATCACCGGTGGGTTCGGCTTCCTGGGCCGTCGGCTCGCCGCCGCGCTGCTCCGGACGGGGACGCTCGGCGGCGCACCGATCGAGCGTCTGGTGCTCGCCGACCGCACCGTACAGCCCGACTCCCCACCGGCGACCGACCCCCTCGTGGACATCGTGCACGGCGACCTGATCGACCGCCTGGACGACCTGTTCGCGCAGCCGGTCGACGTGCTGTTCCACCTCGCCGCCGCGGTGTCGGCCGAGTGCGAGGCCGACGTCGACCTCGGCATGCGCGCCAACGTGGACACGACCCGCGCCCTGCTCGATGCCGCCCGGGCACAGTCGGCCACCGGCGGCCCGAAGCCGCGGGTGGTGTTCTCCAGCAGCCTCGCCGTCTACGGCGGCGGCCCCGGGCTGCCGCTGCCCCCGGTGGTCGACGAATCGACCCTGACCCTGCCGCAGTCGAGCTACGGCACGCAGAAGCTCATCTGCGAGCACCTGATCGCCGACCACACCCGCCACGGCTTCCTCGACGGGCGCATCGCCCGTCTGATGACCGTCTCGGTACGGCCAGGGAAACCGAACGCCGCCGCATCCGGCTTCCTGTCCGGCATCGTCCGTGAACCGCTCGCGGGACTCCCGGCGACCTGCCCGGTGAACCCCGGCCTACGGGTGGCCCTGTCCTCACCACGCCGCACGGTCCACGGACTGCTCCGCATCGCCGAAGCCGAGCGCGGCACCGGACCGGGACGGCTCGAAGGCACGGTGCCGGTCAACCTTCCCGCGCTCACCGTCTCGGTCGGCGGCATGCTCGCCACCCTGCGGCAGGTGGCCGGCGACGCCGTCGCCGACCTCGTGAGCATCAGGCCCGATCCGGCCGTCGAAGCCATCGTGGCCTCATGGCCGGCCGTCTTCGACAACCAACGCGCCGCCGCACTCGGTCTCCAGCCCGACCCGGACTTCCTGTCGGTCGTACAGGACTACGTGGCCGAGCACGCCGACGCGGTACGCGTCGACCCGCCTCCGTGGCGGGTGCGGCGGCGAGATTCGTGATCATGCGAGAATTCCGGGCACGGCGCCGACGCAGGCCGGACGGCTCCCGGTGCCGACCCCGACCACGAGGAGGGCCGCGATCATGCGTGAACTGGCCGAGACAGCACGGCAGTGGGCGGCTCAGGGGCGTACGGGCTTCCTCGTCCGCCCCCTCACCGAGCGGGGCTTCGGGCCCCGGCGCCCCGCTGACGCCCTGCTGATCGACGAGGACGGTCACTGCCACGGCACACTGTACGGCGGGGCGTTCGACGCGTACCTGGCGGCGGAGGCCGCAGCCCTGCCCGCGGACCACACCGCGGGCGTGCGCGAGGTGTCCGTCCATGACGACGAGGTGAAGCGGGCGGGCCTGACCTGCGGTGGCCACGCCGAAGTGCTGCTGCAGTCCCTGCACACCGTTCCCGCCCGCTGGTGGGACCTGCTGGCGGACGGAACCGACGCCGCGCTGATCACGCGGCTGGACGAGGCGCGGACCCGGGCGGCCGGCACCGTGACGGCACCCGGGCCGGAGGCCGACGGCGGGCCCGCGGAGGCCGTCGAACGTGCTCGGGAACTGCTCAGCCGCCGCCGGACCGGCCGGGACATCCGCCCCACGGACGACGGCCTGATCCTCATCGAGACGTTCCCGGCCGTACCCCACCTGGTCATCGTCGGAGGAGGCGAACTGGCCGAGCTGCTCGCCCGGCAGGCCCGCCTGCTGGACTGGCACGCCACGATGGAGTCCGCCGCCGAGGACGCCGTCCGGCTGCTCGCCCAGCGCCCGGCCGCCGCCTGCCTGATCGTCCTCAGCCACGAACCGGACGTCGACGTCCCCGTCCTGTCCGCCGCGCTGACCACCGGCGTCCCCTACGTCGGTGCGCTCGGCTCACGCCACACCCAGGACCGCCGTGCCGCGGATCTCGCCAAGGCCGGCCTCGACGAGGAACTCCTCGGTCGCATCCACGGCCCCATCGGCCTCGACCTGGGCGCGCGCACCCCGGCCGAGACGGCACTGGCCATCTGCGCCGAGGTGCTCGCCGCTCTCGACGCCCGTGAGGTCCGGGTGCTGCGCGACGCATCTGCGTGACCTGTCAGGCGGAATCGGTCGCAGATGCGAGCTGTTGCGGCAATCGGTTCTCGTATCTGCGTTTGTCGGTCGCTGCCGTCCGGGTACGGTCGTGCGGGAGGTGGTGGGCCGGTGATCCAGATCGTGGAGCAGGCACCGCAGGAAGGGCCGTACGCCGTCGGCGCCGCGCTGGGGAAGGCCGGAGTGCGGGTCCAGGTCTGCCGGACCTGGGCGGGTGACCGGGTACCGGAGACGGTGGACGGCATGGTGGCCCTGATCGTGCTGGGCGCACCGGTGGGCGTCCGCGAGGACCTCCTCGGACAGAGCGCGGAACTGGCCCTGTTGAGGGCCGCGTTGGAGGCCGAGGTGCCGGTGCTCGGCCTGTGCCTGGGCGCCCGACTGCTGGCGGTCGCGGCGGGTGGTCTCGCCCGGCCCGGCGGCACCGGCGCGCGGCTCGGCTGGGGCGACGTACGGATGACGGCGGCCGCGCTCACCGACCCGCTGTTCGCGAGCGTGCCCGACCGGCTGCGGGCACTGCACTGGCACAGCGGCACCCTGGACCTTCCGCAGACCGCGACAGTGCTGGCGTCCTGCGGCCACCAGCCCGCGCAGGCGTTCCGGATCGGCGGCTCGGCATGGGGGATCCAGTTCCCCTTGGACGCGGACGAGGCAACGGCGGAGGGGGCCGTCGTGCCCTGCCCGGAACTCGCGGCCTCGGTACCGGACTTCGTGGAGACCCGGTCGACGGAACCGCCGGCAGCGCCGGCCCGGCACCGCGACACCGTGGTGAAGTGCTTCGCCGACTTCGTCGCGGGACGGGCCGAACAGACGGCGACCCGCGCGTTCTTCACCCGGCGGGCGGCCACCTGGGAGGAGCGGTTCGCCGTCGACGGCCCCCGGTACGCGGCCGCCGCCGGGCGCATGGGGCTGCGCCCCGGCCAGCGCGTCCTGGACCTGGGCTGCGGCACCGGCCGGGTACTCCCCGCTCTGCGCGCCCAGGTCGGTGACGGGGGCGTCGTCGTCGGGATCGACCTGACACCCGCGATGCTCACCGCCGCGGCGCGCGAAGGCCGTACGGCGGACGGCTCCTTGCTGCTGGCCGACGCCTGCCGGCTGCCGCTGCCGGCCGGCGCGGTGGACGGCGTCTTCAGCGCGGGCCTGATCAACCACGTTCCCGACCCCGTGGCGGCACTGCGTGAGTGGGCCAGGGTGACCGCCCCCGGCGGCGTACTGCTGCTCTACCACCCCTCCGGCCGTGCCGAACGCGCCGCCCGCCACGGACGTCCACTCGACCCCGAGGACCCACTCGCCGAGGAGAACCTCCGGCCCGCCCTGGACGCCACGGGCTGGGACCTCTCCTGCTACGAGGACGCACCCCGCCACTCCCTCGCGCGCGCGGTCCGCGCCGACGGATGAGCGTCCCCGGAGGTGCGCCTGAGCCGCGCCTTCGACGAGGAGGCGGAGCTGTACGACCGGGCCGGGCCGGGATGTCCGCCGAAGCTGTACGACGGCCTCGTGGACGGCGTTGGCTCGTCGGTCTCGGGGTGTCACGGCGTCGGTGACCGCCTCGGGCCGTGCGTCCGGCGGCCGGTGTCAGGTGCGCAGCAGCCGCAGGTCCACCGCGTCGGCCATGGCCTTCATGCCCGCGTCGCCGGGGTGGAGGTGGTCGCCCGAGTCGTAGGCCGGGTCGAGGGCGGCCGGGTTCGCGGGGTCCCGCATGGCCCGGTCGAAGTCGATGACGCCGTCGAAGGCGCCGCCGGTGCGGATCCACCGGTTGACGCTCTGGCGGATCGCCTCGGCGGCAGGCGTGTAGTACCCGTTGCCCTTGTCGGGCATCAGGGTCGCACCGATGACGCGGACGTGCGCGGCATGCGCCTGATCGATCAGGGTGCGGTAGCCGTTGATGAGGTCCTGGGCGGTCAGCGGCCTGCCGTCGGGGCCGGCGTTGTTGCCGATGTCGTTGATGCCTTCGAAGAGGATCACGTCCCTGACCCCCCTCTGGCCGAGCGCGTCATGCCCGAACCGTTTGAGGGCGCTGACGCCCTGCCAGAGGTTGGGGACGTCGGTGAGGACCCGGTTGCCGCCGATCCCGGCGTCGACGACGCTCAGCCTCTGCGGACCCGGTCCGGCGGCGAGCCGGCGCCCGAGGAAGTCGGGCCACCGGCTGTAGGTGCCGGTCGAGGAGTGGTAGCCGTCCGTGATGGAGTCACCGAAGGCGACGACGGTGCCCCGCGCGGTCGGTGACACGACGTCCAGCCCCGCCAGGTAGTACCAGGAGGTCGTGGTGGTGCCGAAGGCGGCGGCGCTGTCGTCACCGGTGTGGTTGCCGGAGGCGATGTAGGTGGTGTCGAACGCGTCGGAGTGCCAGGTCGACACCCCCGTCGTACCGGGGACGTAGAGGCTGACGAGCAGGTTCTCCCCGGCGCCGACCGGGATCGGGACGACGTTGCTGACCACCTCTGCACCGGCCGGGATCGTGACGTGGCGGGATCCGCCGAAGGTGACGTTGCGCGTGGTGCCGCGCGTGGCCTCGCCACCGCTCGCCTGGACGGCCACGTCCACGGCGCTGACGTCGAGCGGGGTGGGGCTGTACCGGTTGGACAGGGTGATGCGGGCGCCCGAGCCCGAGACGCTGCTGTGCACCACCATCCGGATGGTCCGGTCGGTGAAGGACGGCCCGCCGGTCGTCATGCTGGGCGACCAGGCGCTGACCCGGGTTCCCTTGCTCTGCTGTGACGAAGTGGCGGCGCTCGCCACCTGCGCGGTGCTCAGCGGAACGACCGCCAGGGCACATCCGGTCAGCGCGCCGCACACGGACAGCAGGGTTCTGCGACGCGGTCGGCGAGCCGTCGCCATGGTTCTCTCTTCCGGGGACATCCTCGATCTCTCCACTCTTCTCGTGGTCCGCGTCCTCAGCCGAAAGTGCCCAGAGTGACGGACTCTCCGGGCTTGAGGCTGATCTTCCGTGAGGTACCGCCCGAGACGACGGTCGTGTCCCGGCCGCCGACGCTCTTCAGCGTCACCTGTGTGACCTTGCCGTTCTTCCACTTCAGGCCGGCCACGAAGCCGCCGCGGACTCCGACGCCGGACACCGAGCCGGACGCCGCCCAGGCAGAAGGCAGCGCGGGCAGCAACTCGACGTGGCCCGGGCGTGAGTAGACGAGCATCTCGATGATCGCGGAGGGTGTGCCGAAGTTGGCGTCGATCTGGAAGATGCCGCGGCCCTGCCCCATGTCCATGATGTCGAAGAGGTTCGGCGCGGTGCCGTTGCCGCCGTTCACCGAGGGCTTGAGATTGTTGACGACGAGCTGGTAGGCCTTCTCCGCGTTCTTCAGCCGGGCCCAGCACAGGCTGCGCCAGGCGTTGGACCAGCCGTAGCTGTTCATGCCGCGGGCGGTCAGCAGGGCCGTGGCGCCGGCGAGGATGTCCTTCGGGGTGGAGTCGTCCGGGCGGATCCGGTCGCCGGGGAAGAGGCCGATGAGCGGCGAGAGATGCCGGTGTGTGGTCTCGCCGAGGTTGTCGGGCGACATCCACTCCTCCAGCCACCCGGTCCTGGGGCTGACCACGGGCAGGTACAGGCGCCGGCGCAGACCGTCGATGGTCGCGCTGTAGGAGGTGTCCTTGCCGAGCACCTGGGTCGCGGTGTGGTAGTCGCCGAAGAGGTTCCACACCAGTTCCTGGGCGTAGGTGATGCCCTTCGCGTCCAGCGGCCCCTGCTCCGGCGACCAGTCGCTGTCGGCGATGAGGACCTCGCGCGAGGCTCCGGAGGCGTCGGTGACGGTCGTGGTGACGAGGCGGGCCTCCCAGAACTCCACGGCGCCCTTGACGAGGGGGTAGATCTTCTGCAGGTAGGCGCGGTCCTGGGTGTACTCGTAGTGCTCGAACAGGCTCTGGCACAGCCAGGCGTTGCCGGCCGGATGCCACCACCAGCCGCCACCGCCGTAGGGGTTGGTGGAGATGGCCACGGTCCAACCGGCCAGCTTCCCGCTGGAGTTGCGGTATCTGTTGGCCGGGCTGTTGAACAGCCGTTGTGTGATGTCCGTCCAGGAGGGCAGCTGCGCGAGGCAGTAGTCCGCGAAGGCGTCGAAGCAGCCGGACAGGCCGGCACGGTCGGCCATCCAGTAGTTCATCTGGACGTTGATGTCGGTGTGGTAGTCGCCCATCCAGTCCGGGTCGTTGCCGTCCAACCAGGGGCCCTGCAGGCCCATCGGCAGCGCGCCCCGCGATCCGGAGATCATCAGGTATCGGCCGAACTGGAGGTAGGCGGCCTCGAGTTCGGGGTCGGGGACGTCGTCCCGGTAGCGGGCCTGCACCCGTTGCCAGGTGTCCAGCCTGCGCTGTGCGGCGGACGACGTGCCGAGGTCGATGTCCAACTGCTCGAACACCGGGCGGAAGTCGGCGACATGGGTGTGCAGCAGGGTGGTCGCGGAGTGCCCGGCCGCGGCGGCGACCTTGGTCCGCGCCAGGCGCTCCGGGTCCATGGACGGGTCGCGGAACCCGGCGGCCGCGTCGGGCGCGTAGTCGCTGCCGCCGCTGACCACCACCGTGAGGTCCGTGCAGCCCCTGAAGGAGATCGACGTACCGTCGACGGCGACCGTGCCGCTGCTGCTGCGGGCCGTGACGGCGGCGCCGTACTTCAGCCCGTTGGGCAAGCAGGCGCCGAACGACGCGCAGCGCCCGGCGCTGTCGGCCGTGGTGGTCTCCCCGTGGGTCCCGGCGAGGGTCACGGTACCGGTGTAGGTGCCGCCGCCCTGCTGGGAGAAGTGCAGGACGATGACGTCGTCCGGGCGGCTGGCGAAGATCTGCCGCTGGTAGGTGACGCCGGACAGGTCGTAGGAGGCGCTGACGAGGCCCTGGGCCAGGTCGAGGGAGCGGCGGTAGTTGTCGACCGATCCCAGGTCGTGCCCGTCGATGGTGACGGTGAGCTCGGCCAGCAGGGTCAGGGAGCCGAAGTCGTCCCGGCCGTAGGGGAATTGGCCGTCGCTCTGCAGGGTGTCGTTGCGGCCGCCGGTCCACAGGGTGGCGTCGCTGATCGTCAGCAGTTCGGCGGCGGGGTCGTTGCCCGCGAGCGCTCCGAGGCGCCCGTTGCCCACCGGCAGGCCCTGCCGGATCATCGAGTTGGCGGAGCCGGGAGCCTGCCACCACAGCTGGTTCCTGGCGGCGGCGGCCGCGGACAGCAGCGGCGAGGAGGTGGGGCGGACGGGGGCCGCCGATGCGGTGAAGGCGGGCAGACCGCCGAGGGCGGCGGCCGCGCCGCCGGCGGCGGCGAGAGCGAGAAAGCCCCTGCGGCTCGGGTGGTTGTCGCGCGATTCGGTGTGCTCGGTGTGCTCGGTGTCCACGTGGTGCACTCCATGTGAGGGGAACGGCGCGGTGCGGGGCGGTGCGGTGCGGGACCGGGGGCGTGTCACACCCGGCCCCGCGCGAATGGTCAGGCTGACTTGGGTACGTCGATCCTGTCGATGTCAGGGGAGTAGTCCCAGCCGCTGTCGAACGTGATGGTGTTGGAGCCCGCCTTCAGCGCCAGCTGGACGCTGACCGTGTCGACGGTGTCCCAGTCGCCCGTCGAGGGGAACTTCAGGCTGGTGCCGTTGCCGCTGTTGGAGTAGACGGTGACCGAGCGGGGATCACCGCTGACGTAGGCGACGTTGACGGTGTAGATGCCGTCCTTCTTCACCGTGATGTCGTTGAACTGCAGCTTGCTGTCGAGATAGAGGTTGCCGACCTTCTTGCCGCCGGAACAGGAGCCGCACGCGGCTGTGGAGGCGTTGCCGGTGAGGGTGTTGTCGGCGGACTCGGCCTCGTAGCGGGTGGTCGCCGGCGGCGTGCCGCCGGGCTTGACGGTGAACAACCGTGAGCCGTGCGCGGGCAGCGTCGCGGTGATCCTGTTCTTGTACGTGCCGAGGTTCCGGTGGTTCCACAGGTCGCGCACGGAGGCCGCGCCGGTGAAGCCGAAGGACGCCCAGTCGGCGGTGACGGAGGCCGGTGAACCGCCGAGATCGAACAGGGCCACGGTGTACGTGCCGTCGGCGTTCCTGGTTCCCCAGACCTGCTGATCGCCCAGCGGCGTGACGGGGCGTGCGACGGGCGAGTCGTTCTGGTCGACGCCGATGACTTCCTGGTTGGTCAGCAGGGAGAGGCCGTAGCTGTCCAGCTTGGTGAGGTCGTCACCGGTGAACAAGGGCGACTTGTTGATGGCCCACAGGGTCATGTAGCTCTGTCGCTCGGCGTTGGTGAGACCGTCCATCGCGCCGTTGCCGACGTCGATCGCGTCGAGGTCGTTCCAGCCGCCCGGGCCCGCCCTGTGGCTCCACGCGGGGGCGTCGTTCCACCGGTCGTTGACCGAGTTCTCCCAGGTGACCAGGGTGTTGCAGTAGCACTCCACATCGGTGTCGATGCGCCAGCCGTTGGAGTACTTCTTCCAGTCGGCGGCGTGGCCGATGTCGAGCGACCAGGACAGCTCCAGATGGATCGGGCGCCCGGTGCCGGCGATGGCCTGGTGCCAGGCGGCCACGTCCGCGACGTTGTTGTAGTTGTCACCGGACTTGAACGAGCCGGGGCCCACCCCGTCCAGTTTGAGGAAGTCGTAGCCCCAGTCCGCGAGCATCTGCGCCTGCGAGTCGACGTACTTCTGCGCGCACGGGTTGTCGAAGTCCAGCTTGTAGGCGCTGTCCCAGCCGTTGGTGGTGCGCAGATCCGGGTAGACGATGTCCGCCGTGGTGCAGCCGGGGGCGTTGTGGACCGGAACCTTGCCGTCGCCGTACGCCCCCTTCTCCAGGCCGACGGGCAGATAGATGCCGGCCTTGAGACCCTTGGCGTGGATGTGGTCGGCGACCGACTTCATACCGTCGGGGAACCGGACCGGGTCGGGTGTCTGCCGGCCGTACTGGTCGAACTCGGACGTCCAGTTCTTGTCCATCCACCAGCCGGCGTCGATGTTGACATGGTCGTAGCCGTACTTCTTGAGCGTGGCGGCGAGGGCGTCGGTCTGCTTCAGGACGTTCGCCTCGGTGAGGTAGCTGTAGTTGCCGTCCGGGTTGAGGCCCGGGTACTGGGAGGACTGCATACTCCAACTGGACCAGCCCATGTACGGCTTGGCCGCGATACCGGAGGCGGCGCCGTCCGTGGTAGCGGCCGAGGTGACGGCTGTACTCGGGGAGCCGGAAGCGACGGCCTGGGTGGCGACGGCCGGGGCCACTGTGGCGAGTCCGGCGGTGACGGCCAGGACCAGCGCCGCTCTGACGGTGCGGCGCGGAAGGCCGGGGAGGGCTCCGCGCAGGACTCTGTACGGGGATGACCGCATGGGTCGCCTCCTGAGGTGAGGTGGGGTGGGGCTGAGGGAGCGGGAACGCGCGGTGGCACCCGGTGGGGGGCGGGCGTGGTTCAGGGTGGGGGAGGGGCGTCGTACGAGGCCCGAAGGCGGGCCGGAGAGGGCGGCCGGCCGGGCAGGACACGCCGCGTGCGGCGGGGCTCAGCCCTCGCCCGAGCCGATGGGGAGCCCGCTGATGAACCGGCGCTGCACCGTCGGGCACATCAGGAACATGGGGATCGCGGTCATGAAAAGCCCTGCCGCGATGAGGTGGCCGGACTGTGGGGGCTGCGGCTCTGCAGCGTCATCGCTCCTCCTTCTCACATGCCCGATCCCATGAAGGACTGGATGGCGGTGGCCGCGGCTCCGCGCGCCCACTCCTCGAACGGCAGGGGACGTGTCACCACGTCGCACTGCGCAGCGGTGCCGAAGGCGGACGCGGCGAACGCGTCCCGGATGCCCTCGGCGACCAGGTCGTAGGCGGCCAGGCCCTCGCCGGAGATGACCACCCGCTCGGGACCGAGGATGTTCACCAGGAAGCCGATGGCCTTGCCGACGGCTTCGCCGGCTCGTGCGTAGACCTCTCTGACACCGGGCTCTCCGCTGTGGGCCAGTGCCAGCGCCTCGGCCGCGTCGCTCACCTGCTTGTCGGTGGCCGCGCACACCGCGCGGAGTATCGCCGGATCCGCCGCGATCGCCTCCACACATCCCCGGTTGCCGCAGTGGCACAGCGGGCCGAGCGGGTCGAGTGAGAGATGCCCGATCTCGCCGGCCACGCCGTGCGCGCCCGACACCACCTGCCCATGCACCACCAGGCCACATCCGATGCCGGCGCCCACGGTCACCAGGGCGAAGTCCGAGAGACCGACTCCGGCCCCGAACCAGTGCTCGGCGACCGTGAGCGCCCGTACGTCGTTGTCGACCGTGACCGGCAGCCCGGTCGCGGTCCCGGCGATCGCGGCCAGCGGTACGTCCCGCCACTCCAGGAAGGGCGAGTAGCGGACCACACCGTCCGCGCGGTCCACATCCCCCGAGATTGCGATGCCCAGGCCCCGTACCTGCACACCGAAACCGTCGGCCTCCGTGAGCAACTCCTGTACCAGCGCGGTGATGACGGGGAGCACCGCCCCCGGCTCGCGGCCCGTGAGCCGTACGTGCCGGGACAACCGGACACGGCAACACAGGTCGGCCAGTACGGCGATGATCTCGTCGCCTGTCACCTTGATCCCGATGAACAGCGCCCTCCCCCCGTCCACCCACACCAGGCTGGCCGGGCGTCCCACCGCGGGACGCGCCTCTTCGTCCACGCCCTCGACCAGGTAGCCGAGTTCCATCAGCGGACGGACCGCCTTGGTGACGGCGGCCGGAGAGAGCTGGGTGCGCCGCCCCACCTCGGCCCGGGTGAGCGGACCGTGGGAGAGCAGCGTGGTGAAGACCAGGGAGGTGGCCGGCGTCATGGCCGGAAACCTAGAGAGGTTCTTTTTCGCTGTCAATGAATAAAGCAGATGTCTTTCCATAGGCGCCTGTTGGTCACGGTAAACCTGGAAAACGCAGGCAGATTGTGCGAGTTGGCGCATGATGAAAGATGTGGATGGCGGGCGGTCCGCCTCCGCGCCGAGGTCGGCCGGGAGGAACTGACCAACCACATGGCCGGCGGCGCCGAACTCGCCGCCCTCACACACGAACTGGCCCAGGTGCGCGGCGTCGACACCGACGAACTCCCCGAGGAGGAGGACCTCACCGTGTAGCAACGCCGCGCGAGCCGGCGTGTGGGGACCGGCCCAGGGCCGGTCCCCACACGTCACCCGGCAGGCCGCTCCGGCAGCAGCGACCGCAATGCCATCCGGGTCAGTTCTGCCTCGACGGTGTCGCGGTCCGGGACGACGGCCGCGCGGAAGGAGCGCCCGGCGAGGAGCGAGACGAGCCACCAGGCGGCCGTGTGCGGCTGGATGTCGTCGCGGACGTCTCCGGCGGCCTGGCCGCGGCGGAGCAGGTCGGCGAGCGTGTCGGCGAGATGCTGATGGACCTGGCGGAGGGCCTCGCCGAGGTCCGGGTCATGGGCCAGGGCGGTGGCGTCGGCGAAGAGGAAGCCGTGGGAGCCGGGCCGGTGGAAGTGGTCCATGCGGGCGGGGTCCAGGAATGCCGCCAGCACCTCGGGGACCGGCCGGCCCGCATCGGCCGCCCGGTGCAGAAGGGCGGAGACCGCGTCGGTGGCGTGGTCGAGGACCGCCCGGTACAGCGCGGACTTGGAGCCGAAGTTCTGGAAGACGACGGGCTCGGTGACGCCCACCCGCCGGGCGATGTCGGATACCTTGCCGCGCTGGTAGCCGGCCTCGGAGAAGACCTCGGTGGCCGCGGTGAGGATCGAGGCACGGCGCTCGGCGGCGCTCAGCCGGGTACGCGTGCGGGATCGGGGCTCGGTCACACCGATCATCGTATGCCCCCTTGCCGTTTTTCTTAGTCATGACTAAGTTGGGCTTGGGCTTAGTCGTGACTAAGTTAAGAAGGAGGATCATGCCTCTCGGACACCTCATGCAGGGCAGGCCGCACGCGGACACCCCCGGAGTGACCATCGCAACCCCGCGGGCGTACGAAGTCTTCGGCGCCCTCTGCTTCGCCGGCCGCCGCGGACGCGTCTTCTCCCGCCTCGCGGAGCTGAGCGGCGCCGCACCGGGCGACCGCGTCCTGGACGTGGGATGCGGCACCGGCTACCTGACCCGGCACATGGCCGCGCGGGTCGGCCCGGAGGGCGCGGTGACCGGCGTGGATCCCTCCCCGCCGGTCCTCGACTACGCCCGCACCAGGACCCGGCGCCCCGGCAGCGCCCGCTGTGACTACCGTGAGGGCGTCGCCGAGGCCCTCGACTTTCCGGACGGTTCCTTCGACACCGTCGTCACGAGTCTGATGCTGCACCATCTGCCGGAGGAGCTGCGGCCCACGGCACTGCGCGAGATGCACCGCGTCCTGCGACCCGGCGGGCGGCTGCTCGTCGTGGAGTTCCGGCCGCCGAAGACCCGGATCGGCCGGCACCTGGTACACGGCGGTGTGGGCCACGCCATGGCGCACCACCGGGTCGATCTGCTGGACACCCTCGTCACCGACGCCGGCTTCGAGCTGCTCGGACGCGGTGACCTGCGGCCATGGCTGACCTACGTGCAGGCGCAACGGACGCGCTGGTGACTCGGCGGGGCGCGCCGTTCGTCCTCGTCGAAGAGCACGTCCGCGACCGGCGCCGCCGGTGACGGTGGACAGGGCGTGGCCGCACCGCAGCGGTGGACGTTCTCCGGGCGGCGCGTGGAACTCGCAGTGAGGGGCAGCCCCGTACCACCCTCAGCGGGGCGCGTCGCTCGGCAGCTGTTGTTCCGCCCAGATGGTCTTGCCGGTGGCGGTGTACCGCGTGCCCCAGTGCTGGGCGAGCTGCGCGACCAGGAAGAGACCTCGCCCTCCCTCGTCGGTGCTGCGGGCACGGCGCATATGGGGGGAGGTGTTGCTGGCGTCCGACACCTCGCAGATGAGAGTCCGTTCGTGGATCAGCCGCAGGCCGATCGGTGCGCAGGCATGTGTGATGGCGTTGGTGACCAGCTCGCTCACTATCAGCTCGGTGGTGAAGGCGATGTCCTCCAGACCCCACGCGGCCAGGCAGCGGGCGGTGTTGTCGCGTGCCTCGTGCACCGCCTCGGGATCGGCGGGCACGTCCCAGGCGGCCACCCGGTCGGGGGAGAGGGCGCGTGTGCGGGCGATGAGGAAGGCGACGTCGTCGTGCGGATGGTCCGGCAGAAGAATGCGGACCATCGTGTCGCAGATCTCCTCCAGCGGCCGGTCGGGATGGGCCAGGGCGAAGCAGAGTCGCTCGAAGCCGACGTCGACATCGCGGTCCGAGGCCTCGATCAGCCCGTCGGTGTACAGGGCGACGACGCTGCCCTCCTCCAGCTCGATCTCGGCCGACTCGAAGGGCAGACCGCCCAGCCCCAGCGGGGGGCCGGCGGGGATGTCGGGCAGTTCGACCGGCTCGCTGAGGTGCGCGATGGCGGGGGTGGGGTGTCCGGCGCGGGCCACGTTCAGTTTCCGCGAGATCGGGTCGTACACCGCGTAGACGCAGGTGGCGCCGAACACCACCGGCCCGCTCTCGGACGCTTCCGCCTCGTCCGCCAGGCGCAGGACGAGGTCGTCGACATGGGCGAGAAGCTCGTCGGGGGGCAGGTCCATGTCGGCCAGTGTCTGCACCGCCGCGCGCAGCCGGCCCATGCTGGCCGCGGCGTGGATGCCATGGCCCACCACGTCCCCCACGACCAGGGCGATGCGGGCGCCGGACAGCGGGATGACGTCGAACCAGTCGCCGCCCACCCCGGCCTCCGCGTCGGTCGGCAGATAGCGGTATGCGGCCTCGACGGCGCAGTGATCGGGCAGATCCGGGGGCAGCAGACTGGTCTGGAGGGCGAGGGCGGCGTTGTGCTCGCGGACGAACCGCCGGGCATTGTCCACGCACACCGCGGCCCGCGCCACCAGCTCCTCCACGAGCAGCAGGTCGTCCTCGTCGAACGGGCTGGGGTTCTCCCAGCGCAGCAGCGTGACCACGCCCATGGTCGAGCCCCGCGCCCGGAGCGGCACCACCAGGTGCGTGTGCACACCCAGTCTGACGATCCTGGACAGGCGCTGCTCATCGCCGGCCAGCCACCACGTCGTCGGGTCCAGCACCGGATCGAGGATCGGCCGGCCCGTGGCGAGGCACCGTTGCTGCGGGGACTGCGACGGATACCCGCTGGACTCCCCGATGGGAACGATCGCCTCCGGCACCTCCTCGTGGATCGACAGGTGCACCGCCCGCTGGAGCGTGCCGCCGGTGACCGGTCCGGGGGTGAGGTCCCTGGCCGCGAGGACGCCCTGGAAGAGATCGATCGCCACGAAGTCGGCGAACTGCGGCACCAGCACCTCGGCCAGTTCCTGCACCGTGCCGTCGAGGTCCAGGGTGGTGCCGATGCGCTGCGCCGCCTCGTTGACCAGGGCGAGCCGCTCGCGTGCGCGGTCCTGGGCGGTGAAGTCGACGGCGGTGTGACACACCCCGAGCGTCTTGCCGCCGACGTCCCTCAGCGGGAACGACGAGCGGAGCCTGAGCCGGCCCTGCGAGTTCCGGCGGGACATGCCGTGCCGGGGCGCCACGTGTTCCACGGCCGGCGTGACCCGGCCCGACACCAGCGCCTGGCGCGCCTGCCAGTCCACGGCCGAGGGCACCTGCTCCGCTCCGGCGAGCGCGGCCGCGCCCGGGGCCGCGAGGTCGGTCGGCATGCCCTCCATGGCGGCCAGCGCCTGGTTCACCCACTGGAAGCGCAGCTCACCGTCGAGGACGGCGATGCCGATCGGCGACTCCTCCAGGAGGCCGCGCACCACGGCCTGATCGAGTTCCCACCGGCGCGAGTCGGAGACCTCACAGGCCACGGCGAGCCAGACGGAACCCTGCTCCGCATGCAGCGGACACACCCGCAGGGCCAGCTCGACCGGGTGGCCCGCCCGGTGACGCGCGGTGATCAGGCCCTCCCAGCCCTCCCCGACCGGCTGCGCCGCGGCGAGCAAGGACGCCGGTGAACGGTCGCTCGTCAGGAGGGAGGTCGCGGGCCGCCCCAGCACGCTGGGCGCCGGATACCCGAGGAGCTCTTCCGCCCTGCGGCTCCAGTAGCGGATCAGGCCGTGTACGTCCGTGAGGGCGACGGCGGCAGACGTGATGCCGAACGGATCGCCCCCGTGCTTGTCGGCCAGATCCCTGAGATCCATCGTGTCGGCCGCATCCGCGGGCGGGGTCACTGACACCACGGTCTCATACGGACCCGGGTGTGTCTTCGGACCGGCGGCCGCCCACGCATGCGCGCGGGCGGCACACGATCTCACTGCCGCGGGCGCTCGAAGGTCAGCAGCAGCCCTTCCACGGCTCCGGGCCCTATGCGGCCCTTGACGTCGGCGGAGGTGATGGCCTTCAGGCCCCATCCCTCCTCGGCGTGCTTGTTCAGGACCTTCTCCAGCTTGTCGCTGTCCAGCGCGTCGCCGATCAGCGACTCCCGGAAGGTGACGACCTTGTACTCGTACGTGTGGCCACTGCTCATGGTGCGGAGTCCTCCAGACTGCCGGGGGCGGGGTGGCGCGAAGGCCGGGGCAAGCTAATCATCAACGGGCCCCGCAACTCTTCATCGGGCCCCGCGACAGAAGGACGTAGCCTGGTCGGCGGCAGAGGCGAAAGGCCGGTGACCGACCGCTCGGCGGCGACCCCTTGGCGGCGTGATGTGCTGGAGTGCGACGGCGGACCTCGCGGCGGGCAGCGGTGTCGCCGCGGTGGGCGTGGCTTGCGTGGCGCTCGTGCGCCAGGGCCGGGAACTCCCGCTTGCCGCGATGCCGTTGCTGCTGGGGGTTCACCAGATCGTCGAGTCGGTGGTGTGGCGCTCGGGCGGGGGCGGCGGCGGACCCGCGACCGTCGTATGGGCCGTCATCGCCCTGCCGCTGCTGGCGGTATGGGTCCCGGCGGGAGTGATGTGGGTGGCCCCGCCCCACGCCCGGTTCCGGCTGGTTGTTCCGCTCGCCGCAGGATCGCTGACCGCCGTGTCGCTCGCCCGTGGCCTTGCCACCGGACCGGTGACGGCCGAGATCCACGGCCACACCCTCGCATACGTGTTGCACGTTTCCCCGGTACCCCTGCTCGTCATCGGCTACTTGCTGGGCACGGTGGGCTCCCTGCTGCTGTCCGGTGACCGGTGGCTGCTCGTGCTGGGCATCCTGGTCGCCGTGGGCGCGTCGGCGTGCTGGGTGTTGTGGCGGCTGGCGTTCGTGTCGACGTGGTGCGCCGTCGCCGCGCTGTGCTCGGTGGTGCTCTTCGGCTGGATGCGGGCACGCCGGACGTCCGCGTAGAGCAGGCGCGCCGTGGCGTAGCCGAGCCGGCACCCGGCGCGGATGCGGATCAACGCGTTCGGGTTCTCCTCCGTACGTCTCTTTCTGTGTACGCCGTGAGTCGTAACAAGTCCGGCCTGTAGAGGGATTCGCGCGCCCGCGCCGACACGAAATGGTCGTTCCGTCCTGGAAGTTGACCGAAAGGAACGGCCATCGTGCGGATAGGACGCATGGCGCCCTTGCTCGCCGTGGGGGTCACGGCAACGCTGGTGCCCGCCCTCGCCCCGGCGCAGGCATCCGCGGCGGAACCGCTGCAGAGATTCGCGAACCAGAAGCCCGCGTGGCACAGGTGCGACACGTCGCAGCCCGCCGCGTTCCAGTGCGCGACGATCGACGTCCCGCTCGACTACCGCCGGCCCGACGCCGAGACGATCAAGCTGGCCATCTCGCGCATCAGGACCAGTGTCCCCGCCGAGCGGCACGGCGCGCTCCTCTTCAACCCCGGCGGCCCGGGCGGCGAGGGCCTGGACATGCCGGTCATGATGAAGGACACGTTGCCCAAGGAGGTGCGCCGGCAGTACGACCTCATCGGGTTCGATCCGCGCGGGGTGGGGCGGAGCAGCCCGCTCAGCTGCGGTCTCACGGCAGGCGAGCAGGCCTTCGAACACGCCTACAAACCGGAGACGTTCAGCCATGACGTGAAGTGGGCGCGGACCGTCGCCGACAAGTGCCGTGCCAGGAACGGCGACAGACTCGCGCACTTCACCACCCGCAACACCGCCCGCGACATGGATGTCATCCGCGCCGTTCTGGGCGAGCGGAAGATCTCCTACCTGGGCTACTCCTACGGCACGTACCTCGGAGCCGTCTTCGCGCAGATGTT
Source organism: Streptomyces sp. NPDC001153 (assembly GCF_053598315.1). Classification (NCBI taxonomy): domain Bacteria; kingdom Bacillati; phylum Actinomycetota; class Actinomycetes; order Kitasatosporales; family Streptomycetaceae; genus Streptomyces; species Streptomyces sp. NPDC001153. Next base: position 47,567 of record NZ_JBSFJZ010000023.1, read on the forward strand.
CCCCCAGCGGGCCGACCGTATCGTGCTGGACAGCGCCGTCGACCCCGCACGGGTCTGGCGCGGCATGATCCAGGTCTGGGCGGAGGGCACCGAGCCGGCGTTCACGCGCTGGACGAGGTGGACCGCGCAGCGCGACCGCACCTACCGGCTCGGCGACACCCCGGCCAAGGTGAAGAAGACGTTCTGGGACCTGGTCGCCCGAGCCGACCGCACCCCCATCGACGACGGCGGCGAAAAGCTCACCGGGGACGACATCCGGGCCAGGCTGCGCCCCGAGTTCTTCAGCCCCAAGGCGGCGGCCGCGGCGGTCGTCAGCCTCAGGAAGGCCGCCGACGGCCATGCGGCTCCCGGCCGTTCCCTCGTGCCGGACGGCCGGCAGGAACCGCGCCGGTCCGGGTCGGCCGCCGTGCAGCCGCCGGACGACAACGGCTCCGTCGTCTTCTGGACCGTGGTCTGCGGCGACACCGCGGCCTGGCCACACGACCCCCAGCAGTACCGGCGTGACGCGATCCGGGACAAGGCCAAGTACCCCCTCTACGGCGACTTCGGCTCCAACATCACGCCCTGCGCGTTCTGGGGCAAGCCGGCCGAGCCGGTCACCGCGGTGGACAACACCGTGGGCGTGCTCACCGTCCAGAACCAGTGGGACCCCCAGACGCCCCTGGTCAGCGGCCTCGGCATGCACCGCGCACTGAAGGGCTCGCGCATGGTGTACGTCAAGGGCGGCGAGGGCCACGGCGTCTACTCCGGTGACCCGCGGGCCTGCGCCAACCGCACCGTCAACGCCTACCTGAGCAGCGGGAGGCTTCCGGCACACGACGTCACCTGTGAGCCGTCCGGCCGCCAGAACCCCGGTGTGAACCCACGGATCACCCCGGCACCGCAGCACACACCGCAGACACCCCGCTTCTGAGCCGGTTCCCTGAGCCCGGCCGGCCCCCCTCACCGGCCCCGCACGGTCGGTGAGAGGGCCGGACGGGCCGGTTCCGGGAGGCGGTCGGCGCGAACCGGGGGTCGTCGCCGTCGCAGGGACGCTGCCGACGCTCCGCCTACAGCGACGCCAGGTTGTCGGCCAGGTCGGCGAGGCCGAGAGAGCCCTGGGTGAGCGCGTTCATGTGCCAGGTCCGCAGGTCGAAACCGGTGCCGTGGCGGCGACGGGAGGCCTCGCGCCCCTCCAGCCAGGCGCGCTCTCCCAGTTTGTAGCCGATGGCCTGGCCGGGCCAGCCGAGGTAACGGTCGATCTCGCTGGTGCGGCGCGCGGTGTCGCTGCCGTGGTGGGCGGCCATGAACGCGGTGGCGAGCTCCGGGGTCCAGCGTTCGCCGGGATGAAAGCCCGAGTCGGTAGGGACGGCGAGTTCCAGGTGCATGCCGATGTCCACGATCACGCGGATGATCCGGAGCATCTGTTTGTCCAGATAGCCGAGGCGGCGGGCGGGGTCCGTGAGGAAGCCCAGTTCGTCCATCAGGCGCTCGGCGTACAGGGCCCAGCCCTCCTTGTCGGCGCTGACCGCGCCGAGGGTGATCTGGTAGCTGCTGAGGCGGTCCGCGGCAGCGGTCCACCGGGCGGTCTGCAGGTGGTGCCCCGGAACGCCCTCGTGGTACCAGGTGCTGACGATCTCCCAGGTGGGGAAGGTCTGTTGGCCGAGCGTGGGCAGGTAGGTGCGCCCGGGGCGGCTGAAGTCGAGGCTGGGGCCGTTGTAGTAGGGAGCGCCCGAGCTGCCCCGAGGCGCGATCCTCGTCTCGACCCGGCGCAGTGGGCCGGAGATGTCGAAATGGGTGCCGTCGAGGGCGTCGATCGCCTCGTCCGTGATCTCCTGGAGCCAGGCGCGGATGTTCTCCTCACCCGTGATGGCATGGCCGTGCCGGTTGAGGTGGTCCACGGTCTCCCGGACGGTGGCACCGGGCAGGATCCGGTCGGCCTCGGACCGCATCTCGGCGACCGTCCGGTGGAACTCCTCCCAGCCCCAGGCGTAGGCCTCGGCCGGGTCCACGGCGATGCCGTTGGCCCAGCGGGCCGCGCGCAGGTAGCGCTCGCGGCCGACGGCGTCCGGGGTGCCGTCCGCGGCGGGCAGGTAGGTGTGGCACAGCCAGTCGCGGAACCCGGCCACCGAGGCCGTCGCACGGCCGGCGGCGGCGTCCAGTTCGTGCCTGAGCCGATCCGGACCCGCGGCCACGAAGGTGGCGAACCAGCTCGCCCCGCCGGCGTCCTGGCCGGTCCAGGCCGCGAGTTGCCCGATGACGGCCCGGACCTGGCGCGGAGCGCACAGCAGCCCGCGGGCGACGCCCTCGGTCAGGGTGGCCCGGTAGCCGTCCAGCGCGCCGGGCAGGTTGCGCAGCCGTCCGGCCACGGCCGCCCAGTCCTCGTCGGTGTCGGTCGGCATCAGGGTGAAGATGCTCCGCACCTTGTGCAGGGGCGAGTTGACGTTGCGCAGCTCGCGGAACCGGTCACCCGCCGCCTGCAGGGCGAGTTCCGCGGTGAGCCGCTCCCGCAGCAGCCGTGCGCAGTTCCGCTCGGCGCCCTCGAACACCACACCGTTCTTCTCGGCGTCCCGCTCGGTGGCGTCGAGCACGGACAGCGTTCGGCGGTCCAGTTCGGCGAGCGCCTCGAAGCCCTCCGGTGACAGATCCGGCTGCCGGTCGTCCTCGGGATGCAGACCGAGTCGGGCCGAGGTCATGGGGTCGAGGGCGGCGACCTGCGCGACGTGGTCGTCGGCGATCCGGCGGGGGGTGCTCGGCTTCTCGGACACGCTCCCATGCTGATGTGCCGTCACCGGTCTTGTCAGCACCGCGCGTCGGCTTTCGGCCGACATGGCCGTGCACGGAAGACGGTGTGTGTGGGTCGACCATCTCGCCTCGGCCGACACCCGGACCGACGACGGGCCGCGCCCGGAGCGCCGAGCAGCCCCGGGCGCGCCCACCGAGTGTCATCCCGTGGTCAGGACGGTCCGCTCCGTACCGTCCTCCGCCGGCGACGCGCCCGCCTCGGCTGTACGCCCGCGCAGTGCCGTCACCACCAGCAGTGCCGAGAACAGGGCTGCCGAACCGCACACGGCGAATCCGATCGCGTAACCGTGGCCCAGAGCGTCCAGGGCGTACGCGCGGGCCGCGCCCGGCGGGGAGGCGGCGGGGACGGAGTTCAGGGCGAGCGGGCCGCCCTCCTTCAGCACCTCGTGCGCCGCGGTCCTCGACTCGGCGTTCAGGGACGACGAGGTGGCCAGCGCGGAGGTCACCCGGGAAGCCGCCCGGCTCAGCGCGACCGCCCCGATGACCGCGGGCCCGAGGGTGAAGCCGAAGTCGCGCAGCAGGTTGGTCGCCGCGCTCGCCATGCCGGCCAGGGGTAGCGGCACCGTGTTGACGGCGGTCGCGGTGATGGACGACACCGTGAAGGCGAAGCCGACGCCGACCAGCCCGAGCGGCAGGATCAGCGAGGTCAGGTTCCGGTCGCCTGCATCGAGTCCGGCGGCCAGGAAGTCGCCCGCGGCGATCAGTGCCAGCCCGCCGGTGAGCAGCGCCCGCGCGGGCAGCCGGTGCAGCAGCCGGGAGGTCAGCGGGGTGAGGACCGGGGCGATGCCGTTGAGCAGGAGGAACGCGAAGGCGGTGCGCATCGGGCTCTGGTGCTGGATGGGACCGAGCCGGATGCTCGCCGCGTACGCCGTGCCCAGGAAGCTGAACATGCCCACGACCGCGACGACCGACGCGATCGCGAAGGAGCGGTTGCGGAACAGGTCCAGGCGCAGGAGCGGCGAGCGGGCCCGGCTCTCGGCGGCCACGAACAGGCCCACGAACACCGCGGCGATCACGAACGCCACGACCACCGGAGCCGACCCCCAGCCGTCCGTCGGCCCCTGGATGACGGCGTACAGCAGGGCGAACAGACCGGCACCGATGGTGAGCTGGCCGCCGACGTCCAGCGAACGGCCTTCCGGTGACCGGGAGTTGGTGGCGAGCCACAGACTCACCAGGGCGCTCACCGCGGCCAGCACGGCGACCACCACGAACGCCGAGCGCCACGAGCCGTAGGTGCCGGTGATACCGCCGAGCAACGGGGCGAGGAAGCCGCCCGCGGACAGGCTGGAGGCCCATACGGCGATGGCGCGGGCGCGCTGCGGGCCGGTGTGCGTACCGGCCGCGATCATGGCCAGCGAGGTGGGGAAGAGCGCGGCGGCGCCGAGCCCGGCCAGCGCCTGCCCCACCCACAGCTGATGGATGCCGGAGGAACTCGCGGCGACGACCTCGCCCGCGCACAACAGCGCGGCGCCGCCGACGAGGAGCTGTTTGCGGCCGAAGAGGTCGCCGAGCACGCCGAAGGAGAGTTCCAGCACGGCGACGGGCAGCAGGAACGCGTCGGAGATCCAGGTGAGTTGGGAGCCGACGGGGTGGAGGTGTTCCTGGAACAGACCGTTGAGGGTGGCCGGTATGGCGAGGCCGATCTGCGCGAGACAGACCGCGAGACAGCCGGCGACGAGGGCGCCGAGGGGAAGGGAACTGCGCGGGGTGACGGATGCGTCGGACATGGGCGGGTCCCGGTGTCAGTGGTGGGTGGGGTGCGCCGGGCGGTCGCGGCCGACCGTCAGGTGTGCCGGGCGGTAGGGGATGTACGCCGCCCCGTCCGGCCCGAGCGCCGTGGCGGTCCGCTGGAGCGCGGCCGGCGTCGCGGCGTCGTCCCAGTGGCCGGTGGTGACGCGGTGTTCGAGCGCGCGCAGGGCGGCCACGGTCTCGGCGGTGGTGAACGTGCAGTGGCCCTGCCGCTCGACGTAGGCCTGCCGCAGCAGCGCTCCGTCCCCGGCCGCGCGCACCCGGTCGCCGAACCGCCGCTCCTGTTCGACCGGGACCAGGTTGTCGGCGATCGTGTGCACGTCCAGCAGCGGTACGCCGAGTCCTTGACCGGCAGAAGAGGTGCGCTGGGCGGCACGGACCGCTGCGGGGTCCGCGGTGATCGCGGCGCCCCGGGTCAGGGATGTCAGGTCGGCGCGCAGGTCGAGTCCGGCCGCCCGGTACAGCGCGCGGACCTGCGGCGCGTGGACGGATCCGGCGAGCAGGCGGGCGTAGTCGACGCCCGCGTTCCAGGAGTTGTTGCCGCCGGCCGACTGCTCGACGGCGTACCGGCCGCCCTCGACGAACGACAGGATGCCCTGCGCGAACCACGCGTACTGCTGCTCCTCCTGGCCCGCCCAGTCCGCCGGTGCGGGCCGGCCTTGTCCGGGCGCCCAGGCGGGGAGGTTGAGGAAGGCCGCGGCCAGTGCGATCCGGGCGCGGCCCTGCGGGGTGGTCTGTGCGGCGGTGACGGCATCGGTCAGCCGCTTGGCGGTGGCGGCCGCGGCGTCGGCGGAGCCGAAGCGGACCAGGCCGACGTCCTGCCCGGGCAGGAGCAGCCGGGCGAGGGCGTACTCGGCGTCGAGCTGGTAGTTGTCCAGGTCGGTGCCGCCCGCGACGAGGCCGCACAGGCCGAGCGCGCCGTCCACGCGGCCGGCGCCGTCGCGGGCGATCTGCGCGTTGACGAGCCCGCCCATCGACTGGCCGACGGCGAGGGTGCGCCGCGGTGCGCCGATCTTCGCGGTGATGGCGTCGAGCGTGGCGAACTGGTCGCGTTCGGCGCTGTCCAGGGCCCACATCGAGCCATGGGGGTCGTACGACGACCCGGCCATCGCATAGCCCTCGGCGAGCAACGCGGTGCGTACGGCGTCGGACGGGGCGTCCTTGGCGACGGTGGGGCCGAAGCCGTGGCTGAACAGCAGCAGGGTGCCGTTCCAGTGGGCGGGGACGTCAGCGACCCAGGTCGCGTCGTCGGAGAGGGTGCCGGTGAGGTGGCCGGTGGCCGGCGTGTCCGCCTGGGCGGCCGGCGCGGGGCTGGTGGTGAGGCCCGCGGACGCCAGCGTGGCCAGGGCGGCCAGGGCGATGCGCAGACGGGTGCGGGAAGTCCGGGGGCGGGTGCTGGCAGGCATGGAGGTGGCTCCTTGTGGGCGGCTGCGGAGCGGAGACCCTGGCAGATCGGCAGATGCTCAGTGCACTGAACGAAGCGTGGAGGAATGTAGGGCCGATTTCTTACGGCGGTCAAGACAGTGCACAACATTGCTTTCGGGCGGCAGTGAGCGGAGATGCGTCACGTGCCCACGGCGCTACGCCGTCGGAATCGTCTCGATGAGCCGGCGCGCCGCGTCCCGGGCGGGCGCCTCCAGCAGGGCGTGGACCGTGCGGAACGTCTTCTCCGCCGCGGCCGCCGGCCAGTCCGCGGGCAGGTGCCGCACGGGCAACCGGGGGTCGCTGCGGATGACTTGGAGCCACTCGGCGGTCAGCCGGAGGCGCAGCGCGAGGGCGTCCTCGGCGGTCAGGTCCGCCCGGCCCGACGTGTACGGCCGCCAGGACGCCTCGAACTCCCGGTAATGAGCGGCCAGTTCACCCAGGTCCCAGGTGTCGTCGATCATCTCGGCGATGTCCGTGCCGGTGTCCGCGTGCGCCCGGAAGACCTTCACCTGCGTCCGCAGGCCCAACTCGGCGACGATCCCGGAGACGTCGACCTCGCCGGGCGCGATCCACAGCCCGCTGAACAGTGCGCCGAAGCCCGCCCAGGTCAACTGGGAACGCAGATCGTGCCGCTGGCGCTGCCACGACTCCGGCAGGGAGAAGCCGAGCAGGGTCCAGGTGCCGTCCCAGTCCCGGTTGACCGCGCCGGACTTCCAGATGCGCCGCTCGCCGTCGCGCAGGATCGCCTCGGAGCGGTCGGTGAGGCCGACATAGGTCCGCCGGCCCTCGCGTCGGCGGCTCAGCAGACCGCGGCCGACCATGCGGGTGAGGGTGGACCGGGTGGCCTGCTCTCCGACGCCGGCCCGCCGGAACACCTCGATGACGCTCCCCGTGTACACGCACACCCCGCGACCCAGCACCTCGTCACCGAGGAAGCTGAGCAGGAGCGACTGGGGGCGGGGGACGGGACCGGTCACGCGGATACCTTACGAGGCCGCGTGCCCCTGCATGCACGCGGCGACCGAAGCGTCAGGCGAGCCCGTTGCCGGCGACGCGCAGCAGAAGGGCGTGCAGCGTCTGCCGTTCGCCGGAGTCGAGCGGGGTGAGCAGTTCGTCGGTCACGCGTCGGCCCGCCTGGTCCGTGTCGCGGAGGAATGCGCGGCCCTCCTCGGTGAGGACGACGATGCGACTGCGGCGGTCCTCGGGGGCGGGGCGGCGCTCGGCGAAGCCCAGCTTCTCCAGGTCGTCCACCAGGCCGACGATCGCGCTCGGGTCGTAGCCGAGCCGGGCGCTGAGCTCGCGCTGGAGAGCGCCCTCGCAGGTGGCGAGGAAGCGCAGCACGGCGTAGTGCCGCAGCCGTACCCCCGACTCCTGCAGGAACGTGTTGAACAACTGACCGGAGCGCAGTCCCAGGCGGTACAGCAGGTATCCCGTGTCCGCGTGCAGCCCCCGCATCCACGGTTCGTCGGCGTCGATGGGAGTCGGGTGGTCGGTGTGCTGGCCGGCTATGGCGGGCTCCCTGGTCTCGGTCCCGGGGCGCCGGTCTCGGCTTCCCCGGGGATGGCTTCTCGCGTGCGGAGTCCAGCATGACGCACCGCAAGGTCGGCAACAACTATTGACGACAACAATTATTGCTCTTAGCTTCGATCTCCCCGACCACACCCCATGCGAAGGGACCGCCCGTGCCCACCATCGATCTGACCGGGAAGGCCGCCGTCGTCACCGGAAGCGGCCGTGGCCTCGGCCTCGCCTATGCGCACGCCCTCGCCGCCCACGGCGCGTCCGTGGTCGTCAACGACATCGACGAAGCCGTGGCCGAGCAGGCGGTCAAGTCCCTCACCGAGGCCGGTGGCACCGCCGTGGCCGAAGTGGTTCCGGTCGGCACGGCCGAGGCCGCCGACCGGCTGGTCAACCGCGCCGTCGAGGAGTTCGGCCGACTCGACATCCTGGTCACCAACGCGGGCATCCTGCGCGACAAGGTGCTGTGGAAGATGACCGACGACGACTTCGACGCGGTGCTCACCACCCATCTCCGGGGCACCTTCACCTGCGCCCGCGCCGCCGCCGTCCGCATGCGCGAGCAGGGCGAGGGCGGCACGCTCGTCCTCGTCGGCTCCCCGGCCGGGCAGCGCGGCAACTTCGGCCAGACCAACTACGCCGCCGCCAAGGCCGGGATCGCCGCGATGGCCCGCACCTGGTCCATGGAACTGGCCCGCGCGCACATCACCGTCAACGCGATCGTGCCGGTCGCCGCGACCGCGATGACCGAGACCATCCCCGCCTTCGCCCCGTACATCGAGGCCATGAGGAACGGCGAACCGCTGCCGGCGTTCCTGCGCAAGGGGGAGGGCTTCGGCACCCCCGAGGACTGCGCGGCCCTCGTCCCCTTCCTGGCCTCCGCGGCCGCCCGCGGCATCACCGGCCAGTGCATCGGCATCGGCGGCGACAAGGTGACGCTGTGGTCGCATCCCCAGGAGATCAGGACCGCCTACGCCGACGGCGGCTGGACCCCCGACGCCCTGGCAGACGCCTGGCCCACCTCGGTCGGCGCCGAGCCGCAGACCGTCGGCATCCCCGCCCCGAAGCTCCCGGAGGCGTGATGGCACCCGCACCGAGGCCGGACGAGCTCGTCGCGATCGACGTCCACACCCACGCGGAGGTGTCCTCCAAGGGGCACTCCTCCCTGGACGACCACCTGCACGACGCCTCCTCCGCCTACTTCAAGGTCGAGGGCAAACGGAAGCCCACGCTCGAGGAGACCGCCGCGTACTACCGCGAGCGGCGGATGGCCGCCGTCGTCTTCACGGTGGACGCCGAGTCCGCGACCGGCACCGAGCCCGTCCCCAACGAGGAGGTGGCCGAAGCCGCGGCCGCGAACTCCGACGTACTGATCCCGTTCGCCTCCATCGACCCCTTCCGCGGGAAGGCGGGCGTGCGGCAGGCCCGGCGGCTGGTCGAGGAGTACGGGGTGCGGGGTTTCAAGTTCCACCCCAGCATCCAGGGCTTCTTCCCCAACGACCGCTCCGTGGCGTACGGCCTGTACGAGGTGATCGAGGAGACCGGTACCATCGCGCTCTTCCACACCGGTCAGACCGGCATCGGTGCCGGCGTTCCCGGCGGGGGCGGCATCCGCCTGAAGTACTCCAACCCGCTCCACGTGGACGACGTGGCCGCCGACTTCCCGCACCTGAAGATCATCCTGGCGCACCCGTCGTTCCCCTGGCAGGACGAGGCCCTGGCGGTGGCGACCCACAAGCCCGGCGTCCACATCGACCTCTCGGGCTGGTCGCCGAAGTACTTCCCGCCGCAGCTGGTGCAGTACGCCAACACGCTGCTGAAGGACAAGGTCCTGTTCGGCTCCGACTTCCCGGTGCTCACCCCGGACCGGTGGCTCGCCGACTTCGCGAAGCTGTCCGTCAAGGACGAGGTCAGGCCGAAGATCCTCAAGGAGAACGCGGCCCGGTTGCTCGGGCTGACGAAACCGTAAGGGGTGTCAGATGCGCAACCAGGGACTGGGGTCGTGGCCCGTACGCCGGGCCCGCAAGACCCCGCACCGCACGGCCCTGATCCACGGCGAGCAGCCGACCGACTACCGCACCCTGTACACACGGGTCACCCGCCTCGCCCACGCCCTGCGCGCCCGGGGCGTCAGGCGCGGCGACCGCATCGCCCACCTCGGCCCCAACCACCCCGCCTACCTGGAGACCCTGTTCGCCGCAGGCACCCTCGGCGCGGTCTTCGTACCCCTCAACACCCGCCTCGCCGGCCCCGAGATCGCCTACCAGCTCGCCGACTCAGGCGCCAAGGCGCTCGTCCACGGCCCCGCGTACGCCGGGCTCGTCGCGGGACTGCCGGACGGGACGGACGTACGGACCTGCCTCGAGACCGGCGACGCCTACGAACAGGCCCTGGCGGCCGCGCCGGACGACCCGATCGACGAACCGGTCACTCCCGACGACACCTGCATCATCATGTACACCTCGGGGACGACCGGCCGCCCCAAGGGCGCGATGCTCACCCACGGCAACCTCACCTGGAACGCCGTCAACGTCCTGGTCGACCACGACCTGACAGCCGACGAACGTGCCCTGGTCTCCGCTCCGCTGTTCCACACCGCGGGTCTCAACATGCTGACCCTGCCGGTGCTGCTCAAGGGCGGCACCTGCGTCCTGGTCGAGGCCTTCGACCCGGAGACCACCCTCGACCTGGTGGAACGGCACCGGATCACCTTCATGTTCGGCGTGCCGACGATGTTCGACCAGGTCGCCCGGCACCCCCGCTGGCCGGACGCCGACCTGTCGTCCCTCCGCATCCTCACCTGTGGCGGATCACCGGTGCCGACCACGCTCATCGCCACGTACCAGCAGCGCGGGCTCACCTTCCTCCAGGGCTACGGCATGACGGAGGCCGCGCCCGGCACACTCTTCCTGGACGCGGAGCACGCGGTCGAGAAGGCGGGCTCGGCGGGCGTACCCCACTTCTTCAGCGACGTACGGGTCGTACGGCCCGATCTCACCCCGGTCGACGTCGGCGAGACGGGCGAGGTCGTGGTGCGCGGACCGCATGTCATGGCCGGCTACTGGGGGCTGCCTGAGGAGACCGAGGCCGCCTTCGCCGACGGCTGGTTCCGCAGCGGGGACGCGGCCCGGGTGGACGAGGACGGTTACGTGCACATCGTCGACCGGATCAAGGACATGATCATCTCCGGCGGCGAGAACATCTACCCCGCCGAGATCGAGGACATCCTCCTCGCCCACCCCGGCATCGCCGAGTGCGCGGTGATCGGTGTCCCGGACGACAAGTGGGGCGAGGTGCCCCGCGCGGTCGTCGTCCCCGCCCCGGGAGCCGAACTCGACCCGGACGAGGTGCTGGCCTCGCTGACCGGGAAGCTCGCCAAGTACAAGATCCCCAAGTCGGTGGTGGTCACGGACGAACTCCCGCGCACCGCCTCCGGAAAGCTCCTCAAGTCCCGGGTGCGGCACCGCTACGGCACCCCAACTCCCTGAAAAGGAAAAGCGACTTATGAGCATCACCGTCAACGGCCTGGACGAACTGAAGAAGCTCGCCGGCAGCGACCTCGGCACCAGCGAGTGGATCGAGGTCACCCAGGAGCGCATCGACACCTTCGCCGACGCCACCGGCGACCACCAGTGGATCCACACCGACCCGGAGCGGGCGGCCCAGGGCCCCTTCGGCGCGCCGATCGCGCACGGCTACCTCACCCTGTCCCTCTTCATCCCTCTCTTCACCGGACTGCTGGACGTGCAGGGCGTGACCACCAAGGTCAACTACGGCCTGAACAAGGTGCGTTTCCCCGCGCCGGTGAAGGCCGGATCCCGCATCCGGCTCGCCGCCCGGCTCACCTCGGTCGAGGACGTGCCCGGGGGTGTCCAGATCACCGTCGACGGCACGATCGAGGTGGAGGACGGTACCAAGCCCGCCGCGGTCCTCCAGAGCCTGTCCCGGTTCTATGCCTGACCCATGCCCAGTGAGCGGAGGTCTGCCAAGCCTCCGCCTTGCCCACCACGCAGTCGGCGAAGGGCGCGTCCGCGCGCGGCGCCTGGGGACCGGCATCGCCGCCGCGGGTCGAAGAGCTCGCGCCGTTCCTCGGCCGGCTCCATCGCCTGCACCCGCCCGAGGACTCCCGGCGAGATCCACGAACGGGCGGAACCCGTCGGCCTCGGGCAGGATGCCGCTCGCCGCCTGTCCGGCCTCCGGCCAGGCGCCACACGTGCCGTGCGCGGCGCCCGGGGTCCCACCGCCGGCCTCACCCGTGCCGCCGTGTCGGGGCGGGAATGATCATGACCGGTGGCCTCGTCTCAACCGGCTCCGCGGTCCAGGACGCGGCGGGCGGCCTCTGCTTCCGCGGCGGGCGGGGAGAGCTCGTCGAGGACGTCGAGCTCGTCATCGGATTCCAGTTCCCGTTCCCAGGCCGCTGCGAGCCGTTCCTGCTCCTGGCGCGGTTTGGCGCCGACCGTGTCCCGGTGATCGGGGTCCAGGGCCGCCAGGAATCGTACGACCGGATCTGTGGGCATGCCGTGCTCCTTGTCGCATGGAGGGGTGCCACCCTTGTCCAGCATCGCTGAACGAGCCCGCGTTGTCTGCTCGGCATCGCCCGGGGAGCGCTACTCGACGGCCGGGTCCTCTTGGCTGCGCCGCACAGCTTTCTGTACGGCCTGCTCAACCTCGTGCGGACTGGACTCGGTGGCTGCGGCGTGCGCGGTGATGGCCGCCTGTACGGCGTCGGACGCCTCGCGCCAGCGGTGCAGCTGAGCGTCGTACTCGTCACCGGTGAGGCCCGCGAGTTTCGCGCGCTCCTGCTCGGCGGTTCGTTCCAGCTTGATCAACTCATCGGGGACCTCTGCCACGGGTACGGATCCTAGGCGGCGACCCCGGCGCCTCCACCGTCTCACTTACCGCCCGATCGGGTGGAGCCGCACACCGCAGAGGCTCGGCGCCTCATCGCAGGGCGATCTGCCAGACGAGGAGCAGTGTGCTCAGCACGGCGGTGACGATGGCGCCGCGGAGTGTGGCGCCCATGCCGCCGTAGGGGTCCATCGGACTGTAGGGGTGGTCCGGGGAGACGAGGACGGTCATCGAGGAGCCGACGTCGGCGGGGCGGCCGGAGGACGCGTTGGCGAGCTCGGTCTCGTAGCGTTTGCCGTCGATGAAGTAGCGGACGACCGGCGTGAGGAAGTACGCGCCCGGCTTCCCGCTCTGCGTGGCGCTGTGGTCGATCACCTCGGCCTGCAGCTCGAGCGCCGTCGGCCGAATCTGCCGGAGCGTCACGTTCTGTCGCAGTTCGTGCGCCATGGTGGCGAGCGATGCCACGAGAACTCCCACTGTCACCAGCAACCACACCATGGGGTATCTATAGCGCACGACGAGGGGCCGGACACCAGGGGGTCACGGGGGAGGCCAGGCGATGCCGCACAGTCTGCGCATCTCGTCCATGACTCGGAGCGTGGTGAACGAGTCGGCAAGTGACCGGTGTTCGGTCTGCGGCCGGCCCGCGGTGATGCGGTCGGCGGCGGCCCGTTCCTCGTCGATGTGGGCGACGCTCACGACCTCGGCGCCGGACACCCAGGGGTGCAGTGTGTGCACAGGGTCGGTGCCCGTGTCGCCCGCGCCGACGACCCCGATGCGTACGGTGGTCACCCCAGATGCACCCACGTCCCCCGCTCGGCCGAGCGCGCCATCGCATCCAGAGCCACGGCACTGGCCACGGCGTCGCCGAGCGTGGCGCCGACCGCGGTTCCCTCGGCGATGGAGCGCAGGAAGCGGTGGGCCTCGATGACCTTCAGGTCGTCGTAGCCCATCGCGTTGGCCGCGCCCGGCTGGAACGCGGCGTACTCGCCGGCGCCCGGGCCGACGTACACCGTGCTGAACGGCTGGTCCTGATAGGTCGTGCCGCGGCTGACGGCGAGTTCGCCCATGCGGCGGAAGTCCCAGGAGACGGCGCCCCTCGTGCCGTGCACCTCGAAGCCGTAGTTGTTCTGCTCGCCGACCGAGACACGGCAGGCCTCCAGGACGCCGCGGGCGCCGGAGGCGAAACGCAGCAGGCAGTTGACGTAGTCCTCGTTCTCGACCGGCCCGGGCGCGCCGCCGGTGGCGAGGGCGTGGCCGGCGGTGGCGCCGGTCGGCCGGGCGCGTTCAGGCAGGAAGATCGCGCTGTCGGCGGTGAGCGCGGTGATGTCGCCGAGCAGGAACCGGGCCAGGTCGGCGCCGTGCGAGGCCAGGTCGCCCAGGACTCCGCTGCCGCCGTGTGCCCGCTCGTAGCGCCAGGTCAGGGCACCGTCCGGGTGGGCGGCGTAGTCGCTGAAGAGGCGGATGCGGGCGTGGGTGACCGTGCCGATCTCGCCTGAGGCGATCAGGTCGCGTGCGGCCTCGACGGCGGGCGCGTTGCGGTAGTTGAAGCCGACGGTGCCCTGGACGCCGGCCTTGGCGGCGGCGTCGGCGACCGCCCGGGCGTCGTCGGCGGTGAGCCCGACGGGCTTCTCGATCCAGATGTGCTTGCCGGCCTCGGTCATCGCCACGCCGATCTCGCGGTGCAGGAAGTTCGGGGCGGTGATGCTGACCGCCTGGATCCGCGGATCGGCGGCCACCGCCCGCCAGTCCCGGGTCGCCGCGGCGAACCCGAACCGCTCCGCGGCCTCCTCCGCCCGGCCGGGTACCTCGTCCGCGACGACGAGCAGTTCCGGCCGCACGGACAGCTGGGGGAAGTGGTGCGGCAGGCGGGCGTACGCCTGGGTGTGCACCCGTCCCATCCAGCCGAATCCCACGACGCCGACGCCGAGCGTATTCACCATGAGCGCCCTTCTTTGGACCGTTCCAGAGCCTGGTGGCCCACCATGAGTCCCACTTGAGCCGGATGTCAAGGGGCTTTACAGGAGCAGACGCGCTATGGAACGGTCCATGCCATGAGCGCTCCGACCATCCGTGACGTCGCCGAACGGGCCGGCGTGTCCAAATCCCTGGTCTCGCTCGTGCTGCGCGGCTCGGAGGGTGTCCGGCCGGAGAAGCGCGAGGCCGTCCTCGCGGCGGTCGAAGCGCTCGGTTACCGGCCCAACGCGGCCGCGCGCAGCCTGAGCGAGCGGCGCACCCGCACGGTGGGGGTGCTGCTCGACGACATGCGCAACCCCTGGTTCGTGGAGCTGCTCGACGGCCTCAACGCACGGCTGTACGACAACGGCCTGCACATGCTGCTGGCCGACGGCCACCTCAACCGGCGCCTCGGCGAGGACCTCACCCGGACCTTCACCGAACTCCGCGTCGACGGCCTGATCGCCGTCGGCACGCTCCAGGACCCCCAGGCCCTGCGCACCGCCGCCGGACTGGTCCCCACGGTCGTCGCCGGCACCCGCGAACCGGTGCTGCCCGGCGTGGACATCGTCGCCAACGACGACGAGCACGGAGCCCGTCTGGCCACCGAGCACCTCATCGGCCTCGGTCACCGGCACATCGCCCACATCGCCGGGCAGGGCGCCGTCGGCGACCTGCGCCGGCGCAGCTTCGAGGCCACCATGCGCGAGCACGGTCTCGCCGGCACGGCGGTCGTGGAACAGGGCGACCTCACCGAGGAGGGCGGCTACCGGGCGGCCGTCCGGCTCCTGAGCCGCCCGCGGCGCCCGACCGCCGTCTTCGCGGTCAACGACATGACCTGCGTCGGCGCGCTCTCCGCCGCCGAGGAGACCGGGCTCCGGGTACCGCGGGACCTCTCCCTGGTCGGCTACGACAACACCTACCTCTCCCGGCTGCGCCATCTGTGGCTGACCACCGTGGACAACGCCAGCCATGACGTGGGCCGGCGCGCCGCGCAGCGCCTGCTCGACCGGATCGACGAGCCGGACCGCCCGAGCGAGGTCGACCTCGCCACCCCTTTCCTGGAAGTCAGGGGCACGACGGCCCCGCCGCTCGCCGGCATCTGACGGTCGTCGCCGCGAAGTCGCCTCGTTGTTGTGCGCCCAAAAACGATAGAAAGGTGACATGGGTGAAGTTTCGGGTCAGTCCGGGCGGGGTGCGCCTGATACGTCCAGGAGCACTCATGGGCCGGACCGGCGCCGCCGGAGAGGGGAGGCGTGGCGGTCGCTGCTGAGCGTGCGCAGCCTCGCCGGCCAGGTCTTCCTTCTTCAGCTGGCGGTCGTGGTGCTCCTCGTCGCCGCCACCTTGCTGGCCCTCGTGGTGCAGGCCCGACGCGACACCATGGCGGACGCCCGGACCCGGACGCTCGCCACGGCGCAGGCATTCGCCCACTCCCCGGGAATCGTGGCGGCGCTGCAGAGCACCCACCCGTCGGCGCTGCTGCAACCGCACGCCGAGGCGGCCCGTAAGGCCGCGGGCGTCGACGCCATCATCGTGTACGGACTGAACGGCATCACCCTCACCCACAGCGACCCGCACCAGATCGGCAAACGCGTCATCGGGCCTTACGCGCAGGCGGCGAACGGCCAACCGTTCACGAGCACCTTCCACGGGTCCCTGGGCCTCTCCGTGATCTCGGCGGTCCCTGTCGAGCGACCCGACGGCACGGTCATCGCCATCGTCTCCGTGCCCGTCACGGTCGAGCAGGTGCAGCACATGGTGAACCGGCAGCTGCCGGTCCTCTTCGGCGGCGCCGCCATGGCCCTCGCCGTCGCCGCGGGCGGGGCGGCCCTGGTGAGCCGCCGATTGCGGCGGCAGACCCATGGCCTGGGGCCGGTGGAGATGACCCGGATGTACGAGCACCACGACGCGGTCCTGCATGCCGTGCGGGAAGGGGTGCTGATCGTCGGCGATGACGGCCGGCTGCTGCTGGCCAACGACGAGGCGCGGCGGCTGCTGGACCTGCCGACGGACGCGGAGCGGCGGCACGTCACCGATCTGGGGCTGGAGGAGGACCTCGCCGGGCTGCTGGCCTCCGACCACCCCGTCACCGACAAGGTGTACCGGGCGGGCGACCGGCTGCTCGCGGTCAACAAGCGGCTCACCGCACCGCACGGCTCGGCCGGCAGCGTGGTGACGCTCCGGGACACCACGGAGCTGCTGGCTGTCTCCGGCCGGGCGGAGGTGGCGCGCGAACGGCTGAGGTCGCTCTACGACGCCGGGCTGCGGATCGGCACCACGCTCGATGTGAAGCGGACGGCCGAGGAACTGGCCGAGGTGGCGGTGCCCCGGTTCGCCGACATCGTCACCGTCGAACTGGTGGACCCGGTCCTGCGCGGCGAGGAGCCCCCCGCTGCGACCACCCGGATCACCGATCTGCGGCGCAGCGCCGTCACCGGTCTGGACGCGCGCCATCTCCTCCACCCCGTCGGCGAACTGATCCGGTTCGTCCCGGGCCACCCCGTCTCCATGGCGATGGCCCACGGCCGACCGGTCCTGGTCGGAGACCTCAGCGCCTCCGAAGGCTGGCTGGCCCAGCACCCGGAGCGTGCCCGGCGGATCCTCGAGCACGGCATCCACTCGATGCTCGTGGTTCCGCTGAGAGCCCGCGGCGTGGTGCTGGGCGTGGTGGACTACTGGCGCGCCGAGGGCTCCCCGCCGTTCGAGGACGACGACGTGTCCTTCGCCGAGGAACTGGCCGCCAGGGCAGCTCTGTGCATCGACAACGCCCGCCGCTACACCCGCGAACACGCCATGGCCGTCACGCTGCAGCACAGCCTGCTGCCACGCGGGCTGCCCGAACAGTCCGCCCTCGAGGTGGCCTACCGCTACCTGCCGGCCCAGGCCGGGGTGGGCGGGGACTGGTTCGACGTCATCCCGCTGTCCGGCGCCCGGGTGGCGCTGGTCGTGGGCGATGTCGTCGGCCACGGCCTGCACGCCGCGGCGACCATGGGCCGACTGCGCACCGCCGTTCACAACTTCGCCGGCCTGGACCTGCCCGTGGAGGAGCTGCTGGTCCGGCTGGACGAGCTGGTGGCCCAGATCGACGCCGAGGAGACCGCCACCGCCGGGGACGGGCAGGGGATGATCACCGGGGCGACCTGCCAGTACGCCGTCTACGACCCCACCTCCGGGCGGCTGGACCTGGCCACCGCCGGCCATCCGGGACCGGCGGTGGTCCGGCCCGACGGGACCGTCGACTTCCCCCAGCTGCCCGTCTCCCCGCCCCTCGGGCTCGGCGCCGGCCTGCCTGTCGAGACCACCGCACTCACCGTCCCCGAGGGTTCCCGGCTGGTGCTCTTCACCGACGGGCTGATCGAGGACCGCACCCGCGACCTGGACGCCGGTCTTCAGGCCCTGGGCGAGGCGCTGTCGGGGCCCGAGCGCACGCCGGAGGCCACGTGCGCGGCGGTGATGGACGCCATGCTGTCCGACCGGCCCCGGGATGACATCGCACTCCTGGTTGCCCGCACGTGCCGACTCGGTCCGGCGCAGGTCGCCGAGTGGGACGTGCCCCGCGACCCGGCGGCGGTGGCCCCGGTGCGCGCCGCCTGCGCCCGCCGGCTGACGGAGTGGGGCCTGGAGCAGGTCGTCTTCACCGCCGAACTCATCCTCAGCGAGCTGATCACCAACGCCGTCCGCTACGGCGCCGAACCCATCGCCGTCCGGCTGCTCCGCACGGAGCCGGTCAGCGGCCCGGCCGCGGGCGCCCTGATCTTCGAGGTCGCCGACGGGAGCAGCACCTCGCCCCGGCTGCGCCGGGCGAAGGCCACCGACGAAGGCGGCCGCGGCCTCTTCCTGGTCGCCCAGTTCGCCGAGCGATGGGGGACCCGCTACACGCCCACCGGCAAGGTCATCTGGGCCGAACAGTCCCTCAACGACGGCGCCACGCCGGAGGTGGAGGGATTCGGCGACATCCTGCTCGACCAGTGGGACGACACGGCGCTGTGAGCGTGGGGAGGCCGCGTGCCACCGGGGCAACACGCCGATCCGCGGGCTTCCCGGGCGCGATTCCGTCGGCGAGGCGGCCGGGTACTCTGGCCTCGATGACCACTTCGTGGACGCAGTAGACCCAAGGAAGCCAGGAGACACGACGCGAGGCCCGCCGCTTCGGACCCCCGGTGGAGCTGCGGCGGCCGGTCGGAGCGTGTGTGCCGGCGGACCGGAGTACGTCGGACCTCGGCCGCTCACGGAACACCACGACCGCGCCACGGCGGCACCGGGCATTCCCCGGTGGTTCGGCACACATCCTGCGACACGCCGGACTCCGTCGGCGACAACCGTTCCCCTACCCCAGGAGCAGTCGTGACCACACCCCGTGTCCGAGCAGCGGCAGTCTTCGGCTGCTCCGCCCTCGTGGCACTGGGCCTGAGCGCCTGCGAGCACACACCGACCGCCAGACCCCAGAAGCCGTCGGTGGCCACTTCCGCCGAGAACATGGGTGGCATGCGCGCACTGATCGCCGCGGCGAAACGGGAGGGCAGGCTCAGGGCGATCGCGCTGCCGCGTGACTGGGCCGACTACGGCGGCCTGATCGTCGGCTTCGAGAAGAAGTACGGGATCAAGGTCACGGTCGACAAGCCGCACGGCCACAGCGAGGACGAGATCGACGCCCTGCGGAAGAAGGGGAGCAGCCCGACAGCCCCCGACGTGATCGACGTCGGCGACACGTTCGCGCGGAGCGCGGCGCAGCAGAGTCTGCTGGCGCCGTACCAGGTCGTCCCTTTCGACTCGATCCCCGACAACCAGAAGGACGCCAACGCCTACTGGTCCAACAACTACGGGGGCTACATCTCCATCGGCTGTGACGCCAAGCGGGTCAAGATCTGTCCGGAGACCTTCGCCGACCTGCTGAAGCCCGCTTACAAGGGCAAGGTCGCGCTCGAAGGCGACCCGCCCCGGTCGGCCACCGCCTTCGACAGCGTCTACGCGGCCGCGCTGGCGAACAACGGGTCGTTCGACAACATCCAGCCCGGCATCGACTTCTTCGCCGAGCTGAAGAGGATCGGCAATTTCAACCCCGTCAATTCCACCACGGCAACGGTCGAGGACGGCCGTACCCCCATCAGCATCAACTGGGACTACATCAACCTCCACTACGCCGACGAACTCCGCGACAAGGGCGTCAACTGGCAGGTCGCGATCCCCTTCGACGGCAGCTTCGCCCAGTACTTCGCGCTGGCGGTCAACAAGCACGCCCCGCACCCGGCGGCCGCCCGTCTGTGGCAGGAGTACCTCTTCAGCCCGGAGGGCCAGAACCTCCGGCTGCTCGGCTACGCCCGCCCGGTGCTCATGGACGTCATGAGGCAGGACGGCACCCTCGACAAGGCCGCCGCCGCGCGCCTGCCGTCGGTGGAGGGGACGCCGCAGTTCCCGACGGACGCGCAACTGGAGAAGGCGAGGAAGACGGTCGACCAGGGCTGGGCGAAGGCCGTCTCCGGCTAGCTCGGAGGTCCGGCCGGGGGGAGGTGGAAAGTCCGGCCACGCCTCCGTACCGGACTCTCATCACCGGACTCTCACCGGACGACGGGCTTCATGTCAGCGGACGCCAGACGATGTCGTCTCGGGCGGTGAGTGCCGTGACCGCGTCGGCGGCGCCGAGCGACAGGGGCAGCGGGTAGCGGGCGCGGATCTTGCTCAGTTCCCGGTGGGAGCGGACGAAGGCGGCGAAGTCGCGTGGGTATGCGGCGGCATCCACTCCGGTCAGGAGGCCGATCTTGCGTGCGCGGGCGGCCGTACGCTGCCGGGCCCGTGCGTCGGCCGGGCCGATGGAGTCGGTGCCGTGGTTGAACAGCAGGATCCGGATCTCGTCGTACGGGGCGGAGGCGTCCAGGTAGGACTCCAGGTACGCGCGGGACGCCTCCGTCCCGAAGACGGTCCAGTACGGCACCGATCCGGTGCGCAGGGTCCACCAGGGTTCGAGCAGGAGGAACGATTCGACCAGGAGCCGACCGGTGGGCAGGCCACGGTCGGCGTACCAGGACCGGTAGAGGTCGGCCACGGCGGGGCTGAGCCGCTGCGGCGTGTCGAAGCGCAGCAGATGTGCGTCGAGCCGGTGCTGACCGGCGTAGGCCGAGATGTCGTCGAGCAGCGTGGGATCCAGGCCCCATTCCGCTTCCGGGCTCTCGCCGTCGGCGGCGGGCGGGTCCCAGTGGCGCACCGGGGCGCCGTAGCGGGCGAGCAGGTCGGCGACGCGGGGGCCGCCCTGGCGGTATTCCTCGGGCGTGGCATCGCCGAGGGCACCGAACTGGAACACATACCGGTCGTCGACCCTCGTGGTGGGCCGGCGCAGCGTGCGGTCGACGACGACGAGCAGGCCGCCCGGGGCCAGGTGGTCCCGGATGAACCGGCGGTAGGCGGCGGGCAGGCGGCGCCACTTGACCCGGAAGTACGTCATTCCGGCGATCATGAGACGGTCCTGGTTGGGATCGCGCATGTGGTGCAGGACGAGGTCCGGGTTGGCCCCGAGCAGCGCCCGGCCGGACTCGCGGACGGCGGCCAGGTCGCCGCGTGGATCGTCCGGGGCGACACCCCGGCGGCGCACCGGCAGCAGCAGTGTCCGCGGCAGCCAGGCCGCGTCGAGGGCGGCGGCGAGGTGTACCAGGGCGCCGTTGGCGGACCCGATGAAGATCACTGGGTAGCGGTGCCGGGGGTAGTGACCGGTGATCCACTCGGCGAGTGCCTCCGCACGCACGTCGCCGACGCGGTGCCGCGGGACGGCCTCCGCCCAGCCACTCGCGGCGTACACCCGTTCCCGGACCGCGACCGGCAGCCGGTTCAGCGCACCGAGGAGGCCGGACAGCGGCAACTCGAAGGCGGCGGGGAACGTGCCGAGGGCCGGGACGTCCCGGCCCGCGAGGAAACGCGACAAGGCACGCAGCATGCCGGTGGCCGAGTCGAACGAGGCGACCGCCCTGGCCGCCTTCATGGCGCCGGCCTCTGCTCCCGGGGTCCCGTGCCACCGCCCGCACCGGCGGCCGCGCATGTGTGAGCGAGGAAGTCGGTGACCAGCCGGACCAGCGAGTGCGCCTGCCGGTAGGGGACCATGTGACCGGACTTCTCCACCACGGCCAGCCGCCCCGCGGGCAGCAGCCGGGTCACCTCCTCCGCCCACTCCTGGGGAACCATCCGGTCCTGCGCCCCGCGCACCACGAGCGTCGGCATGACGACATGCGGGCAGCTTGTCCTCGATACGGTTGCGGGGCGACTCGGCGAACGCGCCGGCGACGTGGCGTCCGCCCGCGTCCCGGTGGTCGGCGAGGTCGAGCGCCGCCATCGAGACGCGCTCGTGGGGCGCGTTGCGCATCCAGCGCAGCAGCTGACGCAGGAAGCCGCGGGCGGCCGGGTCGAGGGTCGGTCCCACGAGCACCAGCGCGGCGATGCGGTCCGGATGCCGGACGGCGGCATCGACGGCCATCTGACAGCCGAAGGACCCGCCGAGAAGCACCACTTGGTCGAGTCCGACGGCGGCCGGCCACTCCACGAGCGCGTCGGCCAGCGCCCGCAATCCCAGCGGCTGCCGGGGGCCGGCGCTGGCACCGAACCCGGGAAGATCGACGGTCCACGCGTCGTGGTGGGGGCCAAGGGCCGCTATGAACGGCTGGAACTCCCGGCTGGAGACCCCGGCACCGTGGACGCACACCACCGGCGGTCCCGTCCGGCGATCCGCCAGGCCGCCATCGGCCGGCCACTCACCTCCGCCGTGATCCGTTGCATGATCCATCCCTACCCCGGAGTCCGCGGTCGTCCGCGGGGCGGGGCGCCGGACCACTCCCAGCGGCACGATCAGCCCACCCCGGTCGTCCGTCGGCTCACGACTGCGCACACGACCCAACACCCGTCATGGAAGGCCGTGTCGACGGCGTCAGGGAAGGGCGGGACGGCGGGGGCAGGGGACGCACGTCACGGCACATCACGCGCCTGGCAGCCACCTCCGGCCGGGGATCTCCTCCAGCCCGGCCACGGACAGCGTGGACGCCGCCGGGGTGACGCGCATGCCGGCCGTACGTGGTCAGCGCTGGTACAGCCCCACGATGGTGCCGCTGGCCAGCTGCTCCCGCTCCAGGACGGCGTGGGCCTCGTCGGCGGTGGCGCGGTCCGGGAGCGAGACCGGGGCGGGGAGGGCGTAGAGCCGGAAGAAGTAACGATGGGCCTCGTCGCCGACCGGGGGCTGCGGGCCGCCCCAGCCCCGCTCCCCGAAGCCGTTGCGATGCGCCTGGCTGCCCTGCGGGGTCTCACCGGCGCCCAAACCCCCGACGCGGGGGTCGATGCCGGTGACGAGCCAGTGCACGAAGGTTCCGGACGGCGCGTCCGGGTCCTCGCACAGCAGGGCCAGTTCCGCCGCGTCGTCCGGTACTCCGGACCAGGTGAGCGGGGGAGAGACGTTGTCCGCGTCATGAGCGTAGTGGCGCGGGATCATGCTGTGGTCACTGAAGGCTGCGCTTCTGAGTTCGATACCGGCCATGCGACCGGAGTACCCGCCGCGCGCCGGGCCATACGACCGAACCGCAGGGGATGACCGCAGAGGCGTGGGGTACCCGCCTGACAGACCCCCGTGCGAGGAGATGACTGGCATGCGGTTCATCGGACTGCTCCTTCTCGCGGGCGCGGCGGCCTTCACGGCCCTCGCGATCGCGGGCAACCTGTCCGGCGGGCCCCAGTACACGGTGTCCGTCCTCGATCACAACGTCGCCACCATGAGCGGCCTCGCCCTGTTCAGCTCCGGACTCGCCCTGGCGCTCATCTTCTGCGCGGGTCTGGCGATCATGGTGGGTGGCGCGGCACACGCCGGACGGCACCGGAGTACCCGGCCGCGCCGGACGCGGAACACCACGCTCGGCGGGACACCGGGCCCCGGCGCCCGGGGCTGACCAGCGCCCGGGCGCGGCAGCTCGAGCGGTGCCGCACCAGCTCGCCCGGTCCACGTCAGCCGCCCAGTCCAGCAGGCGCTCGCCCGTCTCGGGTGGCCGAAGCTGCTTCTCCAGTGGCGTACGCGTTCCCGGGCCAGTCCCACCTGGTCGGCCACCTGTTGCAGGGTGCGCGGGTGCCCGTCGTGCAGCCCGTAGCGCAGGCTGAGGATCATGGCTTCGCGGGGTGCCGGCACGCCCAGGGCGTCCCTGAGTTCCTCGGCCAACGCCCGGTACTCGGCGACCCGCGGAGCGTGGAGCACGTCGGTGGCGGGGATGAGGTCGCCGACCCGTCTCCCCGGTCTCGTCCACCGGCGTGTCCAGGCTCAGCGTCTGCCGCCCGACCCGGCGCAGCCAGGCGACCCGTTCCTCGTCGAGCCCGCTCTCCCGGGCGACCTCGCCGTCCGTCGGCTTGTGGTCGTGGCGCACCTGGAGGTGCCGTTCGACTTTCGCGAGCTTCTGCAGCTGCTCCACGAGGTGGGTGGCGGGTACCCGGCCGGAGCATCGGGACACGTGCACTGCCCGCACACGGACGTCTCCCGCTCCTGGTGCGGGGGGCGCACGCCGTTTGGGCCCGCGGCGGAGCGGGAACCCGGTCCGGCGTCCGCGGAAAGGGGACGCGCCGTGCCCGACACCGACAGGGACCACATCCGGAACCAGGCCCTGCCGCTGACTGATCCGGCGTCGCTGGACCCGCTGCTGGAGCGCATCGGCGACGCCCGCTACGTGCTGCTCGGCGAGGCGTCCCACGGCACCGCCGACTACTACCGGCTCCGGGACGCGCTCACGCGCCGGCTGATCGAGGAGAAGGGCTTCTCCTTCGTCGCGGTCGAGGGCGACTGGCCGGACTGCCAGGCCGTGCACTGCTCCGTGGTCGCCGCGCCGGACGCGCCCGACGATCCCGGCGAGGTCCTGGCGGGCTTCAGGCGCTGGCCGGCGTGGCTGTGGGGCAACACCGACGTGGCCGCGTTCACCCGGTGGCTGCGCCGGCACAACGAGGCCCTGCCGCCCGAGCGGCGCGTCGGATTCTTCGGGCTGGACGTCTACAGCCTGTGGGAGTCGCTGCACGCGGTGCTGTCCCACCTGCGCGAGCACGACCCCGACCGGGTGCAGGACGCCCTGGAGGCGTACCGCTGCTTCGAGCCGTACGCGCGGGATCCGCAGTCCTACGCGCCGGCCACGCGCTACGTGCCCGAGGGCTGTGAGCCACAGGTGGTGTCCCTGCTCACCGAGCTGCGGCGGCGGGCTGCGCAGGCGGCCGCCATGGACGGCTCGCACGCGGAGTTCGCCGCCCGGCAGAACGCCGAGGTGCTGGCCGGGGCCGAGGCCTACTACCGGGTCATGCTCGACAGCGGGCTCGAGTCGTGGAACATCCGGGACCGCCACATGGCCGACACGCTTGACCGGCTGATGGAGCATCATGGCCCCGATGCCAAGGCGGTGGTGTGGGAGCACAACACCCACATCGGTGACGCGCGCGCCACGGACATGGCCGACGTCGGCGAAGTCAACGTCGGCCAGCTGGTGCGCGAGCGGCACATGGGCAGGGGCGTGGTGCTGGTCGGGTTCGGCTCGTACTCCGGGACCGTGATCGCCGCGTACGCGTGGGGTGACGTGCCGAGGATCATGGCGATGCCGTCCGCGCGCCGGGGCAGTGTGGAGGATCTGCTGCACCGGGCGCTGCCCGGCGAGCGCGTCCTGTTCGTCTTCCCGCATGTGCAGCTCCAGCGTCCGCCCTCCTCCGGGCGCGGCGAGTGGTACCACGAAGAGCACGGTCACCGCGCGATCGGCGTGGTGTACCGGCCGCAGTACGACCGCGTCGGCAACTACGTCCCCACGGTCCTGGCCCAGCGCTACGACGCCTTCTGCTACCTCGACCGCACCCACGCGCTCACACCGCTGCCCCCCTTGGCCGAGGAGAGAAGGGAGGAGCAGACCTGGCCCGCGGGTGTGTGACACCTCGCGGTCAGGTCAGTTCGGGGTGGCCGAACAGCGCGGCGTATCCGCTCGGCAGCACGCTGAGCAGCTTGTGCAGCTCACCGCCCGACACGGTGCTGCCCACGGCGGTGAGGACCACTTCCGCGTCCCTCCGGGCGGTCGCCTCGTCCTCGGCGGCGGCCCGGGCCACCTGGCGGACGAACTCCTGCACGCCCCAGGTCCGTCCGGTGTTGCCCACTCCGGTGACGAATCCGCCGATCTCCAGGGGCAGTTGGTCCGCGAGGTGATCCGCCGCGGTGGGCTGCAGCCGGTCGCCCAGGGTGCAGAGGACGGCTTCGGTGACGCGGGTCGCCTCGTCGAGGTCGGGGTACTCTCCGCGCTCCCGCACGGTGGCGAGGAATTCGGTGGACGTCATGATTCGCTCCCGGTGGTGCTCCCTGGGGCAGGCCGATCGGCGCCGGGCCGAGGTCGGGGCGGCGGATGTCGGCCAAGGCCGGGCACCTCGGACGCCACGCAGACCGCGGCCGGCGCGTCCCGCACCTGCTGCCACTCCCTGCGCGCTCGGGTACCCGCGCCGTATGGCACCAACCGCCGTCCGGCAGCGGCCGCGCCACCGGGGCCCGCAGCCGGCTCGCGCCGGTTTCCAAGGCGTCGCCCGCGCGGTCGGTCCGCCCTCCCGCGACACCACCGTCCGTAGAAATCCGGTCACTGTCCGGGCGGAGCCATCGCCCTGCGGCACACGGGGTACTCGCCGGTCATCGTGTGCGTGGGTGGTGAGCGGCAATGGCGAACGACATCCTCGAACGAGGCGACATCTATTTCGTGTACCGGCCCAGAGTCGAGCAGGAGCAGGCTCACGCCATCGAGGACGTCCAGCGCCTCTTCATGATCCTCCAGCCGTCCGACAGCGACCGGAGCAGGCGCCTCGTCATCGGGCGCAAGTACCTGCCCCAGCCGGCGGAACACGAGCGGTTCTGGGGCTTCGTCGACGAGGTGGCCACCAGGCCGGAACCCGTCGCGGAGGACCTGCAGCGGCGGACGTACGACACGCGAACGCGCGGCAAGCGGACGCAACCCGAGGCGAGGCCGGCGGGAGAGGGCCGCTACGCGATCGTCCGGCACGGCGGTCACACGCATCTGACCTACGAACTGGAGATGCCCGCGAAGCCGGGCGCCGTCCAGAAGGAGCTGGCCATCGAGCCCGAGGCGAGCTACATCCTCGCGGTGAAGAATCCGCGGGCGGGCGCGCCGGCAGGCGTCGGTCCGCCTCCGCCGCAGCGGGCCGACCTGCCGAGCCGGGATCAGGACCGGTTCGAGGGACGTCGGTTCACCAGCGCCGAGCCCGAACTGCTCGACCAGGAGGGCACCGAGTTCGTACTGATCGGCGCCGCCCACGACGTCGAGCGGGAGCTGGACGTCCAGCTCGACACGGAGGCCGAGAGCCCCGAGTCGGCCGAGATCTTCCGCCGCCTCCACATGCCACGCGAGAAGCACCCCGTGGAACCCCTCACCAAGGGGGAGTGGCGTTAGACGGCCTGCCCCCCGGTGCTGGTCTCCCCTCGACCTCCTGCGGTCACGGCGGCCTCGTCAGCCTGCGGTGGCCTGGTCGCCGTGGAGTGACGCGGTGGGCCGGTCGGCTGCCCGGCAGGCGGTGGGGGTGGTGATGAGCGGGAAGGAGCGGGCGGCCGCCAGGAAGCCGAGCGTCGTCAGCACGAACGGCCATGTGAACGGGTGGCCGCCGGACGGGGCGAGGAGAGCGGCGACGGCCGGGGTGAGGGCGGTCGCGGTCGCGGCGCCGAGCAGCGCGTACGGCAGCGTCTTCCGGGTGGCGGGCAGGAACACCCCGCAGAGTGCCATCGCGACGAGAACCGCGTTGTAGCCCAGCGTGCCGTCGGTGATCCGTGCGGCCGGTGTGCCGAGCGCCCAGGTCGTCAGGATGCCTGTCGCGCTGCCGGCGCAGGCCACCCACCCTGCGACCCGGCTCGCCAGGAAGAGGCCGGCCAGCAGCAGGGCCCCCGCGTACCACTGCTCCAGGAAGAAGACCTGGGACACGTTGCGGAAGAACGCTCCTCCCACGTCGTTCCAGCTCAGGACGGTGGGTCCGGAGCCTGCGCGGGGCAGCGCGGCGATGCTCCGGGCCTGGGGCCAGAGCCGCCGGAAGGCGGGCGCGGCCAGGGTGACCGCGCCCGCCAGCAGGCAGTAGGGCATGGTCAGGGTCGGCAGATCCCAGACGTGCAGCACGCGCGTCAGGGCCGCCGTGACGACCGTGACCACGAGGCAGGCCGCGGCCGCGAGCACCATCGTGGCCGACCGGCCTGCGCCGAGGAACACGGCGAAGCAGAGTGCCGTCAGGCAGGAGTTGAAGCCCTCCAGCCCCGCCCGCACCCGGTCATGGGGAGCGCCCAGCAGACGTGCGGCGCCGGTGCCGAGGGCGGCGCCGCCCAGTGCGTAGGCGCCGTACCGCCAGTCCGCCGTCCACAGCGCGAGGGCGAAGACGGCGCCTGCCCCAGCACTGTCCAGAAACATGACCTGAGCCAGGCCGCGCAGCACGCGAATGACGAATCTCGGACCGCGGCCGAGCGCCTGCATCCTCACATGGCGCCGCATACTCAATCCCACCCCACACGTTTTTCCACTTGGTGGCATTGTATTTCCGCATCGCGACATTGTCGTACGATCGAAGCAGACAGGCGGGAACGAGTCGATGATGGATCGGTGCTCGGACAGCCGTGCCGCATCACTGGGAGGTTCCGTATGCTGTCGCTCGATCTCCACCCGATCTTCCGCAACAACCGCGACATCGAACTGGCGCTGCGTCAGTTCCTCTTCAGGGCGAACCATTCGGGCGAGCCCGTTGCGGAGATCATTCCGGGCAAGGGTTCCGGGCGGCTCAGGTCTCGCGTGCTCGCGTTCCTGGACCAGCAGCACATCAGGAAGCTGTACGTCCGGCGCGAGGTCGACACGGGCAACGCCGGACGCATTCTCGTCTACTTCCAGTGATCACGCGGCTCTACAGCGGGGCGGGCGAGGAGGCTCCGGCGATCAGCAGGCGGGGGGTCCCCGAGCCGTCCGCGGGCACGCTCCACAGGTCGCTGCTGCCGACCCTGCCGTTGGCGGGCAGCGCGTAGGCGACGGTGTGGTCGTCGAGCCAGGCGGCCTGGTCGTCGACGCTGTGGCGTTCGGCCAGCGCCGTCTCGCGCAGGGTGCGCAGGTCGAGGACGTACTCGTGCCAGAGGTCGGTACGGGACAACACACGCTTCTTGAAGGCGACGCGGGTCCCGTCGGGGGACAGCGACGGGCACTCCACGTTCTCGACGAGGGTGGTGACCGTGTGCCGGGAGATCGAACCACGGACCAGGTAGGTCTTGTCGGAGCTGTTGAGGGTGGCGTAGAAGGTGTCGTCGTCGGCGGCGAAGGTGACGCCCCAGAAGTTGATGTCCGAGGCGTGGTAGGGCTTGCCGTCCTTGACGACGGAGAACGTCTCCAGGCTGGGAGTCAGTCCCATGGTGCGGGTGTCCAGGATCGAGGTCCGGGTGGAGAAGAAGGCGGAGGAATAGGACTCGCCGGAGACGAAGACGGTCCAGGCGACGAAGCGGCCGCTGGGCGACACCCGGGCCCGGCTGGGGGTGCCCGCGAGCGGGTAGGTGCGCCGGGTGCGCAGGCCCGCGTCCAGCAGCAGCGCGCGGTTGCTCTGCTTGAGGACACCGGGGTTGGACTGCAGGCAGATGCCCGTACCGGCGGCCGCGTAGAAGCGCGCGCACTTCAGGCCCGAGGCGGTCCGCCCGCCCTCCGGGTCCGTGGACGGTACCGAGGCGACCGCGGTGCGGTGCGGGCCGGGGGTCGCGTTGAGGAAGGCCAGCCGGCCCTTCTGGTCGAGTGTGAGCCTGCCCGCGCGGACGGCCGGACCGCCCGACCGCGACTGGTTCGCCCGGTCCGCGCGGTCCGCGGCGTGCAGGACCAGGCCGGTGCCCAGGCCCGCGAGCAGCAGGACCGCCGCGACGAGTATCAGCAGACGGCGGCGCAGCGATGTCATCCGGATCCTTGTGGCTGTAGTGGTCATCGGGTTCCGCCGGCCGGCCGCAGCACCACGGCCGCGACGGCCGCACAGCACAGCAGGCCGACCGCCGAGCCGGCCAGCGCCGGGCCGTCTCCCCACGCCGTCCAGGCGGCGCCGAAGGCCAGTGAGCAGCAGAACCGGGCCAGCGCCTGGCTGGTGCCGACGATGGCCAGGCCGCTGGCGCGCAGGTGCTCGGGCACGAGGCCCGCGAGGGCGGCCGGGAGCACACCGTCGGTGGCCGCGTAGAACGTGCCGTGCAGGGCGAGGACGACAGGGGCGAGGAGCGGTGTGCCCGGGGCCCACAGCAGGAGGGCGTAGGCCGTGAGCAGACCCACGTGCCCGGCGAGGAACACGGAGCGCCGCCCGACCCGGTCGGCCAGCGCGCCGACGGGCACGGCCAGCAGCAGGAACACGACGGCCGTACCCAGCGGCAGCAGCGTGAACCACTCCTCGCCGACACCCGTCCGGCGCTGCAGGAGCAGATACACGAAGGCGTCGCTGACGGTGGTCAGGCCGAGCAGCGCGGCACAGCCGGCGAGCGCCCGCAGCCGTGGCAGGCGCAGCAGCGCCAGCACCTCGCGCACGCGGACGGGCGGCCTGCCGCCCCTCACCTCCCCATGGTCGGTCCCCTCGGATGCGTACGTCAGGTCCGCTTCCTCCGTCTGCGGGCCTTGCCGTCCGCCGCCCCTGCCCCGCTGCCCGCCGGGTACGAAGAGCACCAGCACCACCACACCGAGCGCGGCGACGCACGCGCTCACGCCGAACACGGCGTCGTAACCGTCGGCGGCCGCGCGCAGGATGAGGAAGGCCGCCAGCGGACCGAGCATCGCGCCGGTGGTGTCCATCGCCCGGTGCACACCGAAGGCCCGGCCCTGGTTCTCGGCCGGCGTGGACAGGGAGATCATCGCGTCCCGTGGCGCGGTGCGCAGGCCCTTGCCGGTCCGTTCCAGCGCCAGCACCGTGCCGAACGTGCCGAGGCTGCCGGCGAACAGGAGCAGCGGCTTGCACAGCGCGGACAGACCGTAGCCGAGCCCGGCCAGCAGCTTGTGGCCCCGCACCCGGTCGGCGAGGTGACCGCCGGTGAGCTGGACCAGCGCGCTGACGCCGTTGTACACGCCGTCGAGGGTGCCGAATCCCAGCGGGCTGAAGCCGAGCGTGGTGACCAGGTAGAGCGGCAGGACGGCGGTGACCATCTCCGAGGAGACGTCCGTGATCAGGCTGACCGTGCCCAGCGCGAGCACGACCGGGGCGACCTTCGGCCCCGGGCCGCGTCTTCGGCGCCGGTCGGTGCCCGCCTGGACAGGTGCGGAGCGGTCGGTGAGATACAAGACAAGGCTCCAGGTGCGGTGCGGTCAGTTCTGCCGGCTGCTCTCGTCCCTCAGCCAGGTGCCGAAGTCCTGTGCCCTGATGGCTCTTTCGGCCCCCCGCCGGGCGGCGATCGCCGCCACGACGAAGACCACGACACCCGCGAAGAGCCTCGGCTCCCTGCGGATCAGGGCCCTCAGATCCGCCTTGCTCGTGCGCGCCGAGGCCGCTCCCGGCCGGTGATGCTGCTCGACCTGGGCGGTGGACACCGCGGCCCGGATGCGCCGCTTGATCAAGTCCCGCCAGGTGCGCGGCGGTTGGATCACGACACTGGCCGCGCCGACCACGAGCCGCTCCTCCGGGGCGAACGCCAGGGACGCGGCCAGGTCGTCGGCCATCAGCGGCGGCAGCGCGGCGATCCGGGCCTGTCCGGCCTTGGACACCGCGATCACGCCCCGCCCGAACAGCCCCTCGCGTACGGCCGGGAGCCGCTGCCACACCTGGTAGTAGGCACGCACCCGCCAGGCACAGGCGGTTAGCGGGATCCGCCGTTCGGGAGCGGTGGCGAGGATGCCCGAGTCATCGTCGCTCAGGGGCTCGGTCAGCGCCCGTACGTCGGCAGCGGTGATCACGACGTCGGCGTCCACGTAGAGACGCGGGAAGCCGCGCGCGTGGTCGTCACCCGACCGCAGGGCGGCGTGCTTGGAAGGGACGGGGATCTCGACCACCCGGACGCGCGGGCCGCGGGCGGCGGCGATCCGGGCGGTGTCGTCCGTGCAGCCGTTGCAGACGACCACGATGTCGGTCTCGTCCTCCTCGTCCTCCTCGACCTCAAAGGAGTCGGCCAGCAGCGAATCGAGGAGCCGGCCGATGACGCGCGCCTCGTTGTGGGCCGGGATCACGATGCTCGTCACCCGGGCAGTATGGCCTCGAAGTCGCCATTGCGCTGTGTGTTCCGTCCAACTGTTCCCGTGACTGCGTCCCGTGGTCTAGATTGAGGTCCGCCGGACCGGTTTGGGAGGGGTACTTGCCCTTGACGGTACGTCAAGGTGCGGCGTCGTGAACCGGATGCGAAACAGGCAGTAACCAACATGCAGGAAGCATGAGGCGGTTGGGGAACCGCTGAGGGCTTCCTCGTCTTTTTCGGTGCCGCTGTGTGGAGGAGACACATGCGGTGCCGATCCAGCCCTGGCTGCGCACATGCGACCGCAGGTCCTGTTGCGTTCGGCCAGGGGGAGCCGCGCATGTGGTGGGGGGACATGACCATTGAGGTCACGCATGAGCAACTGGTCGTGGAACACAGACGTCCGGAAGCTCGCCGAAGACGCTGGGAACGGAAGTACCGGACAGTCCTGCTGGTCGCGGACGGCCTCGCCGCCGTTGCCGCGGCCTTAGTGATCCACGGGGCGTACGGCCGCTGGGCAGTGGCCCTGGCGCTGCCCCCGACATGGATCGTGGCGATGCTGGCCCATCGCTCCTACGATCGCAGTGCCCTCGGCCTGGGCAGCGAGGAATACCGCCGGGTGCTGCGCGGAGCCGTCGCCCTGCCGGCCCTGGCCGCCCTCGCGTACTGGCTGTTCACGCGCGATTCGGGCCTCCTTCATGACATGAGCGTGGCCGCGGTGCCGGCCGCCGCGATCGCCCTGCCGGTCCGCTACACGCTGCGCCGCCGGCTGCACCGCCGGTGGACGCGAGGCCGGGACCGGAGCACGACCCTGCTGGTCGGGCCCTCACGGGGCATAGTGGAACTGGTCGCCGTGCTGCGGCGCGGCGGCGTACAGGAACTGCAGGCCGCCGGTGTGTGCCTGAGTGATCCGCAAAACGCCGCGGAGATCCGCAAGTTGGGGCTCCCCGTCCTCGGCGGCATCGGTGACATGAACGACGTCGTCCGGGCCCTGGGCGTCAGCACCGTCGTGGCGCTGCCGGTACCCGGGACCGACGCCTCCGCCCTGCGCCGGATGGGCTGGACGGCGGCCGCGCAGGGCGTCGACTTCCTGCTGGCCCCCGTGCTGGCCGACGTGTCCGCCTCCCGGCTGGTGGTACGGCCCGCCAACGGGGTGCCGCTGCTGCGGATCCAGGCACCGAACCTCTCGCGGACCTCCCGCCTGCCCAAGGAACTGCTGGACCGCACGCTCGCGGCGGCGCTCCTGCTGCTCCTCGCGCTGCCCATGCTGCTGATCGCCCTGATCGTCCGGCTGGACAGCTCCGGGCCCGCCCTGTTCAGACAGCAGCGGGTGGGCCGGTACGGCGACCACTTCACCATGCTGAAGTTCCGTACGATGCGGCCGGACTCGGAGGCCCTGCGGGCGGAACTGGAGCACCTCAACCAGAACAGCGACGGCCTGCTGTTCAAGGTGAAGGAAGACCCGCGGATCACCCGGGTCGGCTCCCTCCTGCGCCGCAGCTCGCTCGACGAACTGCCGCAACTGCTCAACGTCGTCAAGGGCCACATGTCGCTCGTAGGCCCCCGCCCGCCGCTGCCCGAAGAGGTCGAGGAGTACACGCCGGACATCAAACGCCGGCTGCTCGTCAAGCCCGGGCTCACCGGACTCTGGCAGGTCAGCGGCCGCTCCGACCTGCCCTGGGACGAGGCCGTCCGGCTCGACCTCGGATACGTGGACAACTGGTCCATGAGCCTCGACCTGTCGATCCTGCTGCGCACCGGGTCCGCGGTGGTGCGGGGAACGGGGGCCTACTGATGAGCCTGCGAACGGACCGCCCGCGAACGAACCGCCCACCGATGGACCGCCCACCGATGGACCAAGGGGAGAGGAACCAAGTGACGCAGACCACGCAGCCGTTGGGGGTGGCGGTCGTCGGGGCCGGCTACTGGGGCCCCAACCTCGTCCGCAACTTCCAGGCCAGCGAGCGGTTCCGGCTGCGCCTGCTGTGCGACCTCGACGTGGACCGGGCCCAGCGGGTCCTCGGCGCCTACTCGACGGTCGAGGCCACCGCGGACTACGCGGCCGTCCTCGCCGACCCCTCCGTGGACGCGGTCGCGGTGGCCACGCCCGCCGGCACCCACCTCGACATC
The DNA here is from genome assembly GCF_053598315.1 of Streptomyces sp. NPDC001153. Lineage (NCBI taxonomy): Bacteria > Bacillati > Actinomycetota > Actinomycetes > Kitasatosporales > Streptomycetaceae > Streptomyces > Streptomyces sp. NPDC001153. Next base: position 81,129 of record NZ_JBSFJZ010000023.1, read on the forward strand.
GCCCTGGCCGCCCTGCGCGCCGGCAAGCACGTCCTCGTGGAGAAGCCGCTCGCGGCGACCTACGCCGACGGGGTGCGCCTGGTGACCGAGGCGGAGGAGCGCGGGCTCACCCTGATGTGCGACCACACCTACTGCTACACCCCCGCCGTCGGCCGCATCCGGGAACTCGTCCGCTCCGGCGAACTCGGCGAGATCCACTTCGTGGACTCGGTCCGGATCAACCTCGGCCTCGTCCAGAAGGACATCGACGTCCTGTGGGACCTCGCCCCGCACGACCTGTCGATCCTGGACTTCATCCTTCCCGACAACGTCGAGCCGGTCGCCGTCGCCGCCCACGGCGCCGACCCGATCGGCGCCGGACAGGCCTGCGTGGCCTACCTGACGCTCACGCTCAACACCGGCGCCATCGCCCACGTGCACGTCAACTGGCTGTCCCCGACCAAGGTGCGCACCACCATGGTGGGCGGCGCCAAACGCACCCTGATCTGGGACGACCTCAACCCCCTGCAGCGGGTGGCCGTCTACGACCGGGGCGTGGACCTGGCCTCGCCCCAGGAGATCGGCGACGACGAGCGCCGGGACATGCTCGTCTCGTACCGCTCCGGAGACATGGTCGCGCCCGCCATCGGCGAGAAGGAGGCGCTGCGCGGCATGGTCGACGAGTTCGGCGACGCGATCGGGCAGGGCCGGGCGCCCCTGACCGACGGCCGGGCGGGCCTCCGGGTGCTGGACATCCTCGAGGCGGCGTCCCGCAGCCTGGAATTCAAGGGCGCGGTCGTCGGCCTGCGCGCCGGACGTTGAGCGCACCCCATTCAGCGTATCCGATTCCCTGAGAGGGCAAGGCAGTTGAGCAGCGTACGCGGCAAGAAGATCCTGGTCACCGGGGGAGCGGGCACCATCGGCTCCAACCTCGTCGACCTCCTGGCCGAGGGCGGCGCCCGCGAGATCGTCGTACTCGACAACCTCGTGCGCGGGCGGCGGGCCAACCTCGCCCGGGCCCTGCCCAGCGGCGTCGTGGACATCGTCGAGGGCGACGTCCGCGACGCCGCGACCGTACGGAAGGTCACCGAGGGCTCCGACCTGGTGTTCCACCTCGCCGCCATCCGTATCACCCAGTGTGCGGAGGAGCCCCGGCTGGCCAACGAGGTCCTGGTCGACGGCACCTTCAACGTCCTGGAGGCGGCGGCCGAGGCCGGGGTCGCCAAGGTGATCGCCTCCTCCTCGGCGTCCGTCTACGGCATGGCCGAGACCTTCCCGACGACCGAGCGCCACCACCCGTACAACAACGACACCTTCTACGGCGCGGCGAAGGCCTTCAACGAGGGCATGCTGCGCAGCTTCCACGCCATGTACGGCCTGGACTACGTGGCGCTGCGCTACTTCAACGTCTACGGCCCCCGGATGGACATCCACGGCCTCTACACCGAGGTGCTCATCCGCTGGATGGAGCGCATCGAGGCCGGCGAGCCCCCCCTGATCCTCGGCGACGGCACGCAGACCATGGACTTCGTCGACGTCCGCGACATCGCCCGGGCCAATGTGCTCGCCGCCGAGTCGGATCTCACCGACGAGGTCTTCAACATCGCCAGCGGTACGGAGACTTCGCTGAAGGAACTCGCCGAGGGCCTGCTGGAGGCGATGGGGGCACAGGGCCTGGAGCCGGTGCACGGCCCCGCCCGCGCGGTGAACGGGGTGACCCGGCGCCTCGCGGACACCACTCAGGCCGCCGAACGGCTCGGGTTCACCGCGCGGATCGACCTGCGTACCGGGCTGCGGGACCTGGTCGAGTGGTGGCGCGCAGAGCGGAAGGCGGCCAAGTGAGCACCGACCGCATCCCGGTGATGATCCCCTGGCTCGGTGAGGAGGAGGCCCGGGCCTCCTCCGAGGCGGTGCTGTCCGGATGGGTCGCCCAAGGGCCCCGGGTCGCCGCCTTCGAGCGGGCCTTCGCGGAGAGGGTGGGCGCCGAACACGGCATCGCGGTCAGCTCCTGCACCACCGCCCTGCACCTGTCGCTGGTCGCGCTCGGTCTTGGCCCCGGCGACGAGGTCGTGGTGCCCTCGCTGTCCTTCATCGCCACCGCCAACGCCATACGGTATGTCGGCGCCCAGCCCGTCTTCGCCGACGTCGACCTCGCCTCCGGCAACCTGACCCCGGCCACCGTCGACGCGGTCCGCACCCCTCGCACCAGGGCCGTCCTCGCCGTCCACCAGGGCGGCGTACCGGCCGACGTGCACGCCCTGCGCTCCGCCTGCGCCGACTGGGACCTGCCCCTGGTCGAGGACGCGGCCTGCGCCATCGGCTCCACGGTCGGCGGCAAGCCCGTCGGGCACGGCGCACTGCTCGCCGCCTGGTCCTTCCACCCCCGCAAGCTGGTCACCACGGGCGAGGGCGGCATGATCACCACCGATGACCCCGAGTGGGCGGCACGCCTGCGCCGGCTGCGCGAGCACGGGATGAACGCCTCGGCGGCCGAGCGCCATGCGAGCAACAAGCCGGTCCTGGAGAGCTACCTGGAAGTCGGCTACAACTACCGGATGACGGACGTCCAGGCCGCGATCGGCCTGGTCCAGCTCGGCAAGCTCGACGCGATGATCGCCCGCCGCCGTGAACTGGCGGCCCGCTACGACACGTTGCTGCACGACGTCCCCGGCCTCACCCCCGTACGCGACCCCGCGCACGGCCAGAGCAACTTCCAGTCCTACTGGGTACTGCTGGACGAGGACTTCCCCGTCGGCCGGGACGACCTGCTCGCCGCGCTCGCCGAGGCCGGGGTCTCCGCCCGGCGCGGGATCATGGCCGCGCACCTCGAACCCGCCTACGCGAGCCACCCCTGCGCTCCGCTGCCGGTCACCGAGCGGATCACCCGCGACTCGCTGATCCTGCCGCTGTTCCACACGATGACCGAGGCCCAGCAGGACCGCGTCGTGACGGCACTGCGCGAACAGGCCCGAAGATGAACGGGCTGCTGATCGTCGGCGCGGGCGGGTTCGCCCGGGAGACCGCACAGGCCGTACGGGACGCGGGCGAGTGCAGGCTGCTCGGGCACCTGGACGACAACCCCGCCCTGCACGGCACCGAGGTGGACTCCGTCCCCGTACTCGGCGGCTGCGACCTGGTCCACGACCTGCCCGACGCCGGGGTGGTGGTCTGCGTGGGCAACCCCAGGGACTACGCGGCCCGCGCCCGGCTGGTCCGCAGGCTCGGCCTGTCCGCGAACCGCTACGCCACCGTGATCCACCCGACGGCGGCGGTGTCGGCGACCTGTGAGGTCGGCCCCGGCTCGGTCCTGCTCGCGCACTGCGTCCTGACCGCCGCCGTACGGGTGGGCGCGCATGTCGCGGTGATGCCGCAGGTCGTCCTCACCCATGACGACGTGGTCGAGGACTGCGCCACCCTCGCCTCCGGCGTCCGCCTGGGTGGGGGCGTTCGGCTGGAGCGGGGCGCCTATGTCGGCTCCGGGGCGCTGGTCCGGGAGGGCACGACGGTCGGCGCGTGGTCGCTGATCGGGATGGGGAGCAGCGTGCTCGGCGACGTTCCGCCGGGCGAGGTCTGGGTGGGGAGCCCGGCCCGGCGGCTGCGCGCGGCGGACACGCCCGCGCTCGACGAACTAGCGACGCGAACAGGACGTGCGACGCGAACAGTGGGGGGACCGCTGACATGAACCAGATTCCGCTCGTGGACCTCAAGGCGGCCCACGAGGAAGTGGCCGACGAGGTACGGGCCGGATTCGAACGGATCCTGGCCGGCACCGCGTTCATCGGAGGCGACGAGGTCCGCCGATTCGAGAACGCATACGCGGACTTCGGCGGTGTCGCGCACTGCGTGGGCGTCGCCAACGGCACGGACGCCGTCGAACTCGCCCTCCGCGCACACGGGGTGGGGCCCGGCGACGAGGTCGTGATACCCGCCAACACCTTCATCGCCACCGCGGGCGCGGTGGCGAGGACCGGTGCGCGACCGGTCCTCGCGGACTGCCGGCCCGACACCTACCTGCTCGACCCTCAGGCGGCGCTGGACGCGGTCGGCCCGGCCACTCGCGCGGTCGTACCCGTCCACCTCTACGGACAGATGGCCGACGTGCCGGAGTTGGCCGGCCAACTGCCCGACCGTGTAAAGGTCGTTGAGGACGCCGCCCAGTGCCAGGGTGCGACCCGCGACGGCCGGTCGCCCGGCAGCGGCGGCATCGCGGCCACCAGCTTCTACCCGGGCAAGAACCTCGGCGCGTACGGCGACGCGGGCGCGGTGCTGACCGACGACGAGGAACTGGCCGGCCTGGTGCGCGCGATCGCCAACCACGGCGGCATCGCCAAGTACCGCCACGACGTACCCGGCTTCAACAGCCGTCTGGACGGGCTGCAGGCCGTCGTCCTGCGGGCGAAGCTGGCACGGCTGGCGGACGGCAACGCGGCCCGCCGGGCAGCCGCGGCCCGCTACGACGCGCTGCTCGCCGACCTGGCGGCCGCCGGGCGAGTCGTGCTCCCGGCGACGGCGCCCGGCAACGTCCACGTGTGGCACCTGTACGTCGTCCAGGTCACCGGCGCGGACCGCGACGCCGTCGTCGGCAAGCTCAACGCGGAGGGCATCGGCGCGGGGGTGCACTATCCCGCCCCGGTCCACCTCACGCCGGCGTACCGCCATCTCGGCCACTCCCGCGGCGCCTTCCCGAACGCCGAGAAGGCGGCGGAAGGGATCCTGTCGCTGCCGCTCTTCCCGCAGATCACCCCCGACCAGCAGCAGCGCGTCGTGCACACGCTCGCCGACGCGCTGGGCAGCTGACCGGTCCCGGACTTCACGCTCCACCCCGGCCGCACGGGCCGGTCCTGCACAGCACCGCTGAGAGGTACACATGAACAGATGGAGCAGACGGCTCCGGGGCGGCCGCCTCGCCGTCGTGGCAGCACTGATTTGGGCGGTGCTCCCGCAGGCCGCGACCGCCCAGGCGGCATCCGATCCGTGCGGCACGGGCTCGAACCCGGTCGTCTGCGAGAACTCCAAGCCGGGCAGCCCCAAGTCCGACTGGTTCTCGCCCAACGCGTACGGCGACATCCAGGGCTTCTCCACCAAGGAGAGCGTCCAGGCCGGCGACACCGTCCAGTTCAAGGTCCAGTCGAAGGTCCCGTACCACATCGAGATCTACCGGCTGGGCTGGTACGGCGGCGACGGCGCGCGCGAGCTGTCCACCGCGGCCCAGGCGGCCGTGACCTATCCGGCCAACTACCTCACCAAACCGGCGAGTTGTACCACCAAGAGCAGCACCGGCCTGGTCGACTGCGGCAACTGGCCGGTGACCGCGAGCTGGACGGTGCCCAGCGACGCCGTGTCCGGCCTGTACGTCGCGAACCTGTCGCAGACGGACGGCAACGGCCTCATGCCGTACCCGTTCGTCGTCCGCAAGGACTCCAGCACCTCCGACGTCGTCGTACAGACCAGCGACCAGACCTGGCAGGCCTACAACCACTACGGCGGCCAGGACCTCTACGGCGGCGCCGGGCCCGCGCCGGACGGCCGCGCCTACGAGGTCAGCTACAACCGGCCGCTGGACATCGGCGGCGACAACGGCATCTACGGCTCCGAGTACATGATGCTGTCCTGGCTGGAGCGCAACGGCTACGACGTCAGCTATCTGTCCGGCGTGGACGTGTCGTCGACCAGCGGTGCCACCCTGCTGGAGAAGCACAAGGTGTACATGTCCTCCGGCCATGACGAGTACTGGACGCAGAGCCAGTACTCCAACGTCCTGGCGGCCCGGAAGGCCGACGTGCGGGAGGCCTTCTTCAGTGGCAACGAGGTCTTCTGGAAGACCCGGCTCGCCCCGAGCAACGACGGCACGAACACGGCGGACCGGACCCTGGTCTGCTACAAGATGACCAAGATGGCGCAGAACAACGGCGTCGCCGACCCCAGCGGCATCTGGACCGGCACCTGGATGGACCCGACCAGCACCCAGTACGGACAGACCTACCAGCCGCCGAACATCCTCACCGGCTCCATGTTCCAGGTGAACGGCTACCGCAGCGACGCGATCACGGTCCCCGGCTCCTACGGCAGGAACCGGATCTGGCGCAACACCTCCATCGCGAACCTCACCGCCGGCCAGACCGCCACCTTCCCGACGGGCACCCTCGGCTACGAGTGGGACAGCGACGTCGACAACAGCACCAGACCCGCCGGCGCCATCGACGTGTCGTCCACGACGGTGGACGTCAACGACGGCAAGCTCCGCATGGACTGGGGCAACGTGTACGGCAACGGCACGGCGACGCACAACCTGGTCGAGTTCCGCGACCAGGACTCCGGGGCCCTGGTGTTCGGGTCGGGGACCGTGCAGTGGTCGTGGGGCCTGACCAACGTCCCGACCTACAACCCCGCCGACACGGTGGTCACCGAGGACTCCCGTATGCAGCAGGCGACGGTGAACATCCTCGCCGACATGGGCGTCCAGCCGCTGACCCTGCAGAGCAACCTCGTCGCGGCCGGGGCCTCCACCGACACCACCGGCCCCGCGATCACCGTGTCGAGCCCCGCCTCAGGTGTCACCGTCCCGGCGCTGAAGCCGGTCACCATCACCGGCACCGCCACCGACTCCGGCGGGGGCGTGGTGGCCCGCGTGGAGGTGTCCACTGACGGCGGAACCACCTGGAAGGCAGCCAAGGGCCTCGCGTCCTGGAGCTACAGCTGGACCCCGACGGCCCCGGGCACCGCGTCCATCAAGGTCCGCGCCGTCGACGACAGCGTCAACATCGGCGCCGTCACCACGGTCCCGGTGACCGTCGGCCCCCAGGCCTGCCCGTGCACCGTCTTCCCGGCCTCGGCCGTACCCGGCACCGTCAACGCGGGCGACGGCAGCTCGGTGGAGCTCGGCGTCAAGTTCCGTACCACGGCGGCCGGTTCCATCACCGCCGTCCGCTTCTACAAGTCGCCCGCCAACACCGGAACCCACACCGGCAGCCTGTGGAGCGCCTCCGGCACCCGCCTGGCCACCGGCACCTTCACGGGCGAGACGGCCTCCGGCTGGCAGCAGCTGAACTTCGCCACCCCCGTGAGCGTCAAGGCCAACACCACCTACGTCGCCTCGTACTTCGCGCCCAACGGCGGATACTCCTACGACGGTGGCTACTTCACCTCCGCTGACGCGGGCCTGGCTCCGCTCACCGCGCTGAAGTCCGGCACAGACGGCGGCAACGGCGTCTACCACTACGGCTCGACCAGCGCCTTCCCGTCCTCGCAGTCCTCCGGCAGCAACTACTGGGTCGACGTGGTGCTGGACACCTCGACGGCCAGCACGACCCCGCCCACCGTCACCGCCACCTCCCCGACCTCCGGGGCGACCGACGCGTCGATCACGGCCCCGGTGTCGGCCACCTTCAGCTCTGCCGTCGACCCCGACAGCCTGACGTTCTCTCTGAAGGACCCGGCCGGCAACTCCGTCCCGGGGGCCATCACCCTCCCAGCGTCGAACAAGGCGACCTTCACCCCGTCGACGGAGCTGGCACTGCACACCGCGTACACCGCGTCCGTCCAGGGCTCCGACGTCTGGGGCAACGCCATGGCGGACCCGGTGACCTGGTCCTTCACCACCAGTTCCACCCCGCCCGCGGTCACCTGCCCCTGCACGCTGTGGAGTTCCTCCGCCGTGCCGGCCACCACCGACATGACCGGTGACGCCAACTCCGTCGAGCTGGGCACCCGGTTCACGTCCTCGGCGAACGGCTGGGTCACCGGCGTCACCTTCTACAAGGGCACCGGCAACACGGGCACCCACACCGGCAGCCTGTGGGCCGACGACGGCACGCTCCTCGCCACCGGCACCTTCACCGGCGAGACGGCCTCCGGCTGGCAGCAGCTGACCTTCGCCACCCCGGTGGCCATCACCGCCGGCACCCCGTACGTCGTCTCCTACCACGCGCCCAACGGCAACTACGCGGTGGACGGCGGCTATTTCGCGGCAGCCCACCAGTCGTATCCGCTGACCGCCACCGCCGACACCACCGCGCACCACAACGGGCTCTACCGGTACGGCGCCGACTCGGCCTTCCCCAACAGCTCGTACGGATCCGCGAACTACTGGGTCGGCCCGGTCTTCACCGCCGACAATCCCAGCGGGTCTCTGGCGACGGCCACCGCCTCGGAGGTGACCGCGTCCTCGGTGACACACACCGCCGACGCGGGGAGCGCCCTCGTCATGGCCGTCACCGACAAGTCCGTGTCCTCCGTCGACGCGACCGTGACGATCCTGCCGGGCCCCCAGGCGGCCGCCGCCAGGAAGCTCCACGTCACAGCCGTCACCTCCTACGACCGGGCCGGCCACAAGGTGTCCGTCCACCTGTCCGCCCCGCTGCCGGACGGCACACGGTTCACGGTCACGGTCACGGCCCGGGACAAGCACCACCACACGGTGACGTCCCGCAGCTGGACCCTGACCAGCACGACCGTCCGCAAGAAGAAGAACTGACCGACCCGAACACCGTCGGTGGCCTCCGCCCAGCTCGGGGGCCGCCGGCGGGGATTGGCTTGCCCACCGATGAGCACCGTCAGTGTTGTGATCCCCTGCTACAAGTACGGCCATTTCCTCGCCGACTGCGTCAGCAGTGTCCTGGACGAGCAGAACGGCGTCGACGTCCGGGTGCTCATCATCGACGACGCCTCGCCCGACGACTCGGCGGAGACCGCACACAAACTGGCCGCCGCCGACCCGCGTATCGAGGTCCGCGTCCACGCAACCAACAAGGGCCACATCGCCACCTACAACGAGGGCCTCCTGGAGTGGGCCGACGGCGACTACGTCGCCCTCCTGTCCGCCGACGACCGGCTGGTCCCGGGCGCGCTGGTACGGGCCGCCGCACTCCTGGACGCCCACCCCGAGGCGGGATTCGCCTACGGGCGTCCCCTGCGCTTCCAGCACGGCGGCCCGCTGCCCAAGGCCCGTACGCGGAGCACGGGTTCGGTCGTCTACCCCGGCCAGTGGTGGCTCGAGCGGCGCTTCCGCGAGGGCACCGGCTGCATCACCTCGCCGGAGGTCGTCGTCCGCACCAGCCTGCAGCGCACGGTCGGCGGCTACGACCCGGCGCTTCCCCACGCCGGCGACATCGAGATGTGGATGCGGCTCGCCGCACACGCCGACGTCGGCTACGTACGCGGCGCCGACCAGGCCTTCTACCGCGTCCACGGCAAGAACATGTCCACCACCGACTTCGGCGGTCAGCTGGACGACCTGCGCCAGCGTCTCCTCGCCTTCGACTCGGTGCTGGCCAAGTGCTCCGACCGGCTGCCCCAGGCCGACCGCCTGGCCCACGAGGTGCACACCCGGCTCGCCCGCTTCGCACTGCGCCGGGCCTACCGTGCCTACGACCGGGGGCGCACGGCGCTGGTGCCGGTCGCTGACTGCGTGGACTTCGCCGAGCAGTGCCTGCCGGGGTACGAGACGCTGCCCGAGTACCGCGCGCTGCGCCTGCGCAGACGGATCGGTCCGAGGGCGATGCCGTATCTGCAGCCGCTGGTGTGGTCGGCCGTGGCCGAGCGCGGGCGGGAATGGCTGTGGTGGGAGTCGTGGAAGCGGCGCGGTATCTGATGAACGACCAGTTCTGCTCAGCCGGTCGCGGGAACGGGACCCGCGTGCCGTCGGGCCGCGGCCTGACGGCGCCCCCTCACATACCGGTCGAGCCACAACGCGCCGACCACACCCCCGGCGAGGCCCAGCAGGGCCGTGCCGGCCAGGCCCCGGCTCTTGCTGCCCTGTACCTCCGCGGCGCTCGGGGAGGTCAGGACGGAGGCGGTGATCCGCGACCCGGCGGGCACTCCTTGGGCCGTCTGCATCTCTTCGACGTGCTGGGTGTAGACGCCGATGATGCGGCGCACCGCGGTGACGGCCGCGTCAGGGCCGGACGCCTGCGACTGCACCTGCAGGGAAGGGATCAGGTAGCGCGGTGTGGCGCTGGTGCCGCTGTTGCGGGGGACGAGGTGGTAGGTCCCGCGGACGCCCGCCGCGTTCAACTCCCCGGCCCCGGCGGGGGACTGCAGCTGCTGGACGACCGCGTAGGAGACCACGGCGAGCGGCGGCTGCAGATTGGTGAACTGGTTGGGCTGGTTCCGCGTCACCGGCGGTTTGAGGACGACCACCGCGGAGCCGACGTACTGGGGGGCGGGGCGCAGCACGTGGTACGCCCCGGCGGCCGTCAGCAACAGCGCGACCACCAGGACGTACCAGCGGCGGAGCAGCGCATCGGCGACGTTCCCGGGCGACATACGAGTTCCTTCCGTCACCCCCGATACTGGCAGGACGCGGGGCTGGATGCCACCGAATGGGGGGATGGTTCGTGAGCCTTGGTGAGATATGGGCCATTCTGCGCAGACGTTGGTACTTCATGGTGCCCTTCACCCTGCTCAGTCTGCTCGGCGGCGCGTATCTGTACGTGACCGTGCCCGTCTCCTACCAGTCCCAGAGCTCCGTGGCGCTGCTGGACTCCTCCGCCGTCGCCCGGCTGGCCCCCACGTTCGGCAACCCCATCTCCAATGCCGGCGGTTCGCTGATCGTCACGGCCGACGTGCTGATCAGGACCCTCGAATCGGCCGACGCCGCCAAGGAGTTGCAGAGCCGGGGGGTCACGGATCCGTACACGGCCGGCTTCGCGCCGGAGAGCGAGAGCCCGCTGCTCTCGCTCAGCGTCACCGGAACCGACCGGGCGAAGGTGCTGCGGGAGACCAACACCCTGACGGACTTCGCCGGTGAGCAGCTGAAGGCCCTGCAGGCCGCCGCGAAGGTCCCGCCCACCTACTTCGTCCAGACCGCGCCGGTCGTCCTGCCGCAGACCCCGGTGTCGAAGTCCAAGAGCCGCTACCAGGACGTCGCGGCGGTGGTCATCCTGGGCGTCGTCAGCGCGTTCCTGCTGTCGATCCTGCTGGAGGGCGTCGCGGTGGTCCGCCGGCGGCGGCGCGCCGGGAACGGCCTCGCCCCGCGCCCCCGGGATGCCCCCGGCCGCCGGCGGGTACGAGCAGGCCTGCTCGGCCGACGGGTCGACGCCACGGCGGTCCTCACCGTCTACCTGGTGCTGGCCTTCTTCATCCCGTCCAACCTGGCCCTGCCCGCGCTCGGCGGCGTCGGCACCCCGGCCAACGTCTTCGCCCTGCTCGGACTGTTGTGGTACCTCGCGACCTGGCTCGGCGGCCGTATCCTTCCGGCGCCGGGGACCAGGACCCCCCGGGTCGCGCTGTGCGGGCTCGGGCTGGCCGTGCTGGCGGCGTACATCGCGGACGCGATGCGCGAGAGCTCGCACGAGGAGGTCCTCGGGGCCGACCGAGGGCTCATCGGATTCCTCGTGTGGGTGTCGCTCGTCGTCCTGACCTCGGCGGCCCTGCAGGAGCGCGGCCGGCTGGACGTCCTGATGCGCCGGATGGTCGTCATGGGGTCCGTCGTGGCCGCGATCGGCTTCTACGACTTCTTCGCCGCCACCAACATCGCCGACTCCATCCACATCCCCGGGCTCCAGACCAGCGTGGCCCAGGTGAGCGTCATGGACCGCGGCGCCTTCACCCGGCCCCGGGCCACCACGGCCCAGCCGCTGGAGTTCGCCGGCATGCTGGCGATCCTCCTGCCCTTCGCCATCCAGCAGGCCCTGGATCCGGTACGACGCCACCTCCACGCGCTGCGCCGCTGGGGCCCGGTGCTGCTGATGGCCGGAGCGCTGCCCCTGTCGGTGTCGAGGACCTCGATCATCGGCCTGCTGCTGGTGGCGCTGGTGCTGGTGCCGCGCTGGAAACCGGCCCGGCGCTGGGCCGCGATCGCCGTGATGGCGGCCTCCGTGGCCGTGTTCAAGGTCCTCGTTCCCGGACTGATCGGCACGATCACGGGCCTGTTCGCCTCGTTTCTCTCCAACTCCGACAGCAGCACTCAGGCCCGTACGGTCAAGTACAGCGCGATCATGCCCTATCTGAAGGAACATCCGTGGTTCGGACGGGGCTTCGGCACCTTCACTCCGGACCTGTACTTCTTCACGGACAACCAGTACATGCTGGGCCTGGCCGAGATGGGCGTGCTCGGGCTTCTCGCCCTGCTCCTGCTGTTCATCACCGGCATCCACCACGGCGGCACCATCCGGCGCCTGGCCCGCACCGAGTCCGATCGCGAGCTGGGCCAGGCCTTCTTCGCCTCGTCACTGGTCGCCATGGTCATCAGCGCCACCTTCGACTCGCTCAGCTTCCCCATGTTCGCCGGCATGTTCTTCCTGATCCTGGGGGCGGGGGGCAGCTATCTGGGCTTCGTACGGCGCGAGGCTGCCGCCGCCGCGGTCCAGGGCCCCGGTCAGACCACAGAAGTCCAGCTCCCCCAACTCGTGGAGTCCCGATGAGCCCCGTCGCCGTCATCGTCGTCACCTGGAACAGCGCCCCGGTGCTCCCCGGGTTCCTCGCCGCGCTCGGCGAGGGCATGGCCGGCCTCGACTGGCGGCTGGTGGTCGCCGACAACGACTCGGCGGACGACACCGTCGAGGTTCTCCAGAAGCTGGCCCCCGACGCCACCATCGTCCAGACCGGCCGCAACGCCGGGTACGCCGCCGGCATCAACGCGGCGCTGGGAGCCGCCGGTGAGTACGGCGTCGCTCTCATCTGCAACCCCGACATCCGGATGCGGCAGGGCTGCGCCGAACGGCTCGTCGAGCGCCTCGGCGACGGAGTGGGGATCGCCGTACCCCTTCTGTACGAAGAGGGCCGGGACACGCCCCACTACTCGCTGCGCCGCGAGTCGAGCGTGCTGAGGGCCCTCGGTGAAGCCGTCATCGGCAACCGCCGGGCCGGGCGGTTCCCGCGCCTCAGCGAACTCGTCACCGACCCCGCCGCGTATCGACGGCCCACGCGCGCGGACTGGGCGACCGGCGCCCTCATGGCCGTCTCGGCCGACTGCCTGGCCGCCTGCGGTCCGTGGGACGAGTCCTTCTTCCTCTACTCGGAGGAGACCGAGTACTGCCTGCGCGCGCGGGACCTGGGGTACGGCACGCAACTGGAGCCGACGGCCGAGGCGGTGCACCTGGGGGGCGACTCCCAGGTCTCGCCCCGGCTGTGGGCCCTGCTCACGCTCAACCGGGTGCGGTTGTACGGGCGGCGCCACGGCGCCGTCGCAACGGCGTGCTTCCGAGGTGCCGTGTTCCTGCGCGAGACGTCGAGGGCGGCCCTCGGCAGGAGGGCCAGCAGGGCGGCGGCGGCCGCGCTGCTCAAGCCGGGCGCCCTGCGGGCCACTCCAGGACCTCAGCCGGACCACGTCGTGTAGAAACTCCCGGGGTTGACCAGGTACCGCACGGTGGCGTACGGCACATGGCGCACGCGGTGCCGGCGGCCGTACCGCCGGACCAGCTCCCAGTCCTCACGCGGGAGCACGTCCGGCGTGCGCCGCAGACGGCTGAAGTGCAAGGCCCGGTTGCGCCGCGCGACGAACGCGTTGGTGTCCAGAAAGGACTCACGAGCGGCCCGGCGACGGTCGAACGGCACGGACAGGATGTCCCGCTCCCTCCCGTCCGGCAGGACACGGCGCAGCGCCGTGTAGACGCCGTCCGGCCCGCCGGGGGACTCCAGGACCGCCAGCGCCCGTTGGAGATGGTCGGCTTCCCACAGGTTGTCGTCGTCCAGGAAGGCCACGTACCGCGAGCGGGTGAGGCGGATGCCGACATTGCGCACGACGCCGGCCACGCCGGTGTTGCGCGCCAGCGAGACGGCGAACAGCCGTGGGTCGTCGGGGAGTTCGGGGAGGCCGGCGCCGTCGTCGACGACGACCACGACCTGATCGCGCACGGTCTGTGCCAGGGCCGACCGGACGGCCGCCCGCAGTTCGTCCGGGCGGCGGTGGGTGGCGATGACCGTGGCGACGAGGGCGGCGGGCAGGGGTGCGGCGGCGGCCGCGAGGCGGCGGACCTCTGCGCCTTCGAAGCGGCGCAGCCGCAGTGCGGAGGGCAGGAGCAGGACCTTGTTGCGCAGCTCGAAGAGGACGAGCCAGCCGAAGGTGTGCTTGAGGAGCTCCCAGGGGGCGCGGGCGATGCGTCGCATGATCCTCTTTCTCAGCCGGCCGGCTCGGGGGTGATCGGGGTGCCGTCGGAGAAGTGGTTGTTGCGCCAGACGTTGCCCGGACCGCGGGCGTTCCAGGCGGTGACGGCTCCGTAGACGCCGGAGTTGCGGTGGTACCGGGTGGAGAAGACGTTGTTCGTGACCGTGATCCCGGTGGCGCCCGCGCCACCCCCGTAGAGGGCGTACGCGCCGCCGGCCAGCAGGTTGCCGTCGACGACGGTGTCGTAGACATGGCCGGTGTCGGCGAACAGGCCCAGGGCGGCGGACGCTCCCCGGTCGACGGCGACGGGGTTGAGCAGGGTGTTGTGGCGGATGATCAGCTTGCCCTTGGTGCCGCCGCCGCTGATCACCGCATCGGTGTGCTGCCACTCGCCGCCGTTGTTGCGGAAGGGGACGAGGCCGTGGACGTAGTTGTCGTGGAGGTGACCCTGGCCCATGGAGAGGGCGTTGCCGAAGACGGAGATGTCGCACCAGCCGACCTCGACGGAGCTGGTGCCCATGTTGGACACGGCGTAGTCCACTCCGCCGTTGTCGGGGCCCTGGCCGGGGACGGCGGTGATCGTGGTGTGGAGGACCCGCAGGCCGTGGTAGCCGGGGCGCAGGTTGACCCCCCACCAGTTGGCGGAGGTGATCTTGCTGTCGATGATGGTCACGTCGTTGGCGTAGACGTCGAGTGAGCCGGTGATGTCCCACCCTTTGATGACGGTCCCGTCGGTCTTGACGCTCATGTTCCCCGTGGAGTGCGGTGCCAGGGGGATACGGGGGCCGGTGGTGCGGGCGTCGGGGAAGCCGGCTTCGCCCGGTGCCGCGGTGGCGGTCGGAGACGCGCCGGGGGAGTGGCTCCGGGCGGGCGGCGCGGCGTCGGTGCCTGAGGAGCCCGAGGAGCCCGAGGAGCCTGAGGAACCCGAGGAGCCCGACGAGCCCGAGGAGCCCGAGGAGCTCGAGGAGCTCGAGGCACACGCGGCGCACAGCAGGAGGGCCAGGACGGCGAGCAGGCGCCGGAGCCTCGTCATACGGTCTCCGGTTCCGGGGAGCCGAGCAGGAAACGGCGGCTGGGCAGCACGCACACCACATAGCAGCCCAGGGCGACCGCGCCGATGCCGAACAGGGCGAGGGTGCCGTCGCCCAGGATCCGCTTCGCGGCGAGGACGACCAGGGTCATCACGGCTCCTCCGAGGAAGGGCCAGGCGCAGGCCCTGGCGAGGGGCCCGAGGCCGATCCCGGCCTGCCCGAGGGCGTAGAGGAACGCGGGTACGACGAGTCCGGCGGCGACCAGCACATGGCCCTGGGAGACGCCGACGATGCCGTGGAGCCGTGCGCCGACGACGAGGACGGGGATCAGGGCGACGACCCACAGCCCCTGGGTGAGGATCAGGGAGCGGCGCTGCCCGGTGGCGACGAGGCAGTCGTAGGCGAGCTCACAGCCGATGCGGACCAGGCCCAGAGCCATCAGCCAGGGCAGCGCGTCGGCGGCGGGCAGCCACGTGCTCCCGTACACCAGGTGGACGACGGGGGCGGCGAGGCCGCCGAGCAGCACGCACAGGGGTACGGTGCCGGTGACCAGGACGCCCAGAGCGCGGCTGAAGCCACGGGCGAGGGCCTGCGGTGAGTCGGCGAGGCGGGAGAAGCCGGCGAAGGACACGCGGCGGGCGGCCTCGGAGATGACACGCACCGGCCAGCCGGACATGTTGAAGGCCAGGACGTAGAAGCCGAGGGAGACTCCGCCGAGCGTGGAGCCGACGACCATGGTGTCCACGTTGACCACGGCGAGCGCGAGAAGGCTCGCGCCCGCCAGCGGAAGCCCGAACTCCAGCAGCGCGCGGGCCTGTTGGGTATCCCAGCCGAACCGCAGCGTGCCGGGAGCGGCCAGGGCACAGCCGACGAGGGCGGCGATGTTTCCCGCGACCGCGCCCCAGGCGAAGCTCATGGCCCCCCAGCCGGCGAAGGCCAGCACCAGCGTCACGCCGGTACTGAGGACGAAGTTGAGCGCGTCGATGAGCATCCGCCTGCCCTGCGCGAACTCCCGGGTCAGGAAGCCGGCGGGCACCTGGGCCACCCCGTCGATCACCAGGCACAGGCACATCACCCGCAGGACACCCGAGGCGTCGGGCGAGTCGAGCAGCCCGGCCACCGTCGGTGCCGAGACGAAGAGGGCGGCGTACAGCAGGCCGCTGGACGCGGTGGCCAGGGTCAGCACGGTCGGCGCGAACCGGCGGGGGTCGCCGTCCCAGCGGACGATGGCCAGGCTGACGCCCAGTTCGTTCGCGGAGAGCAGGACCAGGAGCACGGTCTGCGCGATGCCGTACACGCCCCACTGGGCCGGTCCGAGGGCGAAGCGCGCCAGCAGGATGCCGGTGGCGAAGTTGCCGAGGCGCATCACCACGGTGTTGACCAGGCTCCAGCGGGCCGCCGAACGGACCTTTCGGCCGAGGGAGTTGGTGGCGGGGGTGTCGCTCGGCTCAGCGGTCTCGCTGTCCGGTGTGCGAACGCTGTCCATGAGTCGATTCCTCGTCGAGCGGCTCGGCGGCGGGCGCCACGGCCACGACGGGCCGCCCGGCCCTCGGCTCCGCGGCGGACCGGTTCTCGGCGGACCTGTTCTCCGCGGTCCGCGACCAACTGGGCGTCGTCCGGAGGGCGATGGTCTGGTCCGCGACCGGTTCTCCGGCCGCCGGCTGGGGGGCGGCGACCGGCTGTGCGGGTTCTTCCGGTCGCGCGGACGTCTGCGACCGGCGGCGCGCCTCCACGTAGAAGACGGCGACCAGGCTCAGCACCAGGCCCAGGCACCCGCCCATGATCATGTACTCGAGCCGGGTCTTGGTCTGCGCCACCGGGTTCTGCGGGGGCACGACGGCCGTCATACGGATCATGGCCTTCGGGGCGACCGACTGCTGTTGCTGGAACTGATCCAGCCGCTCCTTGGCATACGCGGTCAGGATGCGGTCCGAGGACAGGACGGCGGCCTTGTCGGTGCCGGTGACGGTGAGCCACATCAGCGGCCCCTGTGCGTTGTCGGCGAGCTTGGCCTCGAAAGTCCCCGTGGCGCCGCGGGACTTGAGCTCCCGGACGGAGCCGTCGGAGTTGAGATTGCGGGCCAGACTGTCGGCCATGCCGGTGAGCGAGGTCTGGGTGCTCAGGAACGGGTTGCCGTCATAGGCCACGGTGGCCTTCTGGGAGTTCAGCAGAACCACCGTGCTCTGCGACTGATAGGTGACCGGAACCAGCAGGGCCACGGCGACCATCAGACCGGCGGTCAGCAGCAGCCCGGGCAGCAGGATGTACCAGCGCCTGCGCATGACACGGAATATCTCAGCCAGATCCATGGTGGTCCCCCCTCGCGCCCCGACGTTCGACGAGCATATGTGGCAAGCGGATCATATGGGGAACGTTCGGTCGGTGGGCCTCGGCCGCGTGCGGGCGGTGCCTCCCCCCAGCAGCACGTCGGCGATGCGGTCGCTCGCGCGACCGTCCCACAGCTCGGGCCGACGCGGCGCGGGCGGATCGTCCAGCACCCGGTTCACGGTGGTCACGATGCGCGCCGGATCCCGGCCGGCCAGCACATTGGTGCCCTGCTCGACGGTGATGGGCCGCTCGGTGTTGTCCCGCAGGGTCACGCACGGCACACCCAGCGCCGTGGTCTCCTCCTGTACGCCGCCCGAGTCGGTCAGCACGAGCCGGGCGGAGTCCTGCAGGGCGATGAAGTCCAGGTATCCGGCGGGCGGTACGAGCCGGATTCCGCCGGGGACGCCGATGTCGGCCAGCCGCTGCGCCGCGCGCGGGTGCACGGGCAGCAGCAGCGGGCAGCGGCCGGCGATCTCACCCAGGGCCTTCAGGAGCGCGGCGAGGACCTCGGCGTCGTCCACGTTGGCGGGGCGGTGCAGGGTGACCAGGCCGTACTCGCCCCTGGCCAGGCCGTACCGGCCCAGGACGTCCGAGCTCCTGGCCCGCTCCAGGTTGGCCAGCAGCGTGTCGATCATGACGTTGCCGACGAGGTGGACCTGGTCGTCCCGGTACCCCTCCGCGCGCAGGTTGTCGGCGGCGTCGGGCGAAGGCGCCAGCAGATAGTCGCTGACGCGGTCGGTGACGACGCGGTTGATCTCCTCCGGCATGCTCCAGTCGCGGCTGCGCAGCCCGGCCTCGACATGCGCCAGCAGCGGTCCGGCCTTGGCCGTCACGAGGGCGCAGGCCAGGGTGGAGTTGATGTCGCCTACCACGACGACGACGTCCGGGGAGACCTCGCCGAGCAGGGGCTCGAACGCGGTCATCACGCGTCCGGTCTGCTCGGCATGGGTGCCGGACCCGACGCCGAGGAAGCGGTCGGGCGGCCGGATGCCGAGATCGGCGAAGAACACGTCGTTCATGGCCGGGTCGTAGTGCTGGCCGGTGTGGACGAGTACCACCTCGGCGCCCCGGCGTTCCAGGGCGTCCATCACCGGTTTGATCTTCATGTAGTTGGGTCGCGCCCCGGCGACACAGACGATGCGCGGCATGGCTCAGAGCACCTCGATCGTGGGTCGGGAGGGCAGCCGTCGACGGCAGTCGAGGACGAACGGAGCGTGTTCGGCGATGAGTTCGTAGTCGAAGCTGTCGTGGTCGGCGAGCAGCACCACCACATCGGCGGACTCCAGCTCCTCCTGCGTCAGTTCGACCCGCACCAGCCGGGTGTCCACCGGCAGGCCCTCGACGACGTGCGGGTCCGCCGCCTTGACCTGGGCCCCCATGTCGAGCAGCAGCTGGGAAATGCGTAGCGCGGGCGACTCTCGGGCGTCGCCGGTGTTCTTCTTGTACGCCAGGCCGAGCAGCAGGATCCGCGAGCCGTTCACGGAACGGCGTCTTTCGTTGAACAGGTCGCTGATCCGGCGCGCCACGTACTCGGGCATGTGGTTGTTGATGTCGTTGGCCAGCTCCACGAAGCGGAAGCTCTGACCGAGTTCGCGCTGCACCCGCCAGGACAGGTACGAGGGGTCGATCGGCAGGCAGTGGCCGCCGACGCCCGGTCCCGGCGTGAACCTCATGAAGCCGAAGGGCTTGGTGGAGGCGGCGTCGATGGCCTGCCAGACGTCGATGTCCAGGTGATGCGCGAACATCGCGATCTCGTTGACCAGCGCGATGTTCACATGGCGGAAGGTGTTCTCCAGCAGCTTGGCGAGTTCGGCCTCCTTGGGCGACCTCACCGGCACGGTGGTGTCGACGAGCTGTGCGTAGAAGTCCTGCACGGCCTTGAGCGACGCCGCGTCGACGCCGGACACGACTTTCGGCGTCTCCTTGAAACCCCAGACCGCGTTTCCCGGATCGATCCGCTCGGGGCTGTAGCCGAGATGGAAGTCGGGCCCGGCGGTGAGACCCGAGCCGTCCTCCAGGATCGGCGCGAACAGCTCCTGGGTGGTGCCGGGATATGTGGTCGACTCCAGGACGACGGTGGCACCTGGGCGCAGATAGCGGGCGAGGGTGACCGCCGATTCCTTGATGTAGCGGAGGTCGGGCATGCCCTCGTGCAGCGGGGTCGGCACGGTCACGACGGCGACGTCGAAGCCGCCGCAGTCGCGGGCCGATTCGCTCGGACGGTAGGTGCCCCGGTCCAGGGCCGCCCGGATCCGCTCGGAGGAGACGTCCTCGACGAAGGACTCGCCGGCGGAGAGGCTCTTGACCCGCCGGGAGTCGACGTCGTAGCCGATCACCTCGTGTCCGACCTCGGCGGCGCGGATGGCCAGTGGCAGGCCGACGTATCCCTGTCCAACCACGACGACGCGCATCAGTGACTCCTGTTCGCGGGAGCGGTCGACGGGGTGAGCCGGAGGAACTCTCGCGCCGTCATGAGGACGAAGGCAGCATTGGTGGTGAGATAGCGCCGGCCCAGGCGGCGCGGCTCCTGCAGTGCGCGGTAGAGCCATTCGAGCCCCCGCCGCTGCCAGGACTCGGGGGCCCGCTTGGTGACCCCGGCCAGGATGTCGAAGGAGCCGCCGACACCGTGGACGACGCGGGCGCCGGTGCGTGCGCCGTAGGCGGCGGTGAAGATCTCCTTCTTGGGCGAGGTCATGCCCAGGAACAGCATCTGCGCGCCGCTTCGGGCGATCTCCTCCGCTATCGCCTCCTGCTGGGAGTCGTCGAAGTAGCCGTTGCGGCTGCCGGCCACCTTCAGGCGCGGGAAGCGGTCGGCGACCCGGCGCAGCATGTGATCGAGCACGTCCTGTCTGGCGCCGAGGAAGTACACCGACATGCCGGCCGATTCCGCCTCGGCCAGCAGGCGCAGGAACAGGTCGATACCGGCCACCCGTTCCGGCAGCGGGGCGCGTAACACCCGGCCGGCCCAGACCACGGCCTGTCCGTCGGCGAGGACGAGATCGCAGCCGGTCACGGCCCGGGCGAGCCGGGCATCCCGCCGCATGTTCACCAGCTTCGCGGCGTTGACGACCCCGATCTCGAGCTGTCTGCCGTCCCGGACCGCCTCCAGGCAGCGCTGTACGGTCTCGTCCATGGTCAGCGGGTCCAGCTCGATGCCGAAGAGGGACTGACGCGCCTTCATATGCGGCCCCCCTGCCAGGCGTGGAGCATCCAGCCGAACTCGTAGGGCCGGCATTCGCGGTCCACGGAGAGCGGCCGGTACAGCCGGTCCAGGGACTTCAGCCGGAGGTTGGGAGCGACCCGGGTGCCGAGTCCGCGGGCGGCGCGTACGGCCTTCCTCGGGTCGCCGCGGTAGACCTTGCGCCAGGTGGCGCCGAGCTCGTCGAGGATCAACGGCTCGCGGTGCTCCGGGCGTTCGGCCAGTTCGGGCACGTCCGTCATCCAGCGCAGACCCTTGCGGACCGACGCGCCGAAGTCGGTGCCGCCGGCGTCGGCGAGGTCGAACAGGGCGGTCGGCGCCATCGCGTGCTGGTGGACGCTGTAGACGGGGTAGCCCTCCACGACACCGCCGGTGCGCGCGTCGTAGTGCCACCACCACTGCCCGCCGTCGCCCTGGAGCTCGCAGATGCGTGTCGCGCACGCATCGGCCGCGGCCAGTGCCTGCGGATCGCCGCCGCCGTCGCCGCCGGCGTGCGCGCGGGCCAGGGCCTGGAGCGGGTACGTCTGGTCGGCGAAGCAGCTCACGTGGGCCCGGTACCAGGGCACGAGGCCGGGCCCGGTGGCGTGCGGGAACAGCGGGCTGTTCCCGATCCGGGCCCGCAGCAGACGGTCGCGGGCCGCGGTGAAACGGCTCTCCACGTCGACCGTGCCGCGAGCCGCCGCGAGCGCGGACAGCACCCATGCGGCCTCGACGGTGTACTGCGGCCGGCCGTCCTCGTCCAGGGCCGCGACCCGTGCGACGGCGTCGGACAGTTTGGGATGTCCGGTCTCGGCGGCGGCCCAGGCGATGAGCGCCGCGTCGCCGAGGTTGGCCACCCCGGGCAGCGATTCGATCAGCAGACCCGTGAACTCCTCGGCGGTACGCCCGCCGAGCACCGCGCGCTGGCGGTCCTCGGGCAGGAACCGGGCCCCCAGCGCGGTGATGGCCGCGTACCGGGTACTGGTCCCGCGCCGCTCCAGGGTCCAGGAACCACCGGGAGCCTTGCGCCCGGCCATGGTGAACGCGAAGGCCTCACCACCGGGGAGCAGCATCGACGGAAGCCCCGACTCGGCGACCGCGAGCAGTCGCCGGGCCAGCGCGAGCAGCGGCGGCTCCTCACGGCCGAGCGCCGCCAGGCGTGTGATCGTCATCTTTTGCGCACACCAACCCCCCTGTGGGTCCTCTTTTTTTGCGCAGACTCGTGATCGCCGCGTCGCGAACGGCCACGCGGCGGAAAGGCAGACAACGGAACGTCAGACATCAGAACGTCAGACATCAGAGCGTCATAACGTCAGACGTCAGGCGACGGAGCGGTCGTCACTCCTCGCTTCAGACACAGGTATCCCCACCCGGTAACCCCCCCTGGGCACAGGTATGTGTGCGCTAACTGTGCCCGTCCTGCACAGTTCGCACACATGTTATGCCTGCGCGTGTTCGAGGATCGGTGTTTTGGGAGAATCGGACGTCATACGCGCTCGACGAGACGTCATGAGCGCTCGACGAGTTCGCCGTCCTTCTCGTCGTACAGTGCCCCCGTCTCGGGGCACTCCCATCCGCCCGGCTCGCCCTTCCGCTCGACCAGTCGCACGCCGGCCCGGCCGACCCAGCCGATCCGGCGCGCCGGAACGCCGGCCACGAGCGCGAAGTCCGGCACGTCCTTCGTCACCACGGCACCCGCCGCCACCAGGGCCCAGCGACCGACACGCACCGGCGCCACGCACACCGAACGGGCCCCCAGGGACGCTCCCTCGCCCACCACCACCGCCACCGGCTCCCAGTCGCCGCCGCGCTTGAGACGGCCCCGCGGGTCCACCGAACGGGGGAAGTAGTCGTTGGTCAGCACCGCCGCCGGGCCGACGAACGCGCCGTCACCGAGCACCGCGGGTTCGTAGACCAACGCGTAGTTCTGGAGCTTCACGTTGTCGCCGATCCGCACCCCCGGGCCGACATACGCTCCCCGCCCCACGATGCACCCGCTGCCCAGCCGGGCGTCCTCCCGGATCTGGGCCAGGTCCCAGACCGTCGTCCCGTCACCGATCGTGGCCGTCTCGTCGACCTGAGCGGTCGGCTGGATCCTGAAGTTCACCGGGCTGAACCCTTCTTCTCGTCGAGCAGAGCGGGAAAAGCCGCCCGCAGCGCCTCGCGCCAGGGACGGATCGGTTCGATCCCGGTCCGGCGCCAGCGGTCGTGCCCCAGGACGCTGTACGCGGGGCGGGGAGCGGGCCGTGCGAAGGCCGTGCTGGTGGTCGGCCGTACCCGGCCGGGATCCGCGCCGAGCAGCCGGAAGATCTCCCGGGCCAGGCCGAACCAAGTCGTCTCCCCGGCGCTGGTGCCGTGGTAGACCCCGCCGGGCGCGGAACCGGCCAGGGCGGCACGCCCCAGCCGTACGAGCCGGTCCGCGAGGTCCGCCGCCCACGTGGGCTGTCCGCGCTGGTCGTCGACCACGTCGACGGTGTCCCTGACCGACTCCAGCCTGATCATCGTGTCGACGAAGTTGCCGCCGCCGGCCCCGTACAACCAGGCAGAACGCACGACGTACCCCGTGTCCGGGAGCGCCGCCAGCACCGCCTGTTCCCCCGCCAGCTTGGTACGTCCGTAGGCGCTGCGCGGTGCCGTCGGGGCGTCCTCGGGATACGGGCCGGTGCCGTCGCCCGCGAACACGTAGTCCGTCGAGACCTGGATCAGCCTGGCGCCCGTCCTGGCGCACGCCTCGGCGAGGTGCCGGGGCCCGTCGCCGTTGACCCGCAGGGCGTCCGCCTCGTGCTCCTCGGCGTCGTCAACGGCCGTCCACGCGGCGCAGTTGAGCACGATCCGGGGCCGGTGCGCGCCGATCGCGTCGTGCACGGTGCCGGCGTCCGTGATGTCGAGACCGCCCCGGGCCAGGCCGACGGCCTCCTCGCCTTCCCCGCGCAGCCGCGCGAGGACATCCTGCCCGAGCATTCCGGCGGCGCCGGTGATCAGCCAAGTGGTGCTCATGGTCCCCTGTTCGTCGTCGAAAGGGTGTGGATACGGCACTAGAGCGCCGCTCGCTCCTTCAGCGGCTCCCACCAGGCGCGGTTCTCGCGGTACCAAGTGACCGTCTCCGCAAGGCCGGTGGCGAAATCCTTGCGGGGCTCGTAGCCGAGTTCGCCGCGGATCTTCGCGCAGTCCACGGAGTAACGGCGGTCGTGCCCCTTCCGGTCGGCGACATGCTCGACGCTGGTGTCCCAGTCCGCGCCGCAGGCCTCCAGCAGCAGTGCGGTCAGCTCCTTGTTGGTCAGCTCGGTGCCGCCGCCGATGTTGTAGACCTCACCGGCGCGCCCCTTGGTGCGCACCAGCTCGATGCCCTGGACGTGGTCGTCGATGTGCAGCCAGTCGCGGATGTTGCCGCCGTCGCCGTACAGCGGGACCTTCTTCCCGTCCAGCAGGTTCGTGATGAACAGCGGGATGACCTTCTCGGGGAAGTGATGGTGCCCGTAGTTGTTGGAGCAGCGGGTCACCCGCACGTCGAGGCCGTGGGTGCGGTGGTGGGCGAGGGCCATCAGGTCGCCTGCCGCCTTGGAGGCGGCGTACGGGGAGTTGGGGCGCAGCGGGTCCGTCTCCGGCCAGGAGCCGAAGTCGATGGAGCCGTACACCTCGTCGGTGGAGATGTGCACGAAGGTCTTCGCACCTCCGTGCCGCAGCGCCGCGTCCAGCAGGGTCTGCGTGCCCAGGACATTGGTCCGGACGAACTCGGCGGCGCCCAGGATCGAGCGGTCCACATGCGACTCGGCGGCGAAGTGGACCACCTGGTCGTGCGTCGCGAGGAGCTCGTCGGCCAGCGCGGCGTCACAGATGTCACCGTGGACGAAGGCGAATCCGGGGTGATCGCGCACCTCGTCGAGATTGGCCGGGTTGCCCGCGTAGGTGAGCCTGTCCAGCACCGTGACCGCCACATCACCCGGGCCGGCCGGACCGAGGAGTGTGCGGACGTAGTGCGAGCCGATGAAACCGGCACCGCCGGTCACCAGAATCCGGGTCGGGTGGGTCGGAGTGGGAAAGGCGGGAGCCGTCATGACGCAATCTGCACCTTGCTGTGGTCGCCGAGGACGAGACGGTGTGCGGCGGGCTTGCGGGGCGCGGGAGTCACCTCGACGTTGCGTCCGATGAGGGAGGCCTCCACCCGCCGGACCCCGCTCACCGAGGAGTCCCGCAGCACGATCGAGTACTCGATCTCGCTGTCGTCGATCCGGCAGTCCCCGGCTATCGAGGTGAAGGGGCCGACGTACGAGTCGGTGATCACGGTGTTCGCGCCGACGACCACCGGTCCCACGATCCGGCTGCCGGTGACCTTCGCCCCGGGTTCGATCCGCACCCGGCCGATGATCTCGCTGTCGTCGTCGACCGTGCCGTCGATCCGGCGCTCCAGGGTCTCCAGGACCGAGCGGTTGACCTCGAGCATGTCCGTGACGTTCCCGGTGTCCTTCCAGTACCCGGAGATGGTCGTGGACCGCACATCGCATCCCGCGTCGATCAGCCACTGGATCGCGTCGGTGATCTCCAACTCGCCGCGTCCGGACGGCTGGATGGAGCGCACGGCCTCATGGATCGCCGACGAGAACAGGTACACGCCGACCAGCGCCAGCTCGCTCTTGGGATGCCTCGGCTTCTCCTCCAGGCCGATCACCTGGCCCGCCGCGTCCAGTTCTGCCACCCCGAACGCGGTCGGGTCCGGCACCTTCGTCAACAGGATCTGCGCCTGCGGCCGTTCGGTGCGGAAGGCGTCCACCAGATCCGTGATGCCTCCGACGACGAAGTTGTCGCCGAGGTACATCACGAAGTCGTCGTCGCCCAGGAACTCACGGGCGATCAGCACCGCATGGGCCAGCCCCAGCGGCGCCGCCTGCGGGATGTAGGTGACGTCCAGTCCCCACGCGGAACCGTCCCCGACCGCATCCCGGATCTCCTCGGCGGTGTCCCCGACGATGATCCCCACCTGGGTGATGCCCGCCCCGGCGATCGCCTCCAGTCCGTAGAACAGCACCGGTTTGTTCGCGACCGGTACAAGTTGCTTCGCCGAAGTATGGGTTATGGGGCGCAATCGGGTACCTGAGCCACCAGACAACAAAAGTGCCTTCATGCATATCACCCTACTTACGCCGACTTGGTGACGGAGGGATTCCGGAAACCGGCGGGACCGCTCGCGCGGAGGAAGCCCCCGACGGCAAGGGGAACGCATGCGCAGAAGACGTGGCTCCCTCGGACGTGCCTGTACGGCTCTGACCACGAGCCTGCTGCTCTTGGCTCCTGGACGGGGGACTGGGGCCTACAGCCTGGATCTCCCGCTACCTGGAGCGCGCGGAGGCCGGCGAAGGAGCCGCCGCGGCCGGGGGATCGAGCTCCGCGGCCTCTCCGCCGGGAACGCCCCGCGGACGCAGGCCACCGACCAGGCCCAGGATCAGCACGGCGATGCCCAGCCACACCGACGGCCGCGGCGCGCCGCCGCCCGAGACGGCGCCGACGACCGCCGCGGCCAGCGGCGCGATGCCGGTGAGCAACCCCGCTCGCCCCGCTCCCACCGCGCGGACGGTCGAGTACCACAACACGAAGGCGACCGCCGTCACCATCAACGCCAGATAACCTGCGGCCGCCCACTGGGATCCGGACACCTCCCGTACGGCCGACGGCCCTTCCGTCGCCGTGCCGAGGACGGCCAGCAGCACACCGGCCAGCCACATCGCGTGCACGGACACCCCCCACGGCGAATGCCGCCGCAGGACCGGCACCGCGAGCAGCGTGAACGCGGCCTCGCAGCCCAGGGCCAGCGCCGCCCACGCCACCCCGACGGCATCGGTACGGCCCGTTCCCTCCACCAGTACCGCGCCCGCCATGACGACAGGCGCCGCCCACAGGACCTGCCGGCTCGGCCTGCGCCGCTCCAGCACCGGGCCCACCACCCCCAGAACCACCGGCACGCACGCGACCGCGACCGCGATCACCG
Source organism: Streptomyces sp. NPDC001153 (assembly GCF_053598315.1). NCBI lineage: Bacteria > Bacillati > Actinomycetota > Actinomycetes > Kitasatosporales > Streptomycetaceae > Streptomyces > Streptomyces sp. NPDC001153. The sequence goes on from NZ_JBSFJZ010000023.1 coordinate 107,669, forward strand.
CGGGCTCCGCATGGCCGACGCCCCGGACCACGGCCACGTTGAACAGCACCAGACCGGTGACCGCGATCCCGGCCAGCCACAACCACTCCCGGCCCCGCGGCCACACCAGCCGAGCACCGGCGATCCGGGCCATGACCAGCAGGATCACGGTCGCGGCCGCGTACCGGACCGCCTGGGTGGTGAACAGCGGGGCATCGACGAGCGTGCGCGAGACGCTCACGCTGCTGCCGACCAGCGCCATCCCGACCATGCCGGGGACGAGCTGGGCGAACGGAGCGGAAGGTGTGTCCATACCGCCCACGCTGCCCTCACCACGGACGTCATGGACAGGTCCACAAGGTCACCGGTGCAGGGGTCCAAAAGGGAGACGAGATCGCGCACGGTGTGCCCGCGTGAGCCCTGTACGCGCCCCCGCCCGGGCGAGAAGACTGCCCTGGCGAGGGCGGTTGGCCAGAACACCACTCACCGCCTTCGGTCAACTACGGAGGAAGGCAGGCCGGTCGCTGTGTTGTTGCGTCTCCCCACGTCGGTGTCCGAAGCGCAGGAGTACCTGGCCGAGGGGACCGTGCCGATCGGCGGGGCCACGCTCCTGTGGGCCACATGGCAGCGCGACGGATTCCCCGAACTGGCCATGTCCCTGCGGGAGTTGCCGGAGGCCAACGTCCTGGGACGGGAGACGGTGGGCGGAGCCGTGGTCCTGCACCGGGTGGACGACCGGGTGCCGGACGTGCTGCGCCTCGCGGCCGCCGCGGTGGGCACCGGGGCCGTGCGGCGGACGGCGACGGTCGGCGGCAACCTCGTCGGCAGCACACTGCGCTGTCTGCTGCCCGCGGCGATCGTCCTGGACGCCCGGGCGACGGTGCTGGAGACCGACGGCGTCCATGAGACGGACCTGGCCGAACTCGTGGCCAAGCGCCCCCTCCTGCTCAGCCTGCGCTGGCGTGCACCCATCGCCTGCGCGTATCGGAAACTGGCCGGCGAGGCAGGCGGACCGCCGCCCCTCGTCGTCGCCTCGGCGGTGCACGAGAACGGCGGCGATGGCGACGACGACGGCGACCGGCTGCGGGTCGCGGTGCGCGACGGTTATGACGTGCTCAGCGGCAGCACTCCGTGCGTCACGAACCCCGAGGAGGCCCTGCACGCGCTGCGCGCGACGGCCTTCGGAGACCTGCCGACCGCCGCGTGGGAGGTCGTACGCGCACAGGTCACCGGCTTGTTGGGTCGGGGGGACGTGGCTCAATATGGGTGATAACGGTGCACGGTGCACACGTAGGCGTAGGTGCCCGGGCCAGCCGGTGAGGAAGGCCAGGCCGCCTGCCAGGAGCAGCGTGGCGGGCAGGAGGCGTCCGGTGCGGGCGGGCCGGAGGGGGATGGTCAGGCAGCACCTGTGAACTCCGCGGCGAGCAGCAGGCCGAGGTGGCGCCCGTGCCGAGGCTCTCGGGGACGCACGGCCGGGTGCCGCCTGCCGCCGGTTCGATCACGGTGCCGGTGAAGGTGAGCGGTTCGCCGTCGAGCGCGTCGCCGCCCAGCGTGAGGTTGAGGGCGCACTCCTCGGGGTGCGGGGCGACGGTCAGGAGCGCCGCCCGTACGTCGGCGCGCCGGTGCAGGGTGGCCAACGGGCCGAACCGGTGGGTGAGTTCGGCGACGAAGCGGTCGCCGGTGGTCGCGTACGCGCCGGGCCGGCCGACTGCGACTCGGCCGGCCCGCCCCCGTCCAGCAGGTAGCGACAGGTGCCGAGGCGGAAGGCGTCGCCGAGCGCGCCAATGGCCCCGTACGCGCCCTGCAGCCCCGGCCCCACCGGACTCGCCGGTCTGTCGCCGCTCCTGACGCCACCACCGTGGGGGCTTCACCCGGGCGAGCGACGGCCACTTGACCCATGGCGCGAATAAGACCAACAATCGTTGGCGAAATAGCAGACGGCCACTCAGGAACGAGGGGCCGTATGACCGCGATGTCGCGGGGGCCCGGGAGGCCATCGCCCATGTGAAGTCCGCCAGCCGCAAGGCCCTTGGGGAACTGCGCGACACCGTCAGCCTGCTCAGGCAGCCCGGAGACCCCGTCGCCCCCACCGCGATCCCCGCGCCCGGCCTCGACGGACTCGACGAACTGCTCGCCTCGCTGCGCGCTTGCGGCCTGGACATCGACTGCCGGGTCCACGGCGGTGCCGTTCCGCTGGCGCCCGCGGCCGACCTCACCGCGTACCGCGTGATCCAGGAGTCGCTGACCAACGTTTACAAGCACTCCAGCCGGCGGCAGGCACGCCTGACACTGAGCTACGACCCCGACGAACTGCGCATCACCGTCGCCGACCTCTCGGGTGGCAGGACCGGGACCGACACGCACGGACCCGACAGCGGGCGCCCGCCGGCCGACCGGCACGGCATCGTCGGCATGCGCGAGAGGGTCCTCGCCCTCGGCGGCCGTTTCGCCGCGGGCCCGCGCCCGGACGGTACCTTCCAGGTGACGGCCGGCCTGCCCTGCCAGCCCCTCGATCTCGCCCCGGAGCCCGCCCCGTGACCATCCGCGTAGCCATCGCCGACGACCAGCCCGTGGAGCGCACCGGTTTCAAGGCCCTGATCGAGCCGGCGCCCGACCTGGAGGTGGTGGGCGAGGCCGGTGAAGGGCGGGAGGCGGTACGGCTGGCCCAAGCCGCCCAGGCCGACCTGGTCCTGATGGACATCCGTATGCCCGTCCTGGACGGCCTCGCGGTGACCCGCCTGATCACCGGGGACGAGGACCTCGCCGGGGTGAAGGTGCTGATCCTGACCACCTTCGAGATCGACGAGTACGTCTTCGAGGCGCTTCGGTCCGGTGCCAGCGGCTTCCTGGGCAGGGGCGCCGACGCGGAGGAGCTGCTGCAGGCCATCCGCGCGGTCAGCCGCGGCGACGCACTGCTGTCTCCCGCCGCGACCAGAACCCTCATCAGCCGCTTCCTCGCCACCCCGGCGGTGCCGGGTCCCCTGGACGGGGCGGCCCGCCGCGGGCTGGAGGCGCTCACCGACCGCGAACGGCAGATCACCGGGCTGGTGGCGACCGGGCTGTCCAACGACGAGATCGCCGCCCGGCTCGTGCTCAGCCCCGCAACGGTCAAGACCCACGTCAACCGCGCCATGGCCACGGTCGGCGCCCGTGACCGTGCTCAACTCGTCGTCTTCGCCCACCGCAGCGGCCTGACCGAGTCGCCGTAGCGCCGGACGCCGGTGCAGGCCGCCCTCATGCTCCTCCGGTGCTCGCTCACTGGTTGTCGTACTCGTCGTGGCGGCGCCACCAGAAGCCGGTCTCGTTGCGGCCGAGGGGCGCGCGGTCGAGCCACTGGTACATGCCCCACAGGCCGTCGAGCCCGCGGGCGTACGCCGAGTAGGTGTGGTGGACGGCGCCGTCCTGCAGCGCGAACGCGCTCACGCCGGGGCCTTCCCGCCGGTAGGTCTCCCAGTCCGTGCCGACGATCGACTGGGTGAAGGCGTCGCGGGAGCTCTTCTCGGCGTCGGTCGCCGGGCGCAGGTCCTCCTCCCCGAAGTTGTACGCGACGAGTCCCGCTTCCCACTCCTCCTTGGTGTGCGCCACCCCGAAGTCGACGTTGAAGTCACTGCCGTGGGAGGACGCCCACGGGAAGGTCCAGCCCATCCGCTGCCGGTACGCGTGGAGCTTGGCGAGCGGGGCTCGCGAGATCGCCCAGAACATGACGTCGTGGTGGGCGAGATGGACCACGGAGCCGTTGAAGCCGTCGGCGATCGCCGAGCAGGAGGGGCATCCGGCGGTGTAGTCCGGCCCGAACATGAAGTGGTAGACGAGCAGTTGGGAACGTCCCCGGAACAGGTCGGCGAGCGACGCCGGTCCCTCGTCGGTCTCGAAGCGGTAGTCCTTGTCCACCCGGACCCAGGGCAGCTCCTGCCGTCGCCGGGCCAGTTCGTCACCGCGTCGGGTCAGCTCCTTCTCCGCCTCGAGCAGCTCCAGCCTCGCGGCGAGCCATTCCTCGCGTGTCCCCGTCTTGTGACCGGTCATTGCCTGTCTCCTTGGAATCGCTTCCTGTGCTGTCGTGCGTTGTCCCGCCTGTCCTGTCTCCTGTCGCTACGTCGTCGGTGGCGTGAGCCCCGGAACCAGCGAGGGCGCGACCACGCTCACGAGTCCGAGCCCGACGATCGCCAGCGCCGGCGGAACATCGATGGCGGTCTTCGCGGGCAGCAGCTTCTGGGCGGAGGCGAGGACGGCGACCAGCGACATCCACCACACGCTCATCACGCCCAGCGCGACCATCATCGCCATCAGCCCGATGCTCGAGCCGGCGCAGTAGAGTCCGAACCTCAGCCCGGAACCGGGAACCTCGTGGCAGCGTCGCCGGAAGTACCGCTTGACCGGCGTGAGCTCGTAGACGCCCGCAGTGATCACCACTGCGCCGGCGGCCGCCGGGCCGTGCGGACGGTCCAGCGTGTACGCCACGACACCTGCCAGTGCCCAGATGGTGAGGTAGGCCCCGGCGAACAGCGGGGCGCCGCGCAGTCCGCCGACCACGCGGACATGCCTCGCGAGAGCCGGGGCCGCGCCGGGCAGCATCATCGCCGCCACCATCGTCATCCAGGTCGCGGCAAAGGACCCGAACGACCCGGGCCTGGACGCGACGCCCATGTCCATGCCCTGCATCCGCCGGACCGCCGCCACCCAGCACACCGCGGCGAGCCCGAGCGTCACCCCCAGCACCATGGAAGGCGCGGCCGGGCGCCGGATTTCCAGCTTCACCGTCGGTTCTCCCTCCGGTGTGTCAGGCGGCGATCCCCGTCACGAGGATCCGCGCGCCTGCTCATCGAGGTGATCTTTCAGTGCACCGAGCGGGCTGTCCCAGTCGCGAGCCAGCGCGGCCAGGAACTGCTGCGCCACCTGCATCGGCGCGGACCGCAGCCGGTATCGCACCCGGCGCCGCTCACCCGGTTCGGCCCTCACCAGGCCGGCTTCCGCCAGCAGGGCCAGGTGTTTGGCGATCGCCTGCCGAGTGATCGGCAACCGGCCGGCCAGGTCCGTGGCCGTGGCCGGCCCCCCCGAGGCCAGCGCGGCCAGGATGGCACGCCGGCTCGGGTCGGCCAGAGCGGCGAAGACCTGTTCGGCGATCGCCTCGATGTCAGGCTGCGGCATCGAGGTAGTCGACCAGTTCGCCCAGTTCGCGCGCCCAACCCTCGGTGTGGCCGTCGTACTCCTTGCGGTAGGTCTCGTCCGGGAGCTGGGCGAAGCCGGTCTCGACCACCGTCAGCCGGGTGCCGGTGCCGACCGGTTCGAGCGTGAACTCGACGTAGGTGCGGCGCGGATCGTCCTCGGGCAGTTCGGCCATGCGCCAGGTGAAACCGAACACCGTCGGCTCCTCCACCCGTTCCACCCGCATGTCGGCGGAGTGGCCACCCTCCCATTTCATCCAGGCCGCGCCGCCCGGGCGCAGATCGATCCCGGCCTCGTTGCCGAACCAGGCGCTCAGTCCCTCGGCCGTGGTGAGTGCCGCCCACACCTTGGCCGGCGGGTGCGCGATCTCGACGGTCCGCTCGATTCGATCGGGGAATGCCATGTCTGCCTCCACGTATATAGCAACCATCTGGTTGCCACCATATGGCAACCGATTGGTTGCGTCAACTGCATCGGCGCGAGTCCTGCAGGTGCTTTGACTTGCTGTGATCGACCCTGTCGCATCCGGGCGCTAACACGGCCCGACCCTTCCTGATGCAGCGACACGCCGTGTCCTGAGAGGTGAGCAGGCATCAGGAGATCAACCAAAAGGGCTAATGCCACATCAACCCGCTTTTCGCTCCAGCGACTTGACACCGCTTAACGCCCGGGGAGAGGTGGCGCGTGGCGCCAGAAATACCCCGATCGGCGCCTGGAACCGGTCATTCGATATGACCGGTATGACTGTTATAGGTACTTTTTGATCACGGCCGGCTGACGGGCCGGTATCTCTGAGACAGCAGACAGGAGAAGCGATATGAAGGTCCCCCGTTCCACCGTGGTCACCGCTGGTGTCGCGGCCGCCGCTGCTCTGGCCGCCACCGGCATCACCTACGCGTCGGCGGCCTCCGCCCCGGCGCCGGAGTCGGCTCCGGCCGCTGCCGCCGCGGCGCCTCTCGGCGGCGAGGCTGGGCAGGGCAAGGGCAACGAGGGCCGCGAGGGCCGCGAGGGCGGCCGCGGAGGCTGGGATTGGGGTCGGATCCAGATCAACGAGCGATCCTACTCCGCACGCCCCGGCGACTGCATCACCGTGATCAGCGGCCTGGGCGCGAAGACCCTGAACATCCGCAACGACAGCCACAAGGTGGTCGAGGTCTTCCGCGGGGCGGTCTGCGACAACGGCGCCCCCGTCGCCATCGTGGGCCCCCACAGCCAGAGCGACGGCGTCCGCGTCCACCGTACCGACGACATCCACGTCAAGGACGGCGTGGTCGGCAGCTTCCGCGTGGTCGGCCACGACGGCTGGGGCTGGGGCCGCAACGGAGAGGAAGGCGGAAGGTAGTCCCGAGCCCGCTGCATGACATGGAGCCCCGGCCTGCCGGAATCGGGCCGGGGCCCCAGCACTGACCATTGTCCGACAACACGGGCACCGGTCGCACCCTGCCGGAGCCGGACACCGGGCGCTGCTCGCCCACTGTCCGGGCGGCCTTCCTTTCGTTCACCGGCCGAACCGCCCGGTGATTCCTCGCCGAGCGCCTCCCGTCGGTACCTGTGCCGACGCCGTGCCCGCCGGCTTCCTTCCCGGAGTTTCCCTCCGCCGAACGGGTGAGCGAGGCACGAGACGAAGGCCACCGTACGCATGGTCGTGGCCCTGGACGCCGTCCTCGCCCCGACTGCCCGCAGCGGCACGGAAGCGCGATCACCCGGAGAAGACCGCGCCCATCGACCTCGCGATTCCCGCACGGCCCGGCAATCGCCGGGATCGGCCCATGGCCGGACGGCAGTCCTAGGTGTGCTGTCCCGGGCCATAGAGAACCGCGATGTCTTCGGAGGAGCTCCACCGGCTGTAGGTCGGATCTTGTGGCCAGCCGTCGGGCGAGTCCTGCCATTCCTCCTGTCGCCCGTATGGCAACACGTCGATCAGCGCGAAGGTGTGACTGAGCTGCTCGACGCCACGACCGTTGGTGTGCCAGGTCCGGTAGACGGTGTCGCCGTCACGCAGGAACACGTTGACCGCGAATCCCCCGCCGGGCGGTGCGCCGACGTCGCTGCCGAACGGGCTGTTCGCCGTGGAGTACCAGGGCATCCGGTTTCCGACTCGCTGCCGGTAGGCGAGTGCTTCGTCGATCGGCCCCTGGGTGACGATGACGAACCGGGCGTCATAGGCGTCCAGGAACTCCAGGCGGGTGAACTGCGACGTGAAGCCGGTGCAGCCCGGGCACTGCCACTGCTTGCCGGGGAACCACATGTGGTTGTAGACGATCAGCTGCCTCCTGCCTTCGAAGACATCCACCAGCCGGACCGGTCCCTTCTCGCCCTCAAGGGTGTACTCCGGCATGCGGACCATGGGCAGGCGGCGACGCTGGGCGGCGATCGCGTCCAGTTCTCGGGTCGCGTCCTTCTCCCGGACGCGCAGGGCATCCAGCTCTCGTTGCCAGGTTTCGGCGTCGACGACGGGCGGTAGTGCGTTGATGCTCATGGTCCCTTCCCTCACTGTCGGGTGCGCGGCTTGCGGTGTTCAGGTGTGGACCCCGACCGGCCGCCGAATTCATCGGTCACGGCCGGCTCCCGCAGCACGGTGGGGATAGGGCCCTCCCGGCATTGCCACCATGAGCGCGCCCCGGCCACCTCACGTGGGGCCGGGGATCGGACGCACGCCGGCAGGTGCCTGGCATGTACATGCTTTCCCCTGTGAGGTGCAACCATTGAGGGCGGTGCACCCAAAACGGCACAACGGCGGTTCGCCGGGCCATCAGCTGCCGGAAGGAACGGGCGAGGATGAGCGAGCAGAGAGACCCCACGGTCCCCGCCGGTATGAAGGCCGGCGCCTTCGTACCGGACGGTGCCGCACTGCACCGCCGCTACCGGCGGGTGCTACGGCAGCTCGGTCTGTGCGTGCTCGTGCTCGTGCCGTGGACCGTGTACCTGGCGGTGTCGCTGCCGGATCGCTTTGAGGCTCGGTACTGGCCCATGGTGTGGGTGGGCTTCGACGTGATGCTGCTGGTGTCGTTGGCCGGCGCGGGAGCGGCGGTGTGGCTGAGACGGCAGGCGATGGTCCCGCTGTCGTACGTGGCGGCCACACTCCTGATCTGCGATGCCTGGTTCGACGTCTCCTTGGACTGGGGTAGAGCGGATGTGTGGGCGAGTGCCGGCACGGCCGTACTGGTCGAGCTGCCCCTCGCCGTCCTGCTCATAGTGCGGGCGCGACGGGTGCTGAAGGTGTCGGCTCGGCTGGCCTGGCAGCGGCTCGGCCTGCCGGGAGAACCCCCAGCGCTGCACAGAATGCCGCTGTTCGTCGACTTCGACTTCGCATCGGCACCCGGCGACAGGACTGCCTCGGCAGAGACCGACGGCACCTGAGCTGCTCGGGTGGACGCACGCAGGCGCAGCCGATGACTTTCCGCCGTCCCGGGAGTCGTACACGCTGGACAACCCCTACCGGAAGGCCACCGATGAACGCGCTGTACGACACCCTGCACCGGTACGTCGACGACGGGAGGGTGCCCGGCGCCGTCGGCCTGATCGCCCGTGGCGACGACGTCGAGGTGGTGACCGCCGGCTCGGTGGACACCGGCGGCACCGCCCCGATGGCCAGGGACACGATCTTCCGTATCGCGTCCATCACCAAGCCCATCGCAGCGGCGGCAGTCCTGATGCTGGTGGACGAGGGGCGACTCGCCCTGGACACTCCCGTCGAGGAGTGGCTGCCGGAACTGGCCAAGCCGAGCGTGGTGCGCACCCCCGACGCCCCGGTCGCGGACGTCGTCCCGGCGGACCGCCCGATCACGGTCGAGGACCTGCTCAGCTCCCGCACCGGCTGGGGCTTCCCCGCCGACTTCTCCCTCCCCGCGGTGCAGTCCCTGTTCACCGTGCAGAAGGACGGCCGCGCCCTGCAGGACTGGCCGGACCCGGACACCTGGGTGGGCCTCCTCGCGCAGGTACCGATGCTGCACCAGCCGGGAGACGCCTGGCTGTACGGCACCTCCTCCGACCTCCAGGGAATCCTCGTCGCCCGGGCGTCGGGCCGCACGCTGCCCGACTTCCTCGCGGAACGGGTCTTCGAGCCGCTGGGCATGAAGGACACGGCCTTCGAGGTCCCCGAGTCGAAGCGCCACCGCTTCACCTCCTCCTACGGCCCGACCCCCGACGGAACCCTGGAACTGACGGACACCCCCGACGGTCAGTGGAGCCGCCTGCCGCGCTTCCACTCGGGCGGCGGGGGCCTCGTCTCCACGGCCGACGACTGGCTGGCCTTCGCCCGCATGCTCCTGAACGGAGGCGAGGGCAACGGCCACCGCCTCCTCACCGCCACCTCGGTCAGCCGCATGACCACCAACCACCTCACGGCCGAACAGCGTGCGGTCGCCACCCTCTTCCTGGAGGGCCAGGGCTGGGGCTACGGCGGCCAGGTCGACGTCACCCAGGCCGACCCGTGGAACGTCCCCGGCCGTTACGGCTGGGTGGGCGGCACGGGGACGACGGCCCACGTCATTCCGTCCACCGCAACGGTGGCGATCCTCCTCACCCAGGTGGCGATGACGAACCCCACCCCCACGCCGCTGATGCGGGACTTCTGGACGAGCGTGGCGCGCGGCTGAAGGAGCGATCTCCCTGCCGACGCGCGCCCTGCGCCGGAGGTGCTCCGTGCTCAGGGCGTGCGTGTGATCCCCGCCGGAAACCTGCAGTCGCCACCGCAGGCCGGAGCCGACCCCGTTGTTCTCCCAGCCCTGCAGCCGCCCTTCAGGCGCACCGACCGAAACTCACTCCCGAAGAACTGTTATCCGGGGCGCGTCGAGTGATCTCCCAGGCATCGGACACAATCGTTCGGCCTCGATGACGGGAAGCATGGGTATGAGCACGCACGACGCGGTGGAGACAGCGATACTGGTCACGGCCGCCCGCGAGGGCGACACGCAAGCTCAGGACGCGCTGGTCAACGCCTACCTCCCGCTGGTCTACAACATTGTGGGCCGGGCCCTGAACGGCTCGGTGGACGTCGACGACGTGGTGCAGGAGACCATGTTGCGCGCCCTGGACGGGCTGGGCGAACTGCGTACTCCTGAGCGCTTTCGCTCCTGGCTGGTCGCGATCGCGATGAACCAGGTCCGGGCGCACTGGCACACCCGGCAATCCGCCCCGGGCACGATGGAGGAAGCCGAGGATCTGGCCGACCCGGGTGCTGACTTCGTCGATCTGACGGTGGTCCAGCTCCAGCTCTCCGGACAGCGCCAGGAGACAGCGCAGGCGACGCGCTGGCTGGAGCCCGACGACCGGGGACTGCTGTCACTGTGGTGGCTGGAGTGTGCCGGCGAACTCACCCGGGCCGAGGTGGCCGCGGCTCTCGACCTGTCGCCCCAGCACACAGCGGTCCGGGTACAGCGGATGAAGGCGCAGCTCGAGGCGGCCCGCGTGGTCGTACGAGCACTCGACGCACGGCCACGGTGCGAGGAACTCCGCATCGTGCTGGCTTCCTGGGACGGCAGGCCCTCGGCCCTGTGGCGTAAACGAATAGCCCGGCACGCGCGCGGCTGCAGCCGCTGCAGCGGACTGTGGAGCGGTCTGATGCCCGCGGAAGGACTGCTGGCCGGACTGGCGCTGGTCGCGGCCTCACCCGCGCTGCCGGCCAGGATCTCAGCCTCCGCCGGGAGTGCTGTCCCGGCGGGGTCTGCCACACCGCTGGGCGTGGGCAACGGACACACCGGACCGGGCACGGGCACCGCGCGAGACGGCATACGGGGCGGCACCGGCTCGCGCAGCCAGTCCCGTCGGCGTCGGCGCATGCGGCGCCGGGCCGTCGGCGGGGCCGTCGTTGCGGCCTGTGTCGCCGGAGGTGGTCTGTGGTACCTCGGTACGGATTCCGGAACCGGCTCGGAGAACGCGAGCCTGGAGCGAAGAGCGGCCGCCCCCGTCCTGGACCACGCCACGCCCAGTGCAAGCGGTGTGTCGCCGTCGCCCTCCCCGTCCCCGTCACCGTCGAAGCCGAAGAAGCCGCGGGCCGCGAAGGCAGGGAACCGCGGCAGGAAGAGCGCACCCACCGGCCGGCAGACCGCCCCGCCGGCTGCGGCCCCGGCGAGCACAGCGCCGTCTTCCCCGGACCCGACCGACACCGTGGGCCAGGTGGTTGCACTGGTGAACAAGCAGCGGGCAGGCGTCGGTTGCGGCCCCCTCACCGAGGACCCGCAACTGCAGAAAGCGGCCCAGGGCCACTCCGACGACATGGCCGCTCGCCACTTCTTCGACCACACCAACCCGGACGGCGCAGACCCCGGACAGCGCATCACGGCCGCCGGCTATCGCTGGTCCACCTACGGCGAGAACATCGCCCAAGGCCAGCAGACCGCCGCAGCTGTCATGGATTCGTGGATGAACAGTCCCGGTCACCGGGCGAACATCCTCAACTGCTCGTTCAAGGACATCGGTGTGGGTGTGCACAAGGGCGCGGGCGGCCCGTGGTGGACACAGGACTTCGGCGCCAGACTGTGAGCATCCCCGAGTACGGTCCGCCACGAGGACGTGGGCGAGGCCGTTCCCGTCGGGCTGTCCGGCGATCCGGTCACAGGCCAGGGTGAGTACGCCTCCGGTGCCGCAGGGGGTCACCAGCCGTAGCTGATGGGTTCGATCATGGCGGGGGAATGGGAACATCCGCCGTGAGCGGGGCGGCTGCCTCAGCGATTCGGTTGCGCGGCGCTGATGTCGGCCAGGGCCGAGCGTGGCTCCTTCTCGATGGCCAGGTCGCCGAGGCTGAGGGCGCCGACGAGGTGGCCGTCGTCGACGACCGGCAGCCGCCGCAGGGCGTGCTCGCGCATCAGCCGCACCGCTTCGTCCACCGCATCCTGGGACGAGCAGGTGATCAGGTCGGTGCTGCACACGTCCCCGACGGTGGTGGCGTCGGGATCGCGGTGCTCGGCGATGGCTCGGATCACCAGGTCGCGGTCGGTCACCAGGCCGCGGACATGGTCGGCGTCCCCGACGATGATGTCGCCGACGTCCCGCTCCCGCATGAGCCGTGCCACCTCGGTGAGCGGTGTCCGCTCGGGCACCGTCACCGGCTCCGACGTCATGATCTCCCGCACTTTCTGAGCCATGGGACCACCTCCGCCTGGCTTCCGGGACGGGCACCGGCCTGTGCCCGTGACGGCGGCCGAGTACCCGACCGCCACCTCTGCCATGCTCGCCACGAGGAGGGGGTGTGAGCCGCACGGCGTCGGCGTCACCACGGCACCGGGCCGCGGTCATTGTGGAACTCGCCGGTGGGACCGTCGCCGTCGAGGTTCGCGAACTCGACGACGACCGCGGCGCCTTCGCCGACGGTCCGGGTGCCCTGTCCCCGGTTCATGTCGGTCGCGACATAGCCGGGTGCCACCGCGTTGATCTTGATGTGCGCGAGCTCCGGATCCGCTGCGAACGCGCGCGCGTACTGGAGTGTGAGCATGTTCGGGGCTGCCTTGGAGACCGAGTAGGCGATGCGGTGGGCGGCGTCGCCGCCGAAGTCCGTGCCCGCCGCGGTGAGCGACAGCGATGCCGTGGTGCTGGAGACGTTGACGATCCGCGGGTGCGCGGAGTCGCGCAGGAGCGGCAGCATCTCGTGCACCATGGTCGCCGCTCCGAGCAGGTTGACCTCACAGACGGAGCGGATCTCGGCGGCGGTCAACCGGGTGGCGGACGCCTCCACGATCACTCCGGCGTTGTTGACCAGCACGTCCAGGCGCCCGTACGTCCTGCCGATGTCGGCGGCCACCGAGCGGACATTCTCCGGGTCGGTCACGTCCAGCTGCACCCCCAGGGCCGACAGCCCTCGGCCCGTGAGCTGCCGGGCCGTGGCTTCACCGGCTTCGGCGCTGCGGCTGCCGACCAGCACATGCATGCCCAGGGCGGCGAGCCGGGAGGCGGTCTCGCGGCCGAGGCCACGGTTGCCGCCGGTGATCAGGGCGATCCGGTGGGACGAGACAGGAGCCATGTTCGCTACCTTCCCTGTTTCCGGCGGGTTGTCCTCTCCGGCCGAGGACAGGCAGAGCGGCGGACCCCGGTGGTGCACGGGTTCCCGAGAGGCCGAGCGCCGCACTCCGCTCGGACCGGGGCGGCCTCTCGCGGAGCCGATGTGTGCAGGATCGTTCTCCATGGGTACGCGGCCGCTCGATCGGCATCAAGGAGTCGGCACGGGCAGTCGGCTGCGACGAGTCGGCTGCGAGGAGGAGCGGGCATGGCCGGGCTGCTGGACACGGACCGGTCCGGGCCGCGGCGGCTGCGGCAGTTGCTGCGCGGGCCGCGGCCGGTGGTCGCGCCGGGGGCAGACGACGCGATGAGCGCGCTCCTCGTCGAGCGGGCGGGCTTTCCCGCCGTCTACATGACCGGGTTCGGGGCCACCGCCTCCCTGCTGGGCCGCCCCGACATCGGCCTGCTCACCATGAGCGAGATGACGGACGCCGCCCGTCGCATCGTCTCGGCCGTCGGCGTCCCGGTGATCGCCGACGCCGACAACGGCTACGGCAACGCGATCAATGTCATCCGCACCGTCCGCGAGTACGAGGCCGCGGGCGTCGCCGCGATCCACCTGGAGGACCAGCCCGCCCCCAAGCGCTGCGGTCATATGGAGGGCAAGGAGGTCATCCCGGCGGGCACCATGGCCGGCAAGATCGAGGCCGCCGTCCAGGCGCGCGACGACCCCGACTTCCTGATCATCGCGCGCACCGACGCCCGCGCGGTCGAGGGCTTCGACGCCGCCGTGGAACGCGGCCGCCGTTACCGCGACGCCGGCGCCGACATGCTGTTCATCGAGGCGCTGACCAGCGACACCGAGATCGAGGCGGCCGCGGCGGCCTTCCCGGACACCCCGCTGCTGTTCAACTGGGCCGAGGGCGGCAAGACCCCGCCCACCGGCCTGGCCCGCCTCACCGAGCTCGGCCACCGCCTGGTGATCTGCCCCCTCTCCACCCTCCTCGCCGCCACCGCCGCCGTGCGGGACGTACTCGCCGAGCTCGCCGGTGCGGGCACTCCCGTCGACGCCGTACGGCATCTGCCCGCCCTGGACGACTTCTTCGCGACCGTGGGCCTGCCGGACGCACTCGACCTGGGAAAGCGCTACGACCATGGCTGACAACCTCGCCCGGAAGCTGATCGCCGCCCACCTCGAGGACGGCGAGCTGCGGCCCGGCACCGAGATCGCCCTGTCCATCGACCAGATCCTCCTGCACGACGCCAACGGCCCTTTGTGCCCACTGCAGTTGGAGGCCATGGGCCTGGACGACGTGCGGGCCGGGAGCGCCGTCGCCTATGTCGACCACCTCATGCTGGAGGGCGACAGCCGCAACGCCGACGACCGGCTGCTCCTGGAGAGCGCGGCCCGCCGCTTCGGCATGTGGTACTCCCTGGCCGGCAACGGCATCAGCCACGCCGTCCACCAGCAGCGCTTCGGCCGCCCGGGCCTGTCCCTGCTCGGCACCGACTCGCACACGCCGGCGGCCGGTGCGCTGGGCATGCTCGCGGTCGGCGCGGGTGGCCTGGAGATCTCGATGGCGCTGGCCGGACAGCCGTACGCGATCGCCATGCCGGAGATCTGGGGTATCCGCCTGACCGGCACCCTCCCCGACTGGGGCAGCGCCAAGGACGTCGTCCTGGAACTGCTGCGCCGCTACGGCGTCGACGGCGGCGCCGGCCGCATCGTGGAGTACCACGGCCCCGGCCTCGCCGAGTTGACGCCGATGGACCGGCACGTCATCGCCAACATGGGGACCGAACTGGGCGCCGTCACCACGGTCTTCCCCTCCGACGAGCAGACCCGCCGCTATCTGGCCGCGCAGGGCCGCGAGCAGGACTGGCGACCGCTCGCGGCCGAGGAGGGGGCGTCGTACGACATCGCGGACGAGCTCGACCTGTCGGCGCTGGAGCCCCTGATCGCCCTGCCCACCAGCCCCGGCAACGTCGTCCCGGTCGCCGAGGCGGCAGGCGCGGAGATCCACCAGTGCTACCTCGGCTCCTCCGCCAATCCCGGCTACCGCGACCTCGCCGTGGCCGCTGACATCGTCAAGGGCCGGCAGGTCGCCGACGGCGTATCCCTCGACATCAACCCGGCCTCCCGGCAGGCACTGGCCCAGCTCATCGGTGACGGCAGCCTGACCGCCCTGGTGGAGGCCGGGGCCCGCCTCCATCCGCCCGGCTGCAACGGCTGCATCGGCATGGGCCAGGCCCCCGCGACCGGCCGCCGCAGCCTGCGCACCGTGCCGCGCAACTTCCCCGGCCGCTCCGGCGGCGGCGAGGACCAGGTGTACCTGTGCAGCCCCGAGACGGCCGCCGCCTCCGCCCTCACCGGTGTGATCACCGACCCGCGCACCCTCGACATGCCCTGCCCCCGGATCACCGAGCCCGCCGCCCCCGCCGTCTACGACGGCCTGCTGCACAGTCCGCCGGACGGCGAGCCGGTCGCCCTCGTCAAGGGCCCCCGCCCACACTCCGCTGCCGGACTTCGAGCCCATCGAGGACGACCTGGACCTGCCCGTCCTCATCACGGCCGGCGACGACGTCTCCATCGACGAGATCATGCCCGCCGGCGCCGAGGCCCTGTCCCTGTGGAGCAGCCTCGACGGCATGAGCGCGCACACGTTCCGCCCCCTGGACGACACCTATCCCGACCGGGCCCGCGACACCGGCCCCCACGCGGTGGTTGGCGGCCGCAACTACGGCCAGGGCTCCAGCCGCGAACAGGCCGCCCTGGCCGCCCGCCACCTCGGCCTGCGCCTGCTCCTGGCCCAGTCCATCGCCCGCATCCACCGCGCCAACCTCGTCAACTACGGCGTCCTGCCCCTGACCTTCGCCGACCCCGCCGACCACGACCGCGTCCACCAGGACTCCGTACTGCACCTGTCAGGCCTGTACGAGTCGCTGCGCGACGGCTCCGCCGAGGTCACCGTGGAATGCGACGGCGACTCCTTCACCGCCCGCCACGACCTGTCGCCGCGCCAGGTGGACGTGCTGATGGCCGGGGGCGCGATTCCCTGGATGCGACGCCGGCTGAGCGGCGGCGACTGACCTCCGGCGCCCGGGCTGCGCCAGGCACATCCGATGGGGTGCTCACATCGGTGTTCAACGCCGAGGACGAGGACTGCAGCCCATGCTCAGTAACGCAGTGCCGTGCCAACGACCGTGTGCACTTCGCCGTTCAGCTTGCGGTTGCTGCGGGCCGTGCCCTCGCCCGAGGCACCGGCCGCCACGTCCTTGAGCGTCACCACGACGACGTCCAGCAGATTGCCGCTCTTGTCGGTGAAGTTGACCTGGACGGCGAAGGACTTGGCCGAGCCGGCTGTGTTCTTGGCGGTCACCTTGGCCGTGGCGCGGCCGTCGCTGCCGATAGTGACAGCACCGAGTGTCACCTCGTTCTTGGCGTTCACCCCGCCCTTGGCCTCTTCGAGCTTGTGCCTGGCCTCCGCCGAGGCCGAGGCCAGCGCGTCGGCTCCCCGGGAGGCAAGGGAGGCGGCGGCGGAGGAGGCTGCCGAAGCCGCCTTGCCGGCGCCGCCGGACGGGTTCCCGGAGTGGTTGGAGCACCCGGTCACCGCGACCGCGACCGTCACCACGGCCAGCGCTGCGACCGCCGCGCCCCCTTTCCCGTGCCCATTCATAGCGCGGCTCCCGTGCCCTCGGAACGATCTGTTCCTCTCAGTGAAGAGTGCATGGCGGTGGCTCGCACATCGAGTGAGTGGCACGGGTGTCACAGGACCCCGAACGGTCCAGGGAACCTCCTCGAGCCCGGGGACGCGCCCGCCTGGCGCGCGTTTCGGACAACGCCGGCGTTCTTCCAGCCGGTTCCCGAGGCGCTCGGCGCGTACGGCGTCAGCCGTGTCGGTTCACGAGCCGCAGGACGTCGGTCAGGCCGCGCTCTGCGGTGCGGTGCTCCGCCGGCAGGATGAGGGTGCGCAGGCCGCAGGCGGTCGCGCCGCCGTCGCGGCCCGGGTTGTCGCCGACCATGAGGGTGGCGCGGGGAGCGGTGCCGAGGTCGGCGCAGGCCTTGAGGAAGAGCTGCGGGTCGGGCTTTTCGCGGCCCTGCTCGTAGGAGATGACGCAGCTGTCGATCAGGGCGTCCAGGCCGTGGTGGGCGAGGTGGGTGCGCAGGTCCCCGGCGAAGTCGCTGACGATGGCGATGGGCAGCCCGCGTGCGCGCAGGGCATGCAGGACCGGTCCGGTGTCGGGATAGGGGACCCAGGCGTCCGGTGCGGTGAGTTCGCGGTAGGCCGCCTCCTCCACGCCGCGCAGGAACTCCACCCGCTCCCACCATCCCCACATGGCCCGGCGGTGCAGTTCCGAGGACAGGTCCCGGCCTTCCTGGAGGGCGACGACGTACGGCAGCCGGAAGGCGGCGCGCAACTGGCCGGCGATCTCGGCCACCGCACTCGGCTCGTCCAGCATGGCAAGACGACCGGAGGCGGCGCCGATCCGGCGCAGCCATGTCTCCAGATCGATCATCTGGAAGAGGTGTTGCTGAAGTCGAACAGCGCACCCTGAACCGTGGGGACGGGCGCGGCCGTCTCGGCCTCGCTCGGGCGGTAGAGGCTGGGTGTCTCGAACAGGGTGTGTATCACGGGGAGGGTTCTTCGGGTTCGATCGTCTCGACGGGGACTCCGAGGCCGCGTATGGCCGCGAGTTCCGCCTCGGGGGTGCCGGTGTCGGTGATGACGGCGTGATAGTCGGCCACGGTGCCGTACGCGTATGTGGCGGTCTTGCCGAACTTCGAGTGGTCCGCCAGAAGCAGCGCCTGGTCGGCGGAGGCGAGCATGGCCAGCTTCACCTCGACGTAGTCGCTCAACGGGTGGAAGAGGCGGCCTTCGAGGACGGCGGTGGCCGACATCAGAGCCAGGTCGGCCCGGATCGCGGACAGGGTACGGGTGACGGCGGGCCCGGTGCAGGAGTTGAAGTCGCTGCGGTAGTCGCCACCCAGGAGGGTGACCTTCACGCCGGGGGCGGGCTCGAGACGCTGGGCGAGGCCGACCGAGTTGGTGACGACGTGGAGCTGGTCCAGCCGGGCCAGTGCGGGAGCCAGCGGGAAGAGAGTGGTCGAGTCGTCCATGAGCAGGGTGCTGCCCGGTCGGATCCGGCCGGCGACGGCCGCGCACAGCGCGATCTTGGCCGCCAGGGCGCTGTTCTCCCGGAAGCGGGTGGCCGTCTCCATGGTGAGGGCGGGGAAGGCGACGGCCCGGCCCCGCTCCTTGTGCAGCAGATGCCGCCCGGCCAGGTCGTCCAGGTCCCGGTGCATCGTCATCAGGCTGACGCCGAAGTGCCCGGCAAGGTCGTCGATCCGGGTCTCGCCGTGCTCGGCGACGTACTGCAGCACGGCCTGGCGCCGCTCCTCGACAGCCGCCTGTGACAGTCGCGTACGGGCGGTCACAGCGTCCCTCCTTCCCGTTCGCTTCCGGTCTCGCAGTTTCCCACACGGGCAGGTGGCGGCCTGTTACGGACCCTCCACCGTGACCAGCACCTTGACCTGCTCAGGGTCGGCGGACGCGGCGAAGGCCTTGGCGGCATCCGCCAGCGGATAGGTGGCGGTGACGAGCTCGGTGGTGTCCACGGCGCCCGAGGCGATCAGGGACATCGCGGTGCGGTAGTCCTCGCCGGTGTACATCAGGGTGCCTTCGACGCGGATCTCCCGGTCCTGGATCAGGTCCAGCCGGACCGGGGTCGTGCCGGGGGTGCCCACGCCCACCACGACGATCTGGCCGCCCTTGGTCACCAGGTCGGTGGCCTGGGCCATGGACCGCGCGCGGGAGACGCAGTCGAAGACGACGTCGACCGGGCCGCCGAGCGCCGCGTGGACCTGTCCGACGAGGTCGGGGGAGTCGGCGGGCAGGGCCGCGTCGGCGCCGAGGCGCAGCGCCCTCGCCCGCTTGCCGTCGAGGAGGTCGGTGACGGCGATCCGGGCGGCGCCGGCGTGCCGGGCGGCGAGGAGGGTGAGCAGGCCGATGGGGCCGGCGCCGAGCACGGCGACCGTGCGGCCGGTGAGGTCACCGGCCTTCGCCACGGCGTGCACCGGGGTGGCCAGGGGTTCGATGAGCGCGGCCTCGATGTCGGTCATGCCGTCGGGGACGCGGTGCACGCGGTCGGCCGGGATGGTGAACTGGTCGGTCATGGCGCCGGGCGTCTGGCAGCCGAAGACCTTCAGCTCCTGGCAGATGTTGTAGCGGCCCGAGCGGCACTGGGGGCACCGGCCGCAGCAGAGGTTGGGCTCGATGACCACCCGGTCACCGGGCGTGAAGCCCCCGGCCCCCTGCCCCGCCTGGGCGACGACGCCCACCGCCTCATGACCGGCGCGGTAGGGCAGGTCGATGAAGGGATGGTGACCGGCCGCAGCGTGTGTGTCGGAGCCGCACACGCCGACGACCGCAGTGCGCACCAGGAGTTCGTCGTCCCCGGGTACGGGGGCGGGTACCTGCTCGATGGTGATGTCGTGGAGGGAACGGACGAGGACGCGACGGATCTGGTGGTTGTGCCGGGGCATGGTGACGGGGTTCCGTTCGGGTCGGGCGTTCACGCGGTGGTGAGGCCGGGGCGGATCTGGATCTTGCGGCCGGTGCCCGCCTGGAAGCGGGCGATCGTACGGCCATGCCGTGGCCGCTGGAGTTCGTCGGAGGACATGGCGCCGGCCGGGTAAGCCGACTGCCGTGCCGTTGCGGCGGCACTCACTTGACGGCTCCCAGGGACAGGCCGCGCACGAGCTTGTCCTGCGCGGCGAAACCGGCGATCAGGACGGGGAGTGACACCAGGGTGGCCGCGGCGCAGAGCCGGGCCAGGAACAAGCCCTCGTTGGTGATGAAGCAGATCAGCGAGGTGGCGGCGAGTCCGGGCATGGCGACCGGCGCGACGATCCGCCACAGCACGGTGAACAGATTGGCCCCGTCGACCTCCGAGGCCTCCAGGATCTCCTTGGGCACCTCGGCGAGGAACGAGCGCATCATCCACACCGCGATCGGCAGGTTCATGGCGGTGTAGAGGACGATCAGCGTCCATACGTTGTCCAGCATGCCGATGTCCTTGACGATCAGGTAGACCGGCAGCAGGGCCGCGATGGTCGGCAGGAACTTCGTGGACAGGAAGAAGAACATCACGTCGGTCCATTTCTCGACCGGCTTGATGGACAGCGCGTAGGCCGCCGGCACGGCCAGGGCGCGCACCAGCACCGTGGAAGTCACGTCGGCCATGGCCGAGTTGAGCAGATAGGGGGTGATGTCCCGGCCGACCAGCAGGGAGTACTGGTGGAGGGTGAGCGGGGCGATGAGGCTCGGCGGGTTGGTCGCAGCGTCCGCCTCCTGGTGGAAGGAGGTGAGCACCATCCACGCCACCGGCGCGAAGAACGCCAGGGTGGTGAGCCAGGCGAGGCAGGTCCACAAGGGCGACAGCTTCGGCGTACCACTGTGGTCGTCGTGGCGGCGGACGAGCTTCTTCAGCTTCGCGCCGGGCGCGGCGACCGGCGCGTGAGCGGTCATCAGGGCACCTCCTCGCGGAACAGCGACGCGATGGTGCGCAGCGCGAGGGTCGCGATCAGGATCGAGCCGAGGACGACGACCACACCGGCGGCGGCCGCCTGGCCGTACTCGTACTTGTGGAACATGGTCAGGTAGATCCCGTAGGGCAGGTTGGTCGTCTGGGAGCCGGGCCCGCCCTCGGTGATGGAGTAGACCGCGTCGAAGGTCTGCACGACGTAGATCGTGCCGAGCAGGACGCCCAGTTCGATGTACTGGCGCAGGTGCGGCAGGGTGATGTGGCGGAAGGTCGCCAGGGCCGACGCGCCGTCGACCTTCGCCGCCTCCAGGACGTCCCCGGGCTGGGCCTGCAGACCGGCCAGCAGGATCAGCATCATGAACGGCGTCCACTGCCAGACCAACGAGACCACGACAGCCGGCATGGGGTAGGCGGACACCCAGTCGACGGTGGGGCCGTTGGCGGCTCCGAAGAGCCGGTACACGGCTGAGCACCCGACCTGGCAGCAGACCGCCGGCATCGCCGCGAAGGCCGTTGGTGAAGGTGCTCTTCGTCAGCTGCGCGATGTCCTCCATCTGCGGATTGCCGACCATCAGGACGTTGATGCTCCTGCCGCCGCCCGACGACGATCCGGCTCCGGCCCCGGAACAGGCGGTGGCGAGCAGGGCGGTCGCGGCGGCGCCGACGATGAGGGCCGATCTGGCCGTGCGGATGCGGGCGTATCTGGTCGTGCCGCATGACGGGGACCTCTCGTGCGGGTGGTTCGTGGAACGGCGTAGGGGACCCCCGCGGCGGCTCCACCTGCCGGGGGCAGCCGCTCAGCGTGGCTCGCGGAATTATTATCAGGAGTGGGCCAGTTGTTAACACATATTGCGAGAAAAACTGTGTACATCAATAGTCATCACTGCATGACGTCGAACGGCGGCCGCGGCACCTGGGGAGGACGGGAACTGGGTCGGATCCACCGAGGCGCAGGGGAGCGGGTATGCGGCGCCCCCCGTGGCCCGCCGCCGCGCCCGGCAGCGGCGTGCGCGTTGCTGTCGACCGATGGTGACTGAAATCTGTACATTTACCTGACAGCGCCTTGACTGTCAGCTGTGCGACGGTCGCACCCACGCTCGCGAACCTCGCAGGCGAGGACAACATGTTCCACTTGAGCGCGCCGATCGTGGCCACGTTCCTCGTGTACGTGGCCGTGATGATCGGAACAGGAGTCTGGGCCTACGGCCGCACTCGTACGTTGGCCGACTTCGCCCTGGGGGGCCGCAGGCTCAGCGCATTCGTGGCCGCCCTGTCCGCAGGGGCGAGCGACATGTCCGGCTGGCTGTTCCTCGCGTTTCCCGGAGCGGTGTACGCGGCCGGCGTCGGCGCCAGCTGGATCGCGGCCGGTCTGGTGGTCGGCACTTATCTCAACTGGCTGTTCGTCGCGCCGAGGCTGCGCACCTACACCGAGCGCGCGGGCAATGCCGTAAGCCTGGCGGCCTATCTGGAGGAGCGCTTCGAGGACCGCACCCGGATGCTCCGGATGGTCTCGGCGGCGGTCACGCTTGTGTTCTTCACGGTCTACGTGGCCAGCGGGCTCGTGGCCGGGGGTCTGCTGTTCGAAGACGTGTTCGGTCTCAGGTTCGGTCTCGGGGTGACCCTGACCGCCCTGGTGATCGTCATCTACTCGTGCCTGGGCGGCTTCCTGGCCGTGAGCCTGACGCACGTGATGCAGGCCACGCTGATGTTCCTGGCCCTGCTCGTGGTCCCGGTCGTCGGGATCGGCGTGCTGGGCGGCTTGGGGGAACTGCGCAACACCCTCAACAGCAAGACCCCCACCCTGCTGGACATGGGCGCCAGGGTCGGCTTCACGAACGGACATTGGTCGGCAGAGGGGTCGCTCGGCGCCGTCGCCATCATCTCGCTGCTCGCCTGGGGCCTCGGCTATTTCGGTCAGCCGCACATCCTGGCCCGCTTCATGGGCATCTGCAGCACCGCCGCCGTCCCCACGGCCCGCCGTATCGAAACGGGCTGGGTCGTGGTCGTGCTCGCGGGCGCCACGCTCGTCGGCCTGGTGGGCATCGCGCAGCCCGGAGCGCCGCTGCACGACCCGCAGTCGGTGTACATCAGCCTGTGCCGGGCCCTGCTCAATCCCTGGAGCGCCGGGGTGATGCTGATCGCCGTACTCGCCGCGATCATCTCCACCGCGGACAGCCAGCTGCTGGTGTCGTCCGTCGCTCTCACGGAGGACTTCTACCGCGCCTTCCTCAACCGGCGCGCCCCGGACAGGGCACTGGTGTGGGTCGGGCGCGCGGCCGTCGTCGTCGTGACCCTGGTGGCCTTCGTGATCGCGCTCAGGGGCGGGGGACTGCTGGGCATCGTCGCCTACGCCTGGGCGGGCTTCGGAGCCGCCTTCGGGCCGGTCGTCGTCCTCTCGTTGTACTGGCCACGCATGACCTGGGCCGGGGCCATGGCCGGAATCGTCTCGGGTGCGGCCACAGTGCTGCTGTGGAAGAAGATCGATCCGCTGCTCGGTCCCTTCCAGTCGGGCATCTACGCGATGGTCCCGGGCGTCCTGGTGGCCACGGTCGCCGCACTGGTCTTCGGCAGATTCGTCGGCCGGCCCCCGAAACGGGCCTTCTGGCGGATGCCGGGCGGCGGGGTGAGCCAGCTGATGCTCACTCCCTTCCTCACGCACGCGCCGGTCGGCATCGCCGTGCTCGACACGGATCTGCGGTACGTCTGGGTGAACGAGCCCTTGGCCCGCCGCATCCCGCACGAACGACGGCTGGGACGACGGATGGCGGACGTGCTGCCGAAGGCGGAGGCCGATGCCTTCGAGGAGAAGATGCGCCAGGTCCTGGAGACCGGCGCTCCGGTGATGGACTACGAGTACCGAGGCTCCAACTACCCCGACCCCGACCGCAGCCGGGCGATCTCCGCCTCCTTCTTCGCCATGAAGGACCGGCACGGTCAGAACGTGGGCGTCTGGTACATGGTCATCGACGTCACCGAGCGCTGGCGGGCCCAGGAGCGCCTGGCCCTGCTCAACAACGCCGCTGCCCGCATCGGCAGCACCCTGGACGTGACGCGGACCGCGCAGGAACTCGCCGACGACGCCGTACCGTCCGTCGCCGACTTCGTCGCCGTGGACCTGCTGGACTCGGTCATGCGGGGCGAGGAACCGGCACCCGGGCCGGTCGGCATCTCGCCCGTCATCCGGCGCGCGGGGCAGCAGTCGGTGCGTGAGGGCTGCCCCGAGGCGGCGCTGGCCGTGGGGGAAACGGTACGGCGTGCCCCCGCGTCCCCCGTGACCCGCTGCCTGCTGGAGAGCAGGACGCTCGTGGAACGGATCCTGGACCGCGCCAATAGCCCGTGGGTCACCGAGGACGAGACGCTGGGCGCCTCCCTCCTCGACTACGACTTCCGCTCGGTGATGGTGATCCCGGTGCGCGCACGCGGCGTCACCCTGGGCGCGGCGACGTTCGCCCGGTCCCGGCGGCTCGGCCCCTTCGAGGACGACGACGTCCGCCTCGCCGAGGAACTCGTCTCTCGCGCGGCGGTGTGCATCGACAACGCGCGCCGGTTCACCCGCGAGCGCACCGCGGCCCGTTCCATGCAGCGTTTCCTGCTGCCGCAGGAACTGACGGGAGGATCCGCTCTGGACGTCGCCTCGTGGTATCTCCCGGCCGATGCCCCGAGCGGCGTGGGCGGTGACTGGTTCGACGTGATCCCGCTCTCCGGGGCCCGGGTCGCGCTGGTCATCGGGGACGTGGTCGGGCACGGCATCAACGCGGCGGCGACCATGGGGCGCCTGCGCACCGCGGTACGCACGCTCGCCAACCTCGATCTCTCCCCGGACGAACTGCTGGCCCATCTGGACGACCTGGTCATCGGTCTGATGGGGGCACACGGCGACGAAGCCGCGACGGCGGCCGAGAACGAGGCCCCGGGTACCGCGTTCATGGGAGCCACCTGCCTGTACGCCGTCTACGACCCGGTCAGCAGGCGCTGCACACTGGCCCGTGCCGGTCACCTCCCGCCGGTGATCGTCGGTCCCGACGACAGCGCCGAGATCCTGGACCTGCCCGCCGGCCCGCCGCTGGGCCTCGGGTACCTGCCCTTCCAGTCCGTCGACCTGGAGCTGGCCGAGGGCAGCCTCATCGCGCTCTACACCGACGGCCTCATCGAGTCCTACGACCGGGACCTCGACGTCGGGCTCACCCGGCTGAGCGACATCCTCGCTGAGCCCCGGCCGACACTGGAGGAGACCGGCCGCAGGGTGATCGACGAACTGCTGGCCGGTCCGGCGTCCGACGACGCGGCCCTGCTCCTCGCGCGGACTCACGTCCTGGCACAGGACCGCGTCGTCTCCTGGAACCTGCCCAGCGATCCAGCCGTCGTCGCGCACGCCCGTACCGTCGCCGCCCAGCAGCTGACGGAGTGGGGCCTGCCCGATCTGACGTTCACCACGGAGCTCATCGTCAGCGAACTGGTCACGAACGCCATCCGTCATGCGACCGGGCCGGTCTGTCTACGCCTGATCAGAGACCGCGGCCTGATCTGCGAGGTCTCCGACACCAGCAGCACCTCGCCACGGCTGCGCCATGCCCGGACCACCGACGAAGGCGGACGGGGCCTGCTGATCGTCGCCCAGCTCGCCGGCCGATGGGGCACCCGCTACACGACGACCGGGAAGATCATCTGGACGGAACAGCCCGTTCCGACGGACCCCCCGACCCGCGGTCGCGGGTGACGGCCCCGACCGTGCCGTGTACGACGCCGTGCTCGTCCGGCACCCGGGTGCCGACCGCTGCACGCTGCACGCTGCTCGGATGCGACCTCCGAGCCGCGCTCGGCGACGAGGCGGGACCGCACGCCACGGCGTCGATGGTCCTTGATACGAGGTCTGCTTTCTGCGGGCCGTGAGATCCGTCAACGCCGGGGGCAGCGTGCGAGCGGAAGGCATCCACCCGGGCGGCGAACACGGGCAGTTCGGTGGCGAGCAAGCGGTGAGGTGGTCCCGGCGTGCGACGGATGTCGGGATCAGGACCGGGCTACCTTGAGCGCGGTGACGAGCTCTTCCGTGGCGACGATGGCATGGGCGAAGGTGGGGCCGTTCAGCTCATGTGCGGCGTGCATCATCTCGGGATGAAAGGCCGCGGTGGCGTCGCGGACCAGCGTCACGTGGTAGCCGAGCTCCATGGCGAAGCGGCTGGTGGATTCGATGCAGGTGTTCGCCAGGAGGCCGACGACCACCACGTGGGTGATTCCGTGCTGCTTGAGCTGCAAGTCCAGGTCGGTGTTGGCGAACCCGCTCTGCGCCCAGTGCTCCCGGGCGATGATGTCGCCCTCCTGCGGCTGGAAGTCGGGGTGGAACTCCCCGCCCCAGGTACCACGGGCGAACGAGTGCCGCTCCTGGATGCTCCGCTGGGTGGGGTTCGGGTGCGCCCAGGTCTCGTAGTCGCCCGGCTCCCAGCGGCGGTGCGGGACGAACACCACTTGGATGCCGGCGTCGCGGGCGGAGCCGACCACGGAACGCAGGTTGTCCAGCAGGCCGACCTCCTGCGCCACGGGCTCCAGGCGCGGCCAGATCTTGCCGCCCTCGGAAAGGAAGTCGTTGTACGGGTCGACCAGCAGAACCGCAGTATGGCGAGGGTCGTAGGTCTTGGTGTCGGCCATGGGTACTCCTCCGATCCTGATGCCAGACGTCGTGCGGATCATGGATTGTCTCCATCCTCGCGCGACCTCCCTCACCACGCTCGAAGGGGGCGCCGAAAGAATGACGGGCCTCACTCCTGTTCGTCACTTGTCAAATAGGTGACGAACCGGTCCCGCTTGTTTTACAGGCCCAGGTCGGCGGCCAGGCAGGAGAAGGACATCCATGATCCTTCCGGGTCGTAGGCGTCCCTCGCCGCGTCGCGGGGCGCGGCCGCCTTCTCCTCGACCATGTCCTCGTACCGGATGCGCCCGGGCAGCGTGCCAAAGCGCGCGCGGCGTGCGGCCGCGGTGCTGTCCGGGGTGCTCTGGCTCTCCATAGTCAGCCTCCGCTGAATCGGTGGCGGGTCGAGCCATGTGGCTCGGTGGATACCAGATTCCCCCAACAGGCGTCACCTGTCAAGACGGTGACGTGGATGGTGAGGGGCTTGCCGGAGGCGGAGTGTCACGGTCGGCGGGGGAGTGCGCACTGGACAGGCCGCGCGCCGTCAGTTCCTTCCGGTCCGCTCCCCGGCGTGCAGCGCTGCCCAGCCCGCCGACCGCCGGCCGTGCCAGTACGGGTGGAAGAGCACCTCCGACGACAGGTGGATCAGTCGCCGCCGGAGCGCCGTGCGCGGGCGGGCGGCGAGTTGCCGGTAGGTGGCGTGCCACTCCGCTTGTGCGCGAGCCAGGTCGTCGGGAATCGGCCTCATGGCCGGATTCAATCATGTGTTCGATTTTATGGGCCAGTCAGTGAAGAGTGATCGTTGCCGGCGAACGTCATCCAGTGGTGCGACCGGGCCTGACGTGAGAGGGGGCGGGATCGGTGTGAGACTGGGCGCAGAAGGGGTGATCCCGTGTCGGACCCACCGCGCGCGCCCGCCGGCTCCGACGCAGCCGCCGTCGACGAGAGCCGGATGGAGGAGCTGCTCGTCGAGGCACAGACGGCCCTGCCGTTCGAACTGTCCGACCTGGCGAACCGGTGCGCTTCGGCTCTCGGCCTGGACACCGCGCTGATCTACCTCGTCGACCTGCAACAACGGCTGCTCATCCCACTCGACGAGACCCTGGAGCCGCTGTCGGTGGTCGACTCGTCGGCCGGCTGGGCGTACCGCACCATCACGACACAGGTGGTCGACGCCGACGACGGCGTGATCATCTGGATGCCTCTTGTCGACGGAGCGGAGCGGCTGGGCGTGCTGGCGGTGCGGACCGCCACGCCCGACGCGGTACGGATGCGCCGCACCAGGATGCTGGCCCATCTGTTCGCCATGCTGATCACCTCCAAGCGCACCTACAGCGACTGGCTCGCCGCCCGCACCCGCACCACGGCCATGGGCTTGCCGGCCGAGATGCTGCGGGCGTTCCTGCCGCCCCACACCGTCGGCAGCAGGAGATGCATCTCGACCGCGGTCCTGGAACCGGCCTACGACGTCGCCGGGGACGCCTTCGACCACTCGGTGGTCAAGAACATGCTGCACACCATGATCCTCGACTCCATGGGTCACGATCTTGTCTCCGGCCTGACCACGTCGGTCGCCATGGCGGCGGCGCGGAACACCCGCCGTGGCGGTGGCGACCTGGCTGACGTGGTCGCCTCCGTCGACGAGGCGCTCTCCCATTGGCTCCCCGACCATTTCTGCACCGGCGTGCTGTGCCGGCTCGATGCGGAGACGGGAGTGCTGCGCTGGGTCAACTGCGGTCACCCTCCGCCGCTGTTGATCCGTTCCGAGCGGGTGGTCGACGGGGCGCTGGACAGCTCCCCGCAGCCCCCGATCGGCCTGGTCGGCGAATTCGTCCCGGCGGCCCGGCAGGTCCACGAGACGACACTGGTACCGGG
This sequence comes from Streptomyces sp. NPDC001153, assembly GCF_053598315.1. NCBI lineage: Bacteria > Bacillati > Actinomycetota > Actinomycetes > Kitasatosporales > Streptomycetaceae > Streptomyces > Streptomyces sp. NPDC001153. The sequence continues at coordinate 135,786 of NZ_JBSFJZ010000023.1, forward strand.
CGACCACGTCCTGCTCTACACCGACGGGGTCGTGGAGGCACGCGACGCGAACGGAGCGGAGTTCGGCCTCGACCGGTTCACCGACTTCATCATCCGTTCCTCAGCCGCCGGGCAGCGCCCGGCCGAGGTGCTGCGGCTGCTCATCCACGACCTCCTCGACCATCAGCGCAACCAACTCCGGGACGACGTGACCATCCTCCTCTTCGAGTGGAGTCCGCAGTGCCGGTGAGGCGGCATTGCCCCGAGTCTGGCTGCGCGGCCCCCTTCCGACCCCTCAAGGTGTGGTTCCGGTTCGTCCCGCGCGAGGGCTGGAACTCACCCGGGCGCTACAAAAATGACGGGGTTCTCGGTCCGACCCGGACTCATCGAGGAGTACACGCGGACGACCGGTGCCGCTCTGGGAGGCCGGGACGGCTGGGACGCCTGCCCCGACCCGGGCATGATCACGGCGGTGCGTGGCGAGGACCGCTGTTGTGCCCGTACTGCCCGGCGACGGGATCCGCTTGTTCACCAGCCCTGGTGGCACCCCGGTCCGGCTCGAACTGCTGGACGGCAACGATCCCTCGGCCGCGGTCAGTGTGCGCTACCGCCCGGTCAGGTCCACGTGACCGAGCCGAGCGCGACTGCTGCGCAGCCGGCGATCCCGGCTGCTCCGGGTGGCGTTCGGCCTCCAGCATCCCTTCCACGCGGACCTGGTGGAGGGTGTCTACGCCGCGGCCGAACCGGCGGCTACCAGATCGCGCTGAGCGCCGTGACCGCCGGGCGCGGCGAGCGGCGCGCCGTGGACGCGCTGCTCGCCGACCGCTGTGAGGCACTGATCCTCCTCGGCCCGCAGGCCCCTGCCGCACGGCTGGCGGAACTCGCCGCGCAGCTGCCGGTCGTCTCCGTGGCCCGCCGGCTACGGCCACCGGTCCCTGGCCTGGAGGTCGTACGGACCGCCGATGACGCGGGCGCACGCCAGGCGGTGGATCACCTCGTCGCCCTCGGTCACCGCGCCATCGCCCATATCGACGCGGGTCGGGCGCCGGGCGCGGCCGACCGGCGCCGGGGCTGTCGCACCGCCATGAACCGCCACGGCCTGGCCGGACACATCCGCATCCTCCCCGGCGGGCTGACCGAGGAAGAAGGTGCCGGGGCCGCCCGCGCCCTGTCGGCCGACCGGCGACGCCCCACCGCCGTACTGGCCTTCAACGACCGCTGCGCGACCGGCGTTCTCGATGTCTTCCTGCGCTCCGGCATCGCGGTCCCGGCGACATGTCCGTGGTCGGCCGTCGACGACAGTCGGACGTCATGGCCCCCCGCCTCGTCATCGGCACCACGGCCCCGCCCCGCCCCGCTGAGCCTGACCCCTCCGGTGGGTCGGGCAGTCTGCGAGCCCTTTATTGCCTTGACAAGAATTGTCATGACAACAATGATGGACGCGTGAGCAACACCAGTGGACTCCACGACCACCTCGGCTACTGGCTTCGCCGTCTGTCCGACGAGGTCCACGGCCGGTTCGAGGCCGAGCTCGGCAGGCACGACGTCACCGTCTCCCAGTGGGGCGTGATGGTCAGTGTCTTCCACGGCCACGACACCACCAAGGCGGTGGCGGCCCACATGGACATCGATCCGGGAGCCGTCTCCCGCCTGGTCGACCGGCTGGCGGCCAAGGGCCTGATCCGGCGCGAGCCCGACCCCGCCTCCCGGCGCTCGGTCCGGCTCGTCCTGACCGACCGGGGACAGGCTCTCGTCCCCGAACTGGCCGAGATCGCCGACCACAACGACGCCCACTACTTCGGCTCGCTCGACGCCGGTCAGCGGCGGCAGCTGGAGGAATGGATCCGGCGTCTGGTGGGCGCGGCCCACCCCGCCCAGCCTCCCGGCAACCCTTGAAAGAAGCGCGCGATGAGCGTCCAAACCTCCGTCACCAAGACCGTCGGCATCGACTGCCCGTACGAGCAGGTCTACGCCTTCCTCGCCGACCCCGCGAACTGGCCCACCTGGGCCGTGGTCAACGTCCGGTCGATCGAGCCCACCGACGACCCCGACTGGTGGCGCATGTCGACCCCGCTGGGCCCGGCCAGGCTGCGCCTGCGCGCCAACGCCGAGTTCGGGATCCTCGACCACGACTACGTCGACGACACCGCCGCCTGGTGTGTACCGGCCCGCGTGGTCCCCAACGGCGACGGGGCCGAGTTCATGATCACCTTCTATCGGCCGCCGGGCTTCACCGACTCCTTCTTCAAGGAGCAGACCGACCTGGTCGACACCGAACTGGCCACCCTGAAGAAGGTTCTGGAGACCCGGCGGGCAGGCGTCACAGCATGACGTGCTTGACCTGGGTGTAGTCGAGCAGGCCCGCGAGGGAGAGGTCACTGCCGTAACCGGAGTGCCGTACACCGCCGTGCGGCATCTCCGAGACGGTCGTGCCGTGGGTGTTGACCCAGACGATGCCGGTGTGCAGTGCCCGGCTCGCGCGCATCGCGCGGTCGTGGTCGCGGGTCCAGACACTCGCGGCCAGCCCCTGCGGCACGTCGTTCGCCATGCGCAGGGCCTCGGCCTCGTCGGCGAAGGGCTGGACGGTGACGACCGGCCCGAACACCTCGTTGCGTACGATCTCGTCCTCCTGCCGGGCCCCGGCCACCACCGTGGCCTCGTGGAAGTAGCCGGGGCGGGGCACGCGGGTGCCCCCGGTGACGACCTCGGCGTGCGGCGGCAGGCGCTCCAGCAGCCCGCACACAGAGGTGAGTTGGGCGGCGTTGGCGAGCGGACCGAAGTCGGCGCGGGCGTCGGCGGACGCGCCGGGCACGCGCTGCGCGGCCCACTGGGCGAAGGCCTCCAGGAAGCTGTCGTGGACGCGCCGGTGGACCAGGATCCGGCCGGCGGCCGTGCAGTCCTGCCCCGCGTTGTAGAAGGACAGGTACGACAGCTGCTCGACCGCCTCGTCGAGATCGGCGTCCTCGTGGATCAACACCGGTGCGTTGCCACCGAGTTCGAGATGGAGCCGCTTCAGGTCGGCCGCCGCCGCGGCCGCGATCTCCTGTCCGGCGCGGACGCTCCCGGTGACGGCGACCATCCGGACGTGGGGATGGGCGACGAGCAGGCGCCCGGTGTCCCGGTCGCCGCACACGACGTTCAGCACGCCGGGCGGCAGGTGCTCGGCGGCCAGCCGGGCGAGGAGCGTGGCCGTGGAGGGCGTGGAGTCCGAAGGTTTCAGCACGACGGTGTTGCCGGCGGCCAGCGCCGGAGCGATCTTCCACACGGCCATCATCAGCGGGTAGTTCCACGGCGTGATCTGGGCGCAGACGCCCACCGGCTCGCGGCGCAGGACGGAGGTGCGCCCCGGTGTGTACTCGGCGGCCGCGGCGCCCGGCAGGTTCCGGGCGGCCCCGGCGAAGTACCGCAGCACGTCCACGATCGCGGGCAGCTCGTCCGCCAGGAAGAGGGCGCGCGGCTTGCCCGTGTCGGCCACCTCGGCGCTCGCCAGGGCGTCGGCCTCCCGTTCCAGGGCGTCGGCGATGCGCAGCAGCGCGGCCTGCCGGTACGCCGGTGTGGTGGCCGACCAGCCGTCGAAGGCGTCCTGCGCCGCCCGGCAGGCCCGGTCCACGTCCTCGGGGCCGGACAGCGGGGCCAGTCCGTGGGGGAGTGCGGTCGCGGGGTCGATCAGTCGCAGCGTGGCTCCGGAGGCGGCCGGTACGTCCGTGCCGCCCACGTGGTTCAGGACGGCCGTGAGGGGAGCTGTGTCAGCCACGGCGCAGTGCCTCCTCGGCGGCGGCGCGGCCGGTGCGGACGGCGCCCTCCATGTATCCGGCGACCCACTGGTCCGAGCCGCAGACGTAGAAGGGCGGTTCATGGGTGCCGTGCAGCGGACCGACCGCCATCACCTCACCCGGTGGCCACTGGGTGACGTAGCCCTGCGTCCACGGGTCGGTGCCCCACAGCCGCAGGTGACAGGCGGTCGGCCGCAGCGCCTGGTCGCCGAACATGGCGGCCGTCTCGGCGAGCAGCTCCGGTATGCGCAGGTGCGGCGGGATGCCCAGCAGGACGCCGTAGCGCTCGGGGGGAACCAGCGCCGACAGCACACCCTCGTTCTGCGGCCACGTGCTGCCCAGGACCCCCTCCGCCTCGGACAGGCCGCTGAGGCCGTCGGCGCGCCAGAAGGGACGGTCGTGGACGGCGGCGAACTTCGCCGCGATTGCCTGGCGCTGGCGGTGCAGCGAGGCCAGGCGGGCGTCGCTCACCCCGGTGACGTGGACGGACCGCAGGGGTCCCACCGGCAGGGCGCTCACCACGGCCGCCGCGGTGAGGACCTCGCCGGTGAGCAGGCGGACGGTGCAGTGGCCGGGGCGTACGTCCAGCGCGGCGACGGGTGCGCCGAGGCGGATGCGCGGGCCCAGCTCGCGGCCCATGACCTCGGCCAGGGTCGCCGAGCCCTCCGCCAGGCGCAGTCCCTCCCAGTCGTCGTAGTCGTAGTCGCCCGTACCGGGCACCGCCGCGCTCTTGCGCAACGCGGCGAGCAGCGAGATCCGCTCGTACGACCCGCCCGCCAGGGCCAGTTGGCCGATGTCCCACAGCCGTACCACGGCGGGCGTGGCGTGGCGGGAACGCAGCCAGTCGGCCACGGACAGCCGGTCCAGAGCGGCCGCCTCCGGGTGCGACCAGGGGGCGTCGGGATCGACCGTGGCGGCGAGCTTGCTGAACTCCCTGCCGAGGTGCTCGTGTCGGGCCGTGTCTCCGGGGCCGAACCAGTGCGGTGGATCGCCGGCCGAGAGGCCCTCGGGCGTGGAACGGGTCATGCGGCCGGGTTCGGCCACGTAGCTGGGAACCAGCTCCAGGCCGAGTTCCTTGGCGAGTTGCAGGTACGCGGTGTGGGCACGGCCGACCACCTCGCCGCCCAGCTGGACGGTGCGGCCGTCGGGTGTGCGGGTCTGCTCGACCCGGCCGCCGACGCGGTCCCGGGCCTCCAGGACGAGCACGTCGGTGCCGGCGGTGGCCAGGTCACGGGCGGCGGCGAGTCCGGCAAGGCCCGCGCCCAGCACGATCACGTCGTGATGCATCGCAGTCGCTTTCGTCAGGGGATCGGGTCAGGCCAGGACCAGGCAGTGTTCGGGCCGCCAGCCGAACTCCACCGTCTCGCCGCCGCTCCAGCGGTCCTCCATGCGGGCGCGGGCCGTGTTCTGCTCCAGCACGGACAGCGTGACGCCCGGGGCGAGTTCGATCAGGTAGGTGGTCGTCGGGCCGCTGTAGACCGTCTCGCGGATCACTCCGGAGAGCACGGACATGCCCGGTTCGAAGTCGGACAGCCAGATCTTCTCGGGGCGCACGGACACGCTGACGGCGGTGCCGTCCGCGAGGCCGCCGCGGGGGCCCACCGCCAGGGCGGGGCCCTGGTCCAGGGCGACCTCACCGCCCCGGTAGGTGCCGGTCATCAGGTTGGACGTGCCCATGAAGGAGGCCACGAACCGGCTCGTGGGATGCTCGTAGACGTCCTCGGGGGTGCCGCACTGCTCGATGCGGCCCTCGTTCATCACGGCGATCCGGTCGGACATGGTCAGCGCCTCGTCCTGGTCGTGGGTGACGAAGACGAAGGTGATGCCGACCTCGCGCTGGATCTGCTTCAGCTCCACCTGCATCTGCCGGCGCAGCTTCAGGTCGAGGGCGGCCAGCGGCTCGTCGAGGAGCAGCACGGCCGGACGGTTGACCAGCGCACGGGCCAGGGCGACGCGCTGGCGCTGACCGCCCGAGAGGGTGCGGGGCCTGCGGTCGGCGAGGCCGGCGAGCTGGACCAGCTCCAGCATCTCGCCGACGCGCTGCCGCATCTCGCTCTTGCCGACGCCCTTGCGCTTGAGGCCGAAGGCCACGTTGTCGGCGACGCTCAGATGGTCGAAGAGCGCGTAGCTCTGGAAGACCGTGTTGACGTTGCGCCGGTTCGGCGGCAGCGCGGTCACGTCCTCGCCGGAGAGCAGCACCGAACCCTCGGTCGGGTCGCTGAACCCGCCGATCATGCGCAGCGTGGTGGTCTTGCCGCAGCCGGAGGGGCCCAGCAAGGAGAAGAAGTGGCCGGCCTCGATGTCGAGGTCGAGACGGTGGACGGCGTAGGAGTCCGCGAACTGCTTGGAGACGCCGTCGAGCCGGACGGCCGGGATCGCGTCCATGGGTCACTCTCCGGAGAGGATGTCGAGGCCGCCGCGGCGGCCGAAGAGGCGCGGGATGAACAGGGCCAGGGCGATCAGGACGATGGAGCCCGCGAGCATCAGGGTGCCGACGGCGTTGATGGTGGGCTTCACCCCGAAGCGGATCGCCGAGTAGATCCGCACCGACAGCGGCTGGGGGTCCACGCCGGTGGTGAAGTAGGCGAGGACGAAGTCGTCGAAGACGAGCGCGAAGATCAGTACCGCGCTGGCCAGTACGGCGGGCAGCAGGGCGGGCAGGGTCACCAGGCGCACCGCCTGCCAGCGGCTGGCGCCGAGGTCCATGGCGGCCTCCTCCACCTCCGGGTTCAGTGCGGCGACCCGGGAGCGGAGGATGACGGTGACGTAGGAGATGGAGAAGGTGATCTCGGCGAGCATCACCGTGCCGGTGGACAGCGCCACGCCCAGGCCCTTGAAGAGCAGCATCGAGGCGACGCCGGTGACGATCTCCGGTGTGATCAGCGGCACCAGCATGATCAGACCGGCCAGCGAGCCGAGCCGGGTGCGGCAGCGGACCAGACCGAGCGCGAGCGCCACGCCGAGTACGACCGAACCGGCCATCGCCACCAGGGAGATGCGCAGGCTGGTGCCGAGTGAGGAGATCAGGACGTCGTCCTGGACGAAGGCGCGGTACCAGCGCAGGCTGAACCCGCCGAACACGGTCAGGGACTTCTTGGCGTTGAAGGAGAACAGGGCCACGACCGCGATGGGCAGGTAGAGGAGCGCGAAGAAGAGCGCGGTGACGGCGATGAGCAACCGGGGCTTGCGGTCGGCGCGGCCGCGTCGCGCGCGGCTGCGGGCGGCCGGCCGGGCGGGTGCGGTGGCGGAGGGCAGGCGCAGCAGGGTCATCGGTGGGCCTCCGCCTCGTCCTTGCGGGTGCGGCGCAGATAGCCGAACATCCCGATCAGCAGGACCAGCATCAGCAGCATCGTGAGTGCGGAGCCCAGCGGCCAGTTCTGGCCCTGGAAGAACTTGTCCTGGATGAGGTTGCCGATCATGATCTGGTCCGGTCCTCCCATGAGCTGTGCGCTGACGAAGTCGCCCATGGCGGGCAGGAACACCAGGACGAGCCCGGCCGCCGCGCCCTGCCGGGTGGCGGGCAGGGTGACGAAGAAGAAGGTGCGGACGGGGCCGCCGTACAGGTCGCGGCCGGCCTCGATGAGGGAGACGTCGAGCCGTTCCAGGGCCGCGTACAGCGGGATGATCATGAAGACGACGAAGCCGTAGACGAGTCCCGCGACCACTCCGGCACCGGTGTTGAGGATCTTCGTGCTGCCGTCGGCGAGTCCCACCGCGCGCAGGACGCGCAGCACGGGGCCGTCGTCGGACAGGACCACCGACCAGCCGTACATGCGGACCAGGTAGTTGGCGAAGAACGGCACCACGATCGCGGCGATCAGCGCGTGCTTGTAGCGCCCGCCGTGCAGGGCGATGGTGTACGCCACCGGGTAGGCGATCACCAGGCAGATCAGGCAGGTCAGCACGGCGTAGCCGAGGGAGCGGGTGAGGACCTCGGTGTAGGCGGGGTCGGCGAGGGCGCGTACGGCGGACAGGTCGAAGCCGAAGCGCGGGTTGCCGAGGTCGTCGGTGGTGCCCACGGCGAGGACGGCGACCAGGACCAGCGAGGCGATCATGAAGCCGGTCATCCACAGGGTGCCGGGCAGCATGAGCCAGGCCCAGATGCGGCCCTCGCCGGCGCCGCGCCGGCGGGTGCGGGAGGAGGAGCGGAGCAGTGCCATGTCAGCCCGCCTTCACATGGGTCCAGGCGGTGTCCCGGGCGTCCTCCGCCGCGCGGCTGCCGTTGCGGAAGAACAGGCCCGCCTTCAGGTCGTCCTCGGTGACGAGGCACTCGGGGAAGGGTTTGACCAGCTCGGCGTATGTCTTCTCGGTGCCGGCCACCGGCATCGGGTAGCCGATGTACTCGATGTTCTTCTTCACGTTCTCGGGCCGCAGCATGTAGTCGATGAACAGCATCGCGGTGCCGGGGTGCGGGGCGTTCCAGGGAATGGCGTAGCAGTCGGAGTTGATCGGCGTGCCCTCTTTCGGGGCCTCGAAGCCGAACACGGAGGGATCCTTGGCCTGGTTGAGCATGGCGGCCATGTCGCCGCTCCAGGCCTGGGTCATGACCGCGTTGCCGTTGAGGAGGTTGTTGTAGCTGTCGCTTGAGAAGCCGCGCAGCCGGGGGCGCAGGGTGCTCAGCAGGGAGGTGATGCGGTCGAGGTCGTGGCGCTCGCCGGTGCTCACGCCCAGACCCAGTTCGAGGGCGCCCATGCCGAGGACCTCGTCGCGGTCGTCCAGCAGGAACACCTTGCCCGCGACCTTGTCGCTCCACAGGTCCCGCCAGGAGCCGGTGAGTTCGCCGATCCTGTCGCGGCGCCAGCCGATGCCGGTCTTGTACGCGGTGAAGGGCACGGTGTGCGCGGAGCCGGGGTCGTACCAGGGGCTGGCGAAGTAGGTGTACGTGCCGAAGATCGCGTGTGCGTTGGGGAGCTGGGCGTGGTCGATGCGGCGCAGCCGGCCTCCGCGCACCAGGCGCTGGGCCCATTTGGCGCTCGGGAAGATGATGTCGTAGCGGTTGCCCGCGTTGAGCTTGGCGACCATGCCTTCCATCGAGTCGAAGTTCGACTGGACGACCTTGACGCCGTACTCCTTCTCGAAGCCCCTGAACACGGACGGGTCGACATAGTCGGCCCAGTTGAAGTAGACGAGATCGCCGTCGACGCGCGCCTTGACCGGGGCGAGCTGCTGGGCGCTGGGCGTGTGGGCGGGCATGAACCCGCAGCCGCCGGCCGCGGCGCCGAGCAGGCCGCAGGCGCCTGCCCGCAGCACGGCGCGCCGGGTCGGTGGAATTACCTCGGGGGACACGGGACGTCCTCTTTCGTCGAGGAACGGCACAACTCCAGGGCTGGACCGGCGGGTCGGCTCACGGAGGCCCTGACTCCGTAGGGAAGACCGGTCTGGGGAGGGTGCGAGCGTGCGTCAGCGGGGGAGGGGTAAGCCCGTGCGGAGGCGTACGGTGCGGGGTGCGCGGGAGGACGTCACTGCGGATCCCCCTCCAGGTCGTCCCGGACCCGGCGGGCGAACCAGCCGACGGCGGCCTCGCGCTGCGAGAGCGGACCCGGCTCGAAACCGGGCGTGCTCAGCCCGGCCTGCACCCGCTCCACCAGCTCGGCGTCCTCGTCGTTGGTGACCCAGCCGATGTGGATGTTCAGCCGGCGGGCCAGCCGGGTGCGGACGCTCTCCCCGTGCTTCGTGTAGAAGGCGCCGGGGATCGCCGCCCGGTCCTGGGCGGTGGGCAGGGCGGTCCAGGCCAGCACGTGGTCAGGGTAGAAGTCGATGAGGGTGTTCGGGTAGATCACGGCGTACCGCCACACCCGCCGGTCGCCCTCGGCGAGTCCCGGCATGGGGGTGGCCAGCCGCTGGTAGAGCCGCTCGGTCCAGTTCGAGGAGGGCTTGTCGCGCAGCGGTGACTCGAACAGGACGTAGTTCTCCTGTACGTCCACCGTGTACGCCTGGTAGTCCAGCAGCCGCATGAGCGCGGGGTGCGCGACGGGGACGTGGTAGCCCTCCAGATAGTTGTCGACGATCACCTTCCAGTTGGCGTTCTGCTCCTCACCGCCCGCGAGGTCGTGGATGCGGTGCCTGCCCACGGGTACGAGGCCGGGCCCGGCGTAGCGGCCGACGGCCTCGGCGAGCCCGGCACAGGTCTCGGCGAGCGGGGTCGCCTCCATGTCGAGGTTGACGAAGACGAAGCCGAGGAAGGACTCCACATTGACCGGGTGCAGGCCGAGACGGGGCTTGTCCAGGCAGGGGATCCGGCGCGCCTCGGGGGCACCGACGAGGCGCCCGTCCAGCTTGTAGGTCCAGCCGTGGTACGGGCAGCGGATCGCCTTCCCCGCGGCCTCGGGCGCGGTGACCAGGCGGGTACCGCGGTGCCGGCAGACGTTGAGGTGGGCGGCGAGGCCGCCGTCCTCGGTCCGGACGACCAGTACCTCCCGGCCGGCCGCGGTCGCGGTGAGACGGGCGCCGGGGCCCGGGAGGTCGAATTCGTGGCAGACGAGCTGCCAGGACTTGGCGAAGATGCGTTCGGTCTCGGCCTGGGCGACGGCCGGATCCGTGTAGTAGCGGGCGGGCAGCGCTTCCCCGGGATGCTCGGCCGGCGGCCCCGGTGGGGCGGCAGGGAGAGCGGCTTCCCGCGTGGTCGAGGGGTTCATCGGGTCCTCCTCCGCGCCGCGGCGGCGGCGATGGGCGGTGAGGCTGAGCCATGCAAGGGGGCGGGCGGGGCGGCGCACTGTCGCGCCGGCCAGCCCCTTCCGGCTGACTAATTGGTTAGTCAGAGTGCGACCGGTCGTCCAGCAAGTCAAGACTTGTGGGCTGACTAATTAGTTAGTTAGTGTCGTGGTAGGCGGATGGCCAGGGCATACGGCCCGGCCACATGCCTCGCACCGATCCGGACAACGCTTGTCCCCCTGTGCACGGCCCAGGGCCTGCACCCCACACGCTCCCCGCCCGTCTCGTTCGGCGCCGGAGCCCCTCCCGTCCACGCCATCGCCGCGCCACACCCGTTTCCGGGCCCGTCCGGGAACGGCGCGACCCCGGAGGCACGCATGAGCGCTCGCCGAAGTCTGGTATGGCTCGGCCTCACACCGGAGCCCGAACAGGAACTGCCCGCCGCGGTGGCCGCCCTGCGGGCCCAGGCGGCGGGCCGCCCGCCGGCGGTCCTGGTCGCCGCCGAGCGACGCCGCGTCCAGCGGCTGGTACTGCGCGGCACCCAGCGCCGCTGGCTCCGCTACCTGAGCGAAGTCACCGGCCTGGTCGTCGAGGCCGCGGCGCGCTCGCCGGCCCCCGACCCCGGTCCGGCGCTGGTGGCCGGTGAGGTCGTCCTCGACCACCACCGCATGCTGATCGGCCTGCCCGGCGCCGCCTACGCGCGCACCGCCACGCAACGCCGTGACCTGGAACGGGCGTTGGCGCGCCTGCGGCACCGCCGCCGCCCCGCCCCCTCCGGCCACTCCGAGCCCAGGAGCACCGTATGACTGGCGTCCACTCCCTCCTCCCCGGCGGACAGCCCGGCCTGCTCGTGTCGCCGGTGTTCGGTGCCCAGCCGTGCCACGGGGTCGAGGACCACGCCCGGTACCTCGCCGCAGGCGGGTACGCGCCGCTGACCCCGCGCGACCGGCTGCCCGACCGGATCGCCGCCGTCGGACTGCGCGGCCGTGGCGGCGCCGGGTTCCCCGCGGCCCTGAAGCTGCACGCCGTCCGCGAAGCCCCCGGCAGGCCCGTCGTCGTCGCGAACGGCGAGGAGGGCGAGCCCGGCTCCGTCAAGGACCGCTGGCTGCTGCGTCACCGACCGCACCTGATCCTGGACGGCCTGCGCCTGACGGCGGCCATGACCGGCGCGGCACGCGGAGTCGTCTACCTCTCGGACCCCCTCGCCGAGCAGGCCGTCCGCCGGGCCCTCACCGAGCGTTCCGCCGGCCTGCCCGTCGACGTCGTACGCACCGAGCACACCTACGTGGCGGGGGAGGAGACCGCCGTCGTACGACGCATAGACGGCGGTCCGGCCCTGCCCACGGCCAAACCCCCGCGCCCCTTCGAGGCGGGAGTCGGCGGTGCGCCCACCCTCGTCAGCAACGTCGAGACGCTGGCGCGGATCGCGGTGATCCACTCCTGCCCCGACGCGGCCGCCGACGTCGCCCGTGCCCATCTGGTGACGCTCGCGGGGCCGGCCGGCGCTGCGGCCGCGCTGGTCGAGGTGCCCGCCGGCACACACCTGAAGGTCCTCGCCGACCTGGTCGGACACGGCAGGGCCGCGGCGGTCCTGCTGGGCGGCCTGTTCGGCGGGCTGTACGGCGCCGGGTGGACGGACCTCCGGCTCGACCACGACCGTCTGAAGGCGGCCGGCGGCGCGCTCGGCTGCGGAGCGCTGCACTTCCTGCACCCCGAGGAGTGCCCGGTCGCCGTGGCCGCCGAGGCCACCGCCTACCTCGCGGCACAGAGCGCCCGGCAGTGCGGGGTGTGCGTCTCCGGCACCGGCGCGCTGGCCCGGACCCTCACCGCCGCCGCACACGGCAAGGCGGCCCACGACACCACCGACAAACTGCGCCGCTGGTCGGGGCAACTGCCCGGCCGCGGGGCCTGCGGGCTGCTCGATGCCGCCGCCCGCATCGTCGCCACCCTGCTCACCCACTTCCCCGGCCGGATCGACACCCATCGCGGTGCCGGCTGCCCCGCGTGCGACGGCGAGCGGCCCGAGGACGGCCGCCGGTTCACGGTGCCGGTGCCCTGACCCGCAACTCCGACGCCACCCCCGCCGGGTCGCCCGAACCGGCGCCCTGAAAGGACTTGAAAGGTAGGACCGCACCATGAAACTCCTGCTGGACTCCACCCGCTGCCAGGGCTACGGCCTCTGCCAGGAACCCGCCCCGGAACTGATCGGCCTCGACGAGTGGGGCTATGCGCAGGTGCGGGAGCACGACGTGCCGCCGGGCACCGAGGACAGCGCCCAGGCCGCAGTCACCGCCTGCCCCAACTCGGCTCTGCGGCTGGTGAGGTGAGATGGGACGCGACCTCTCCGCACTCTTCGACCCCGTGTCCGTCGCCGTCGTAGGAGCCAGCGACGACCCGGCCAAGTACGGCCACGCCATCGCCGCCCAGGCCCTCCGTGCGGACGGCCGCCGCCCCGTCCACCTGGTCAACCGCCGCGGTGGCACGGTGCTCGGCCGGACCGCCGCCCCCAGCCTGAGCGCGATCGGCGAACCCGTGGACCTGGCGGTGGTCTCCGTGCCCGCCGCCGGATTCGAGGACGCCGTGGAGGAGGCCCTGTACTGCGGGGCCCGGGCGATCGTCGCGATCACCGCGGGGTTCGCGGAGACCGGCGACGCGGGACGCACCCGCCAGCACGCCGTCGCCGAACGCGTACGGGCCGCGGGTGCCGTGATGGTCGGGCCCAACTGCCTCGGACTGGCCGACAACACCACGGACCTCTTCCTGGCCTCCGACACCTTCACCCCGGGCGGCGTGGCCCTCCTCAGCCAGAGCGGCAACCTGGCCCTGGAACTCCAGCTCCGCTTCCGGCCGCACGGCCTCGGCTTCTCCCGCTTCGTCTCCCTGGGGAACCAGGCCGACGTCACGCTCGTCGACCTGCTCGCCGACTGCGCCCGGCACGAGGGCACCCGGGCCATCGCCGTCTACGCCGAGGACTTCACCGACGGACGCGCCTTCGCCGAGACCGCCGCGGAGGCCGGGAAACCCGTGGTGCTCCTCACCGGCGGACGCGGCGACGCCTCCGCACGCAGCGCCCAGTCGCACACCGGGGCGCTGACCACCCCGGTGGACGTGGTGACCGCGGCGTGCCGGGACGCCGGTGTGGAACTGGTCGCCACCCCGCGCGAACTCACCGTCACCCTGGCCGCGTCGAACAGTGGACGCAGGGCGGCCGGCCGCCGGGTCGCCGTACTCACGGACGGCGGCGGCCACGGCGTCATCGCCGCCGACGCCGTCGAGGCGGCCGGGCTGACCGTGCCCGAACTCCACGCGCCCACCCGCGCACGCCTTCGCGCGGACCTGTGGGAACAGTCGGCCGTCGCCAACCCGGTCGACCTCGCCGGGATGGGCGAGCAGAACCCCGGTTCGTACGCGCAGACCGTCGACGCCCTGCTGGCGGCCGAGGAGGTCGACGCCGTCCTGATGACCGGCTACTTCGGCGGCTACGCGGCCGCAGGCGGCGGGCTCGGGGGAGGAGGTACGGCGCTCGCGGACGGCGAACAGGAGGCCGCGCGCCTGATCGCGGCCCGGCACCGGGCCACCGCGAAACCCCTCGTGGTGCAGTCGATGTATCCCGAGTCGCCCAGCTGCCGCACCCTCGCCGCAGCCGGCATCCCGGTCTTCGCCGCCACCGAGGACGCCGCGCGCGCCCTCACCACCACGGCACCCGGCGCACCGCGCACCGGCGTCGCACCCCTTCCCCCGCCCGCGGCCCCCCTGCGCGAAAGCGGCTACCTGCAGACCCGCAGCGCCCTCGAAGCCGCAGGTCTCCCGTTCCCCGCCGCCCGGGAGATCCACGACGAGAGCGAACTGCTCGCCGCCACCGGGGAGTTCTGCGGGCCCTACGTGCTCAAAGCCCTCCACCTGCTGCACAAGTCCGATGCGGGCGGTGTGGCACTGGGCCTGGCCGGACCCGGTGAACTCCTCGCCGCCTTCCGCGAGATGCACGCCCGGCTCGGCGCCCCCTCCTACTCCGTCGAGGCCATGGCGGACCTGACCGACGGCGTCGAGCTGATCGTCGGCGTCCATCGCGACCCCCGATTCGGCCCGGTCGCCATGGTGGGGCTGGGCGGGGTGCTGGCCGAGGCCCTGCGCGACGTCGCCTTCGCCCTGGCCCCGGTACCCGCCGAGCGTGCCCTGCGCCTGCTGCGCGGACTGCGCACCGCCGCCCTGCTCGACGGGGTGCGCGGCAGGCCCGCCGTGGACATCACCGCGGCCGCCGCGGCGGTGGAGACGGTCACGGCGTTCGCCGCCGCCCACCCGGAGATCGCCGAGATCGAGGTCAACCCCCTGCTCGTGAGCCCCCACGGAGTCCTCGCCCTCGACTCCCGCGCCGTACTCGCCCGACCCACCCCTGTGTGACACCACCGAAGAGGCCCCCATGGACATGCGCTACACCCCCGAGCAGGCCGACCTCAAGCGCCGCGCCGCCGACTACGCACGCCTGCTGATGCGGTACGAGGACCAGTCCGAGCAGGCCGGCGGCCCGCTGCCGCAGCAGCTCGTCAGCGAACTGACCCGGGCCGCCATGGACGCCGGCGTCTACGCCATCAACATGCCCGCCGAATGGGGCGGAGCCGGCCTCGGCCTCCTCGACCAGGTCATCGTGGAGGAGGAGTTCGGCAAGGTCACCAACTGCCTGTGGGACATCCCCTGGCGGCCCGCCAACGTGCTGGCGTACGGCGACGAGCGGCAGCGCGAGACGTACCTGCTGCCCGTGATCCGGGGCGAGAGGTTCGACGCGTTCGCCGTCACCGAACCGGGCGCCGGTTCCGACCCGGCCTCCGGCACCTCCACCGCCACCCGCACCGACGGCGGCTGGCTGCTCAACGGCGAGAAGTGGTTCGTCACCTGCGGCGACATCGCCGACTTCCTGCTGGTGCAGGCGGACGCCGGCCCCGAGCGGCTGCCCACCCTCTTCTTCGTCGACAAGGCCGCGCCCGGCGTCGAGATGACGCGCGTCCCGCGCTTCATGCACTCCGCGGTCAACGGGCACCCCGAGTTCACCTTCACCGACGTCTTCGTGGCCGACGAGGACGTACTCGGCGGCGTCGGCGACGGCTACGAGCTGACCAAGGAATGGTTCACCGACGAACGCCTGATGATCGCGGCACGCACCGTCGGCGCCGCCGAACGCGCCCTGCGGCTCGCCCGTGACTGGGCGGTGGAGCGGGAGCAGTTCGGGGCACCGATCGCCTCGTACCAGCTGATCCAGGGCATGCTCGCGGACTGCGCCGTGGACATCGCGGTCAACCGCGCCTACACCCACCAGGTCGCCTGGGAGGCCGACCAGCCGGACACCGACCGCAAAACGCTGCACGCCAAGGCCTCCACCGCCAAGCTCGCCGCAAGCGAGGCCGCCGGCCGGGTCGCCGACCGCTGTCTGCAGATCTTCGGCGGCCGGGGCTACGACCGCAGCTACCCCGTCGAGCGCCTGTATCGCGAACTGCGCGTCGACCGGATCTGGGAGGGCACCTCCGAGATCCAGCGGCTGATCATCGCCAACGAACTGATCAAGCGCGGCACCCGCGCCCTGGCCCTGCCCACGCACTGAACCCGCCCCTTCATCACCCCACAGCGAGGACATCCATGGACTTCCGCCTCACCCCGCGCCAGGCACAGCTCAAGGCCGACGCGCGCGCCCTCACCGACTTCATCGCCGCCTACGAGCTCACGTGCGAGGAGAACAACGGCCTGCCCGCCGAGGCGCACGCCAAGATCCGTGACGCGGTCCTCGACGCCGGGCTCCAGGCCGTCAACATGCCGGCCGAGTGGGGCGGAGCCGGCCTCACCATCGCCGAGCAGGCCACCGTGCAGGAGGAGCTGGGACGGCTGACCGGCGCCCTGTGGGACATGGTGTGGCGCCCCGCCAACGCCCTGCGCCTGTGCACCCCGGAGCAGCGCGAGCGCTTCCTCGTCCCGGTGATCA
This sequence comes from Streptomyces sp. NPDC001153, assembly GCF_053598315.1. NCBI lineage: Bacteria > Bacillati > Actinomycetota > Actinomycetes > Kitasatosporales > Streptomycetaceae > Streptomyces > Streptomyces sp. NPDC001153. The sequence continues at coordinate 152,154 of NZ_JBSFJZ010000023.1, forward strand.
GGGGGGAGCGGCGCGACTGCTACGCCGTCACCGAGCCCGGCGCCGGCTCGGACCCGCAGAACCTGGCCACCACGGCGACGAAGAACGACCGGGGCTGGGTGCTCAACGGCGAGAAGTGGTTCGTGACGGTCGGCGACCACGCCGACTTCATGATCGTGCTCGCCGCCGCCGGACCGGAACGCGCGCCGACGCTGTTCCTCGTGGACAAGGACACCCCGGGTATCGAGATGACACGCGTCCCGCGCTTCATGCACACCTTCGTCTACGAGCACCCCGAGTTCACCTTCACCGACGTACAGGTGGGAGAGGACGCCGTGCTCGGCGGCGTCGGCGAGGGGTACGACATCACGCGCTCGTGGTTCACCGAGGAACGCCTCATGATCGCCGCGCGCACCACCGGCGCCGCCGAACGCGCCCTGGAACTGGCCCGTGACTGGGCGGTGGAGCGGGAGCAGTTCGGGGCGCCGATCGCCTCGTACCAGCTGATCCAGGGCATGCTCGCGGACTGCGCGGTGGACATCGCGGTCAACCGCGCCTACACCCACCAGGTCGCCTGGGAGGTCGACCAGGCCTCGGCCGGCGACCGCAAGACACTGCACGCCAAGGCGGCCATCGCCAAGCTCGCGGCCAGCGAGGCCGCCGGCCGGGTGATCGACCGGTGCCTGCAGATCCACGGCGGCCGGGGCTACGACCGCACCTACGCCGTCGAGCGGCTCTACCGGGAGCTGCGGGTCGACCGGATCTGGGAGGGCACCTCCGAGATCCAGCGGCTGATCATCGCGGGCGAGCTGATCAAGCGCGGCCCGGGCGTCCTGGACCTGCCCACCGCCTGACGACCATGGCCGACACGGACCAGAGGGAGCCCTGCATGACCGGCATCGAAAGCGTCGGAGTCGTCGGCTGCGGCCTGATGGGCGCGGGCATCGCCGAGGTCTGTGCGCGGGCCGGCCTGCCGGTGACCGTGGTGGAACGCGACGCGCAGGCCGCCCGGTCGGGCCGCCTGCGCGTCACCCGCTCGCTCGACCGGGCCACCGCGCACGGCAGACTCACCGCGGAACGGCGTGCGGCCGCCGCCGACCTGATCACCGTCGTCGCCGAGGTCGAGGCACTGCACGACCGCGACCTGGTGATCGAGGCCGTGGCGGAGGACGAGCGCCTCAAGACCGACGTCTTCACCCGCCTCGACGCCGTGGTCACGGGCGAGGGGGCCATCCTCGCGACGAACACCTCCTCCATCCCGGTCATCCGGCTCGCCGCCGCGACCGGCCGCCCCGAACACGTCGTGGGCGTGCACTTCTTCAACCCCGTACCGGTACTGCGGCTGGTCGAAGTCGTACCCTCCCTGCTCACCTCGGGCGCCACCGTGACCCGGGCCGAGACCTTCGTGACGGGCAGGCTCGGCAAGGAGGTCGTACGGACCCGGGACCGGGCCGGCTTCGTCGTCAACGCGCTGCTCGTCCCCTACCTGCTGGCGGCCATCCGCATGGTGGAGTCGGGCGGCGCGAGCGTCGAGGACATCGACCGCGGCATGGTCCTCGGCTGCGCGCACCCGCTCGGCCCGCTGGCCCTGACGGACCTCATCGGCCTGGACACCACGCGGGCCATCGCGGAGTCGCTGTACGCCGAGTTCCGCGAGCCGCAGTTCTCGCCGCCCCCGCTGCTGTCCCGGATGGTGGAGGCCGGACTGCTGGGCCGCAAGTCCGGGCGCGGCTTCCACACCTACGACGGAGAGCCGCAGCGCGGGGCGGCGGCACCGGGGAGACCACGGTGAGGGAAAATGGCCACGGCGTACGACCACCGGACGAGGGGAGCGCCAGGGTGTCCACCAAGGTGCGCACGGCAGACACGCGCGAGCGCATCCTGACCGCCGCGTGCGAGGTCATCGCCGAGATCGGCTTCGAGAAGATCCGCATGCGCATGGTCGCGGAGCGCGCCGGCGTGTCGACCGCGCTGCTCCACTACCACTTCGACACGCGCGAGAAGCTGTTCACCGAGGCGATGACCCACTCCTTCGCCCACACCGCGGTCGACGTCGAACGCGACGCGGAGACGGCGCCGGCGGCGGTCGTCCTGGCCAGGATCCTGCGCAGCCTGCTGCCCAGTGATCCCGAACTGCACCAGGACTGGCGGCTGTGGCAGGAACTGTGGGCCCGGGCCCTGCGCGACGAGACCACCCGGGCCTTCGCCGTGGACCTGTACGCGCAGCTGCACGCCTGGGTGGCCGGAGCGGTACGGCGCGGCATCGCGTCCGGCGAGTTCACGCCGACCGACGTGGACGAACTGAGCACGCTGGTCCTGTCTCTGAGCGACGGCTACGGCATCCGGCTCATGCTGCGCGACCCGACGGTCACCCTGGACACGGCCCTCACCGCCATCTGGCGCCAGGTCTCCGCCGCGCTCGGCCTGCCGGGCACGCTGCCGACGGAGTGAATTCCGGCCGAGCGTGACTGCGCGGCGGTCCTCGGCGCTCGGGGTTGGTGACTCACCACCACCGGGTTGTCGGACTTGCGCAGCAACGGAGTCGCGGCCTGGGTGACACGGACGACGCGGACGGCGTGGGTGCCGAACACGGCGGCCGCGGACTTGGCGGTGACGCCGTCGGCGCCGAGGGTGTGGTCCGCCATGCCGGCGTTGCCGGCCAGGACGACGAGGCGGGGCTCCCTGACACTGCCGACGGCGAGTTCGGCGAGGGCCGGTGACAGGTGCTACCTCAGGAGCCACCTCCGGGTCAGCTCCATCATTTCCGCGCGGCTGCGACCGCCGTGGTCGGCGGCGATGAAGTGGCTGCCGATCCGCACCGAGTAGGTGATCAGGCTGCGGACTTCGACGTCGTCCTCGTCGTCGCAGAAGGAGCCGAAGAGCGAGCGCAGATAGTCCATGCGCCGGTTGTCGACGCGCCGGAGCCGGTGCGCGACGGCCTCGTCACGCCGGGCCCAGTCGCGGATCGCGAGGTCGGTCGCGGTGCCGGTCACTGGCCCGTCGGCGAACGAGGTGACGAGCGTGAAGAGCCGCTCCAGCTTGGCGCGGGCGTCTCCTCCTCCGCTCTCGACCTCCTCGATCACCGCCTCGGTGACCTCGCGCTCCCACGTGTCGAGCATCTCGGTGAGCAAGGCGTCCCGGTTGCGGAAGTAGCCGTAGAAGCCGCCCTTGCTGACGCCGAGCGACTGCGCCAGCGACTCGATCCGTACGGCCTCCGGGCCGCCGACGGCGAGCACGCGCAAGCCCTCCTCGATCCATCTGCCGCGAGGCGTACGGGCCTTGACCATGATGTGGCTCCCCTCACGCCCCCCTATCTATACGGTGCCGTATAAAGGGGCCTAGTCTTGTCTATACGGCATCGTATAGATAGGGGCCAGCTCATGAGACTCCCCAGTACCGCGCACACGTCCCGCCCCTGGCGGATCCACGAGGTCACCGGCGACTTCCACCTGGAGGACGTGTGGGCCCTTCCGACACCAGGCGGCCCCGACGATCTTCCGCACCTCGTGCGCCAGATCGCGGGTGAGGGAGGCGACAGGACAACGGTCTCTTCCCCCGTGTACCGCGGGCTCTTCGCGATCCGCTGGAAGCTCGGGAGGCTGCTCGGCTGGGACGCGCCCGCCACCGGCGTCGGCGCCCGCGTGCCGAGCCTGCGCGACCGGTTGCCGGCGGACCTCCGAGAGAGTCCCCGGGGCCCCGACTCCCGTTCGCTTCCGTTCACCTCCGTCTACCAACTGCACGACGAGTGGGCGGCCGAGACGGCCAACCGGACCGTGCACGCGGTGATGCACATCGGCTGGGTCCCGGACGAGACCGGCGGCTATCGCGGACAGATGGCCGTCCTGGTGAAGCCGAACGGGCTGTTCGGCGTCCTCTACATGGCTGCCATCAAGCCGTTTCGGTACCTGGGGGTGTATCCGGCCATGTTCCGGGCGATGGGGCGCAAGTGGGAGGCAGGCGCGGGCGAAAGAAGCGCGCTCGGGTGATGCGGGCTGTGCCCCGGGCGCGGGGCGGGGAGTTTCAGGGGCGGTCGGGCCCTCCGGTGCGGAAGACCGGCCAGCAGACTTCGGTCCGCCAGAGCGCGCTGTCCGGGGTCTGGCGCTGGCCGACCAGGTAGTACTCGCGGACGGGGCCGTCGATGACGAGTGCGCGCCGTGAGACGTAGGTGGCCAGCGCGCCGTAGGCGCGGTCGACCTCGGAGGGCGGGCCGCAGTGCTCGATCACGGCGAGTTCCGCAGACGGCACGTGCAACGGCTCGACCCGGCCGAGCGGTCGGAGGGGGCCGTCGCAGGGCACGAACACGGTGGCCTTCCCTCGGTGCAGGGTGAACAGCTCGTCGGCGTACAGGCCGCCGGCAGGGCCGGTCTCGCGCAGCCCCTGGCCGGCCAGGGTCGCGAACAGTTCGCCGAGGGCGCCCTGGAACCAGGTCCCGACGTCTTGGGCCTCGACCGTGGCGGTGATGGCCGCGGCGGGGACCGCGTCGACGCTGCGCAGTTCGATCCGGGGAGCGTCGCCCGCCGCAGGCGGGGCCAGCAGGTCGTGCAGCGCCGCGACCGCGCGCTGGGTCCGGTCGAGCTGTTGCTCCAGCCGGTGCAGGTGCGCGCTGATGTGCCGGTTACGGGTTGCCACGTCCGAAGCTGCCAGGACGGTCCTGATCTCCTCCAAGGGCATGCCGAGGTCCCGGAACCGGCGCACCACCTGGGCCGTGGGGATCTGCTCGGCCGAGTAGCGCCGGTACCCGGTGTGCGGATCCACGTCGGCCGGTTCCAGCAGGCGGATCTCGTGGTAGTGGCGCAGGGTCTTGACGGTCATGTGGGTGGCGCGCGAGAAGTCGCCGATCGACAGGTAGCTCGTCACCCTTCGATTGTGCGGCCTCCCCCAGGGGGAGAGTCCGGCGGAGCGGCCCCCCTTGACCCTCCCGCTGCGGGCGCCCGGAGCGTGGTGCCGACGGCCGGATCCCGGCCGTCCACGTGCCGAGTGAGGGAGTTGACCGATCATGCCGCAGACCACCGTCACGGACGTCGACCAGATCGTGCGGCGTTACGTGGCCGTCTGGAGCGAGCCGGACGCCGCCGCACGCAAGCGCGCCGTCACCGAGCTGTGGGCCCCGGACGGCGTCGAGTTCGTCGAAGGCACCCAATTCCGCGGCCACGAGCGGCTCGTGGAGCGGGTGACGGAGGCGCACGGGCTTTTCGTTGCCTCCGGGGAGTACCACGTCACGCACGACGACCACGTCACCGTGCACGAGGACGTCGCCATGTTCACCACCCAGTTGACGTACGCGACAGGCCCGCGGGCGGGTGAAGTGGCCTGGGCGGCCCGGGTGTTCCTCGTGCTGGACGACGACGGCCGGATCCTGCAGGACTACCAGCTGACCGTGCGGCCGCTGCCCGAGTCATAGGGCCGGGAGCAGACCTCGTGCCGATCCAGCCCCGGGCCGTGCGGCATCGATAATTGCCTCTTTGGGATTCGCAAAGGATGCATATGAGATGAAATTCGGCCCTCTATGGACGATTCGGCGGTACGGCCGCCTCTGCCTGGATAGACAATCCCTGCCACCCTCGCGCGCGGCGACCTGCGGTGACCAACGTCGCTCGGCTGCGCATGTGCTTCCCGAAAGCTTGGCAAAGCAGGTGATTCCTGCCATCCGCAGATAAATCCACTCTTGTGGTATTCCGGCTACAGGAAGACGATCCCTCCTCGTTCCCACCCCCTACCTGCGAGGAGTTCTTCATGAGCGAGCGGATGAGCCTCGGCCCGGATGCCGCACGGCAACTCGCCAACACCACCAAGACGACACCCCAGATGCGCGGCATCACGCCGCGCTATCTCCTGCGCGCGCTGCCCTGGGTGGACGTCGAGTCCGGCGTCTACCGGGTCAACCGGCGCCGTACGTACGTCCTGGGCGACGACCGCATCAGCACGACCGACGACGAAACGCCGCGCGTCGTCAAAGGCGACCTCCGTGAACTGCCGTACCTGCGCGAGGCGGACGAGTTGCTGCTGGAGGAGCTGGCCGGCGCGTTCACGCAGGTGTGTTTCGAGCCCGGCGAGGTGCTGGCCCAGGAGGGCGCCCCGGCCGACCGACTGTGCGTGATCGTGCACGGGCGCGCGGAGAAGCGCGCGACCGGGCAGTACGGCGCGGACGCGCTCCTCGACGTCATCGGCGACGGCCAGTTCTTCGACCTCGGCGCGTGGACCCGCGCCGAGGCCATGCCGTACCGGGTGCAGGCGCTGACCGCCGGCGTCGCCCTCTGCCTGGACCGCGCCGAACTCGCCCGGCTCGGCGAGCGGGACGAGTCCTTACGCGGTGCGGTGGACGCGTACGTCGCCGGCGCCGACGTCATGGCCGGCGCCGAGGTCCCCGTGGACCTCACCGCGGGACACGTCGGCGAGCCGGACCTGCCGGGGACGTTCGTCGACTACGAGGACACGCCCCGCGAGTACCACATGACCCTCGCGCAGACCGTACTGCGCGTGCACACACGCGTCGCCGACCTCTACAACGGGCCGATCGACCAGACGCGGGCCCAGGCCAACCTCACCGTTCACGCACTGCGCGAGCGGCAGGAGGCCTCGATGCTGTACCACCCGGAGTTCGGGCTCTTCAACAACGTCGCCCCCGGGCAGCGCGTACAGACGCGCACCGGCGCGCCGACCCCCGACGATCTGGATGAACTGCTGACGCGGGTGTGGAAGCAGCCCGCGTACTTCCTCGCCCACCCCAAGGCGATCGCGGCGTTCGGCCGTGAATGTACGCGCCGGGGCGTGCCCCCGGTGATCGAGAACCGCTTCGGAAGCCCGCTGCTGACCTGGCGCGGAGTGCCGCTGCTGCCGTCGGACAAAGTGCGGTTCTCCGGGGGCGCGGGCGGGGGTACGACCGAGATCCTGCTGATGCGGCTGGGTGAGGCCGAGCAGGGCGTGGTGGGCCTGCGGCCGTCGAACGTCGCCGACGAGGTCGAGCCCGGCCTGGCGATGAAGAACATGGGTGTGGACCAGAAGGGCATCACGTCGTACCTGATGACGGCGTACTTCAACGCAGCGGTGCTGGTGGAGGACGCGCTCGCGGTGCTCCAGAACGTCGAGGTGTCCAAGTACCATGACTACTCCTGACGTTGCCGGGTTCACCGGCCTGACGACGCCGACCGCGCCGCGCCTGACCGGACTTCCCGGGTCTTCTGCGCCCACCGGCCAGGCCATGGCTCCTGCCGCCCTCCAGCCGTACGGCACCTCCCGGGGCTTCTCGCCCGAAATGGCCCGCCGGGACGTGCCGATCCTGCACCGGACGGTCAACGGCCACCCGCTGATCTGGCTGGACAACGGCGCCACCACGCAGAAACCCCGGCAGGTGATCGAAGCGCTGGCGGCGTTCTACGCCTCCGCCAACTCCAACATCCACCGGGGCGCGCACACCATGGCGCGCGAGGCCACGGAGATGTACGAGGCGGGCCGGGCCGAGGTAGCGCGCTTCCTGGGCGCGCCCTCGCCCGAAAGCATCGTCTTCGTCCGGGGAACGACCGAGGCCATCAACCTGGTCGCGCAGAGCTGGGGGCGCGCCAACCTCGGCCCCGGAGACGATGTCCTGGTGCCGGTGCTCGAGCACCACGCGAACATCGTGCCCTGGCAGCTGGTCGCCAAGGAGACACGAGCGCGCGTCGTGCCCGTACCCCTGCGGCCGGACGGCCGCGTCGACCAGGACGCGTACGTCGATCTGCTCTCCGCGCGGACCCGGCTCGTGGTCGTCAGCCACGCCTCGAACGTCCTCGGCACCGTGCCGCCGGTGCGGGAGATGACGGCGCTGGCGCACCGCTATCAGGCGAAGGTGCTGGTGGACGGGGCACAGGCGGTGGCGCACCTCCCCGTCGACGTACAGGACCTGGACGCCGACTTCTACGCCTTCTCCGGCCACAAGATCTACGCCCCCACCGGCATCGGCGCCCTGTACGTCAGGCCGGAGATCCTCCAGACCATGGCGCCGTGGCAGTCGGGCGGCAACATGATCGAGTCAGTGAGCTTCGGCGGGACCACGTACGCACCGGTCCCACACCGCTTCGAAGCCGGCACCGGCCACATCTCCGGCGTGGCCGGCCTGCTGTCCGCCCTCAACTGGCTGACGGCCTTCGACCGCAAAGCCGTGGCCGACTACGAGACGCAGCTGATGGCCTACGCGCAGGAAGCCCTGGTCAAGGTCCCGGGCCTTGAGCTGCTGGGGCCGGCGGCCGAGCGGATCGGTGTACTGACCTTCACCATGCCCGGTCACACCCCGACCGAGATCGCCGACTGGCTGGACGGCGACGGCATAGCCATCCGGGCCGGCCACCACTGCGCCCAGCCGGCCCTGGCCCACTACGGCCTCGACTCGGCGGCCCGTGCGTCGCTGGCGCTGTACAACACCAGGGAGGAGGTGGACCGGCTGGTGGCGTCGCTCCTGGAGCTGCAGTCCGCCTGAAGCCGGACGCTCGGTGACCCCCGACGGGGCTGACGGGCCTGCCCGTATGACGCCGCCACAGGCATACGGGCAGGCCCGGTCTTCGCGGCCGTTACGGCGGCGTCCTCGGCAGCCGGGTGGCCGGGGCGAGCTCGGTGACGACGCCTGATGAGACCGCGGCCCGCGTCGTGGCCGCGCTGTTGGAGTGGCGCCGGCGGCTGGAGAGGATGGCTCAGCGCTGTGCGGAGCCTGTGCCGCCGCCAAAAGCCTCTCCCGAAGACCGCAGCCGGCATCGGGAACGGGCCTGCGTCCGGCTCGTGACCCTCGCGCTGGACTCGGGAGCGGAGGGTGCGTGGCACGGCCAGGCGGCGCTCGTCCCGCACTGGTTCCTCAGGTCCGGTCCGCCGGCGCGACCCCATCCGCGCACAGCGTCTGCTCGCCGCCCACGACCGCGTGGCAGCGCGAAGTCCTCGGCGAAGCGGAAGCGCCATTCCGTACGAACGACGCCTATGCGAAGGCCGGCCGCGAGCACTATGGCCTGACACCGCTCACCCAGGCTGACTTCGCCAGCTGCCTGCGCGAGGCGGCGGCATCTCGTTGTTGCCGCCCGGTGTCAGCGCCCGGCGGAGCGGAAGTGCCGTGATGGAGACGAAGACACCGAAGAGCGTGATCGGCAAGAGCCCTACCGGACGGAGAAACGCGGTGGGATGCGTCAGGACCGCGCTCCAAGCGACGCTCCAGTTGCCGAGCACGTCCGCGAGCATGACCACGGCAGCGAGCAATGCCCCGCCAGGGCGGGCACGGATGATCAACAGTGCGACCAGCGGATCGAGCAGCAAGAGCAGGTGGAAGAGCAGTTGGACGAGCATCGGTGCGTAGCTGTAGGCATTCAGCCCGCCCGTCATCAGGAAGTACCCGTGCGCTCCGGTCCCTTCCAGAAAGCCGATCACGTACGCCATCGCCGTGCACCGGATCCAGACCGGACGATCCCCCCATCGCATGGTCGTCACCCTAGCTCGTCCCGGAACGGCGTCTACGACGGCGGTGAAGGTGAGGCAAGGGCATGGAACGGCCGTCAAGAAGCGGAAGGCGTCCTGCGTGATGAGCCGGCCGACGAGCTGGACCGGCGGTCGTGGCGGCGTCGCTCACGGGGCCGGTGTCGCCGGGCACTTGGAGTTGTCGGCCGGGAGTCGTCCGGTGAGCAGGTAGCGGCTGCCGTGCTGGTCCATGCAGGTGTTGCCGTCGAACAGATACTGGCCGTGGTCGCCGCCGCCCGCGACGACGAGGCGGGAACCGGCCAGCACCTGGTGCATGCGCCGCGCGCCCTCGACCGGGGTCGCCGGGTCGTCCTTGGCCTGGAGCAGCAGGATCGGCGGCACCTTGGCCGAGCCGATCTTCACGGGCCGGGCCGTCGGTACCTTCCAGAACGCGCACGGCGCGCTGTACCAGGTGTTCAGCCAGGCGAACAGCGGAGCCTTGGGGGCCGCCGCCGCGGTGTCCCGGTGCCACGTCGCCCAGTCACGGGGCCAGGCGTCGTCCACGCAGTTGTAGGCGAGCTGGGCCGGGTCGACGCCGCCGAGGGCGAGCTGGTCGGTCGCGCCGAGCAGTGTGCTCGCATCCCCGCGCCGGTAGTCCGCGACGGCCTGGGCCACATTTCCCCAGTCCAGATCGGTGTACATGGCGGAGGCGAGCAGATCGTCGATCTCGGCGCTGCCCGCCCTGCCCCCGGCGGGGTGAGCGCCCAGCTTCTCGCGGACGGCGTCCCACGCGGCCGACACCTTCGCCGCACTGGTGCCCAGGTGGTAGGTCCGGTCCTTCTTGGCCGCCCAGGCGAAGAACTGGCCGGTCCGGTGCTGGAGCGCCGGATCCTGTTCGTACTGCGAGGCGTAGGTGGTCACGGTCGGATCGACGACGCTGTCGAGGATCATGCGGCCGGTGTGCGAGGGGAACAGCGTCGCGTAGGTGGCGCCCAGCCTCGTGCCGTACGAATACCCGAGGTAGTCGAGTTTGTCGCGGTGGAACGCGGTACGGATCCGGTCCATGTCACGGGCCGCGTTCTCGGTCGTGATGTACGGCAGCAGATCCCGGGAGTTCGCACCGCACTGTTCGGCGACCTTGCGGGCCACGGTCAGCCGCGCCTGCTCCTGGGCATCCGTGGCCGGCGTGTACGGCGCGGCCGGATGCTTGAGCAGCTTGGCCGTGTCCCCGCAGGACACCGGGGCGCTGGCGCCGACACCGCGCGGGTCGAAGCTGACCACGTTGTACTGCGCGGCGACATCCTGGGGCAGCGAGCTCCACACCAGCTTCGCCGTGCCGATACCCGGTTCGCCCGGACCACCCGGGTTGACCACGAGGGTGCGGGGAGCGTTCAGGTCGCCGGCCATCGACAGGGTGAGCTTGATCTGCCGGCCGTTCGCCCTGGTGTAGTCGAGGGGCACCTTGAGGGCGGCGCAGTAGGTGCCGCGCGGCGCGTCGGAGCCCGCGGGGCAGGTGGACCAGTGAAGGGCCGCGGGGCCACTGGCCGTGACGGCGGTCGGCGCCGCGTCGGCCGCGTGGGGTTCGGCGAGGGCGACGAGCCCGAGAGCGGCAGCCAGAGCCGCACTGCGCCGCATGAGGGGAGAGGTCGTGTGGGGCAAGTGCTCCTGCTTTCAGGTCAGTTCGGCTGCTGCCGGAAAGCAAGACGACGAGGAGGGCCGAAAGGTTGGCCTTGAGGCCGGCAGCCCTCGGCCCGGGGCTTCCAGGGGTGACGGTGCCCACGAGAGCGGGATCACATCCTAAGCAGGATCGTAGGACGGGATGCCCCTGAACAGGGCAGATGCAGGCATTATTTCCGATTTGGGGCGTTTTATCGGTAGTGGGGTAGTAGGTCACATCATTGCCTTCCGCCCCGGCCGCCGCTAAACATTGCTGTCGTCGCCGGGAGCCGGAACACGCACCCAGCGCATCCCCCCGGGGCCGCCCGCATCCGTGCGGACACCCCGACGCCGCCGCAACGAACAGCGGCCGGCACCGACGATGTCCCCTGCCGGAGAGTTGCTGACGCATGATCATGACCAACCGCACCCGCATCGCCCGCCTGCGCACCCTCGCCCTCACCGGCATCACCACCACGGGCGCCGCGGCCGCCGCCCTCACGCTGATGCCGACGAACGCACAGGCCGCCGAAGCGAC
>NZ_JBSFJZ010000024.1:0-11179 GCF_053598315.1 Streptomyces sp. NPDC001153
GGCCGATTGCCCCGCCGGGCGCCCTTCTGTGAAGCTGGGGGAATGTACGCATACGGGGGACGCCGCAAGGCCCAACAGGACGCGGCGACGGTGGAGATCGGCTACGCGCTGGTGAGCGCCGCCTTCGCGGCGGCGGTGCTGTTCGGGGCCGTGGCCGGTCCGGCGCTGCTCTTCGACCTGCCGCCGCTGCCGTCCAAGGTCCTGCTGCGGCTCGGCATGGCGGTCGCACCGGTCGTGTTCGTGGCCCGCGTGGTGAGTGTGCTGGTGCGCTTCCGGCAGACGGCTCAGCCCAGCCAGCCGGGCCGTACCAACCCCGACTCATAGGCCAGCACGACGAGTTGGGCGCGGTCCCGGGCGCCCAGCTTCACCATCGTCCGGCTCACATGGGTCTTGGCGGTGAGCGGGCTGACCACCAGCCGACGGGCGATCTCCTCGTTGGACAGGCCGATGCCGACCAGCGCCATCACCTCCCGCTCCCGCTCGGTGAGCCGGCCGAGGGCGTCCGCCGCCGCGGGTTCCTTGGAGCGGGCCGCGAACTCCGCGATCAGCCTGCGGGTGACGCCCGGCGACAGCAGCGCGTCGCCCTGCACCACCGCCCGTACCGCGCGGAGGAGTTCGTCCGGTTCGGTGTCCTTGACCAGGAAACCGGAGGCGCCGGAGCGGATCGCCTCGAAGACGTACTCGTCCAGCTCGAAGGTGGTGAGCATGACCACCTTCACGTCCTTCAGCTCCGCGTCACCGGTGATGCGCCGGGTCGCGGCGAGACCGTCCAGCAGGGGCATGCGGATGTCCATCAGGACGACGTCCGGGCGCAGTTCGCGCACCTGGCGCAGCGCCTCCTCACCGTCGGACGCCTCCCCGGCCACCTCGATGTCCGGCTGGGCGTCGAGCAACGCCCTGAAACCGGCCCGCACGAGCGACTGGTCGTCGGCGAGCAGTACCCGGATCACTGGTCCTCCCTGGGGTGCGACGGCAGTACGGCGAGCACCCGGAAGCCGCCGTCGGGGCGCGGGCCCGCCTCGATGGTGCCACCCAGCGCGGCCGCCCGTTCCCGCATGCCGGCCAGCCCCTTCCCGCCGCCCCCGGCGTCGGCGCCGGTGGCCGGGCCGTCGTCGTCTATGCGCAGCCGCAGCGCGTCGCCGTCGTGGGCGAACCGCACGCGCGCGTGCCGCGATCCGGAGTGCCGTACGACGTTGGTCAGGGCCTCCTGGACGATACGGAAGGCGGCGAGGTCGGCACCGGGCGGCAGCTGCGGCGGCTCGCCCTCGACCTCCACGGTCAGCCCGGCCGCGGCGGCCTGTTCCACCAGCTCCGGCAGCCGGCCCAGGCCGGGAGCGGGGGCGCGCGGCGCGGCGCCGGGGGCGCGCAGGGTGTCGAGCACCTGGCGCACTTCGCCGAGCGCCTCCTTGCTGGCGGCCTTGATGGTGGTGAGCGCGGCCCGCGCCTGCTCGGGGTCGCTGTCGAGCAGCGCGAGCCCCATGCCGGCCTGGACGTTGATGACGGAGATGCTGTGCGCGAGGACGTCGTGCAACTCGCGGGCGATCCGCAGCCGTTCCTCGTCCGCGCGGCGTCGTGCCGCCTGGGCCCGGTCGGCGCGCTCCCGCGCCCACTGCTCGCGCCGCACCCGGACCAGTTCGGCCAGGGCTATGACGGCCAGCACCCAGGCGCCGACGCCGATCTCCTGATAGACGTTCGCGCCCTTGTCGCCCGAGGGCGGGAGCCAGCGGTAGAGCCAGAGGGCGACCAGGACGTGCCCCGCCCACAGCAGGCCGACGGCCCCCCACGCCGCCCGCCGGTGCCCGGCGACGACCGCGCTGAAGCAGCCGACGGCGACGGTCAGGAAGACCGGTCCGTAGGGGTAGCCCGCGGCGAGGTAGACGAGGGTCGCCGCCGCGGTGCCGTAGGCCACGGCCACCGGGTGCCGGTGCCGCCACAGCAGCAGGACCGATGCGACGAGCAGCAGCACGCGCGCGTAGCCGTCCAGGGGCACGCGGTGGGGCTGGCTGTGGGCCGCGAAGTGGGTGCCGATCAGGACGAACGCGGTGAGCAGCACGGTGGTGCGCCAGGGCCGGTGGGCCCGGTGCGGCTCCGTCTCGTCGGGTGCGCTCCACCACGGCGGACCGTGCCGCCGCCACCGGCCCGGGGCGCGCTGCTCTTCCATGCAGGCCACGGTAGACGCCGCCGGCCGGCACGGACGTCAGCCGGACGAGGTGATCACGCGTACTCCCGGAGAAGTACGGCAGCCTGTCCGCTCACTCTCCGTCCGCCAGGGCATTCACCTCGGCGGTGAAGAGCGTCTCCGGGTCGAAGCCCATGCCCGTGAAGTGACCGGCGAGTTCCAGGGAGAGGACCCCGTGCAGGCGGGTCCAGAACGCAAGGGCCCGGCGCAGCACGGGCGGCGGGGCGGGGTGGTCGCCCGCCCAGCCGTGATGGTCCGCGAGGTGGCTCTCGAGCGCGTCGGGCGACGCGGCCCGGGGCTCTTCGGCCGCGCAGACGTCCAGCAGGACAGCCATGATCTCCCGGGCGGTCGCGGTGGTGTCGTCCGGCGCCCGGTAGCCGGGGACCGGTGTTCCGTAGACGAGGAAATAGCGCTGGGGATCCTCCAGCGCCCAGCGGCGCATCGCCCGGGCCAGTCCGGACAGCCCCGAGCCTGCCTCAGCCGCGGCGCTGAACGTGTCCGCGAGGCTGCGGTAGGCATCCCGGACCAGCTCGGTGATCAGGTCGTCCCGGCCGCCGAAGTACCGGTAGAGGGCGGGGCCGCTCATGCCCAGCTCCTTGGCGATGGCGTTGAGGGACAGCCCCGACGCGCCCGAGGTGGCGATCTGATCCCAGGCCTTCGACTTGATCTCCGCCCGCACCTGGCTCCGGTACCGCTCCCGGGGACTCGCCGCGCCTGCCGCCATCGCCTTCACCCTCCTCGCCGACGTGGTTTCAACCTATCACTGTCGAGACAGGCCGTAACGGATTCGACAGCGAAGCATTGACATCAGAGCTAGGAGAAGTCATTTTAGTTATAGCTTCTAACGCAAGCGAAGCGCTCTACGTAGGTGTGGTGCATCAGCCACCCCTCTCCGACCCGGAGGTCGTCATGGAAAGCAAGAAGCTCGTCGAGGTCGTCCTGCCGGGCACGGTCGAGCCGGAGGAGTTGCTGCTCCGGCACCGGGACGTTCCGCTGCCCGGGGCCGGGCAGATCGTGGTGCGAGTGGAGGCCACCGGGGTCTCCTTCGCCGAGCAGCAGATGCGCCGGGGCCGTTACTACGACCAGCCGCCGTTCCCGTTCGTGCCCGGGTACGACCTGGTCGGCACGGTTCTCACGACCGGCACCGGCGTCACACCGGGCCTCGTCGGCAAGCGGGTGGCGGCGCTGGTCAAGGTCGGCGGCTGGGCGAGCCATGTGGTGCTCGACGCGGCCGACGCCGTGGAGGTGCCCGCCGGGATCGGTGCGGCGGAGGCGGAGACGCTGGTGGTCAACGGGATCACCGCGTGGCAGATGCTGCATCGCAAGGCCCGGGTGCGCAGCGGCGGAACGGTCCTGGTGCACGGCGCCAACGGCGGTGTCGGCACAGTCCTGGTCCAGCTCGCACGTGCGGCCGGCCTGAAGGTGATCGGTACGGCGTCCGCGCGCCACCACGAGGCCCTGCGCGAACTGGGTGTCACCCCCGTCGACTACCGCACCGAGAACGTCCCGGCCCGGGTCCGGGAACTCGCCCCCGACGGGGTCGACGCCGTCTTCGACCACCTCGGCGGGCGCAGCGTCACCGACTCCTGGCGGCTGCTCGCCCCCGGCGGGACCCTCGTCGCCTACGGCAGCGCCACCACCCGGGACGACTCGGGCTCCAAGCAGTGGCCCGTATTGAAGATCCTCGGCCGGGTGTGGTGGTGGAACACGCTGCCCAACGGCCGCCGCGCCTGTTTCTTCAACGTCTGGGCGGGTCGCGCCCTGAACAAGGACCGCTTCCGAAGCCGGCTGCGCGCCGACCTCACCCAGGTGTTCCACGCCCTGGAACGCGGCGAGGTCACCGCACGGATCGCCGCCCGGATGCCGCTCACCGAGGTCGCGGAGGCGATGCGGTTGGCGGAGTCCGGCACGGTGACCGGGAAGGTCGTCCTGATTCCTGGTGCCTAGGTGCGGACGGGAGCCGGGCCCGGCCTCCGGGCGTCACGGGCCGACCAGCCCCACGCCCCGGGCGAGCCGGGCCGCCGCATGCCGGAAGAAGGTCTCCCGGTCCTCCACCACCCGGTGGAACTGCCCGAACAGCTCGAAGCCGACCAGCCCGAACAGCTGGGACCAGGCCGCGACCAGCGCCAGGGCCGCCTCCGGGGGCAGGTCGGGCGCGAAGTCCGCCACCATGCGCTCGGCCTCGGGACGCAGCTCGGCGGGAAGGGGGAGATCGGCGAGGCCGGGACCCTGGAAGGCGTCACGGACGATGCCGATGAGGAGCAGGCCGACGCGCGAGGCGGCCGGGACGGTGGCTTCGGGGGCGGAGTAGCCGGGTACCGGCGATCCGTAGATGAGGGCGTACTCGTGGGGATGGGCGAGGGCCCAGGCCCGCACCGCCTCGCACACGGCCGTCCAGCGCCGCACGTGATCCGCGCCCGCGGCCGCCGCGTGGGCCGCCTCGGCCGCCTCGCCGAGGGAGTCGTAGGCATCGATGATCAGGGCGGTGAGCAGCTCGTCACGGCTCGGGAAGTAGCGGTACAGCGCCGAGGAGACCATGCCGAGCTCGCGCGCCACGGCCCGCAGCGAGAGCTTGGCCGCGCCCTCCTTCACCAGTTGTCTGCGCGCCTCTTCCTTGATGGCTGCCGTGACTTCCATCCTGGCCCGTGCCCGGGCGCCCCGTGCGGTGCTCATGCGAGCAGTGTGCCATGAACGGAGAGCGGCGCACACAAAAGAGAGCACTGCTCTTGCCCTGGAGCGCCTGTCTCCCCCACACTGAAGTCGAGCGAGAGCACCGCTCTCCCAAACCGTGGGGGTCACCATGTCGACACACGTCAAGAAGCCGGGCTGGTTCACCGTCAACGTCTTCAACCGGGCAGTCAGCTGGCTCACCCGGCGCGGCGTCAGTGTCTGGGGTTCCCGGGTCCTCGCGGTGCGCGGACGCAAGAGCGGACAATGGCGCACCACTCCGGTGAACCTGCTGACGGTGGACGGACAGCAATACCTGCTCGCCCCCCGGGGGCATGTCCAGTGGACCCACAACATGCGGGCGGCCGGCGGCGGCGAGCTGCGGCTCGGCAAGAACGTGGACGTCTTCACCGCCACCGAGATCGCCGACGACGACAAGGTGCCGCTGCTGAGGGCCTACCTCAAGCGCTGGAAGGCGGAGGTCGGGATCTTCTTCGACGGCGTCGGCCCCGACTCCCCGGACGAGGACCTGCGCCGCATCGCCCCCGACCACCCCGTCTTCCACATCACGGTCATGAACTGACCGGATCCTCCGCCGGGCTGCGGCCCCCGGCTCCGGACCGGCGCCGTCCCCCACCGGCGCGGTCCGGGCAGACCCTGGTCCAGGCCGGTCAGGACCCGGCCGGCTCCTCGACCGGCTCCGCCTGCCCCCGGTCCAGCGCGGTCAGGGCGCGCTGGGCGAGGGGGTGGATGCGGACGATCTCGCCGAGGGAGGTCGAGCCCTGGGTGATGTCTCGGAAGGCCCGCCACGCGGGGCGGAAGCCGGTGAGAGCCGCGTGGAAGAGGCCGGGGCGCCTCTCGAACACGGTCAGCAGGCGTTTGCCGACGCTCATCTCGACGCCGAGCCCGGCCTTGATCGCGAACGCGTAGTTCAGGGCCTGGCGGCGGGTGTCCACCGCGTCGTGCGCCTCGGCGATGCGCACCGCCCACTCCCCCGCGAGCCGGCCGGAGCGCAGCGCGAAGGAGATGCCCTCGCGGGTCCACGGCTCCAGCAGCCCTGCCGCGTCACCGCAGACCAGCACCCGGCCCCGGGACAGCGGCGAGTCGTCGGCGCGGCAGCGGGTGAGATGCCCGGAGGAGATGGCCGGCTCGAAGCCGGACAGGCCGAGGCGGGCGATGAAGTCCTCCAAGTACCGCTTGGTGGCGGCGCCTTCACCGCGCGCGGAGATCACACCGACCGTCAGGGTGTCCCCCTTGGGGAACACCCAGCCGTAACTGCCCGGCATCGGGCCCCAGTCGATGAGCACCCGTCCCTTCCAGTCCTGGGCGACGGACTCCGGGACCGGGATCTCCGCCTCCAGGCCGAGGTCCACCTGGTCCAGCTTCACCCCGACGTGCGCTCCTATGCGGCTGGCGCTGCCGTCGGCGCCGACGACCGCGCGGGCCAGCACCGTCTCGCCGCCCTGCAGGACCACGGCGACCGTGCGCCGGTCGGGGACCGCCGAGCCGTGCTGCTCGACCCGCTGCACCGTGACGCCCGTACGCAGCTCGGCCCCCGCCTTCTGGGCGTGCTCGACCAGCTGCTGGTCGAACTCGGGCCGGTTGATCAGCCCGAACAGCATCTGCTTGGAGCGGCGGGTGCGGGTGAAGCGGCCGTTGTTCGAGAAGGTGACCGCGTGCACCCGGTCGCGCAGGGGCAGCTCGAAGCCGGGCGGCAGCGCGTCGCGCGAGGGGCCGATGATGCCGCCGCCGCAGGTCTTGTAGCGCGGCAGTGCGGCTTTCTCCAGCAAGAGCACGCGGCGTCCCGCGACCGCCGCCGCGTAGGCGGCCGAGGCCCCCGCGGGTCCCGCGCCCACCACGACGACGTCCCACACCCGCTCCACGCCGTCCGCCGAAGAGTTCTCGCCGCTCACGTTGGTCTACCGCTCCGATCAAGCCGCTGCCGTAGTGTCCCCCGCATCCTACGGCGGCCGTCGTCGCAGGCCACTGTGGGAGTATCGGGGGCACATACCCTGTTCAAGCTGTTCAACGTCGCACCCACGAGGAGCGTGCCCATGTCGTCGAATCCGGTCGCCGAGACCGTCGCCTCGCTCATGCCCCGGGCCAAGGCGGAGCTGGCCGAACTGGTCGCCTTCAAGTCGGTGGCGGACTTCACGCAGTTCCCGAAGAGCGAGAGCGAGGCCGCCGCGAACTGGGTCGCCGACGCCCTGCGCGCCGAGGGATTCGTCGACGTGGCCCTGCTCGACACCCCGGACGGCACGCAGTCGGTCTACGGCTACCTGCCGGGCCCGGAGGGTGCTAAAACGGTTCTTCTCTACGCGCACTACGACGTGCAGCCGCCGCTGGACGAGGCCGGCTGGACCAGCCCGCCGTTCGAGCTGACCGAGCGCGACGGCCGCTGGTACGGCCGCGGGGCCGCCGACTGCAAGGGCGGCGTGATCATGCACCTGCTCGCGCTGCGCGCCCTGAAGGCGAACGGCGGCGTCCCGGTGAACATCAAGGTGATCGCCGAGGGCTCCGAGGAGCAGGGCACGGGCGGCCTGGAGCGGTACGCCGAGGAGCACCCGGAGCTGCTGGAGGCCGACACCATCGTGATCGGCGACGCGGGCAACTTCCGCGTCGGCCTGCCGACGGTGACCACCACGCTGCGCGGCATGACCCTGGTCCGCGTGCGGATCGACACCCTCGCGGGCAACCTGCACTCCGGCCAGTTCGGCGGCGCCGCCCCGGACGCGCTCGCCGCGATGATCCGCGTGCTGGACTCGCTGCGTACCGAGGACGGCTCCACGACGGTCGACGGTCTCGACGCCACGGGTACGTGGGACGGCCTGGAGTACACCGAGGAGCAGTTCCGCGCGGACGCCAAGGTGCTCGAGGGGGTCGGGCTGATCGGCAACGGCTCGGTCGCCGACCGCCTCTGGTCCCGCCCGGCCGTCACCGTGCTCGGCATCGACTGCCCGCCGGTCGTCGGCGCCACCCCGTCCGTGCACTCCAGCGCCCGCGCGCTGATCAGCCTTCGGGTGCCGCCGGGCGTGGACGCCACGGAGGCGACCAAGCTGCTCCAGGCGCACATCCAGGCACACACCCCCTGGGGCGCCCGGGTCACCACGGAGCAGGTCGGCCAGGGCCAGGCCTTCCGCGCCGACGCCACCAGCCCCGCCTACCAGGCGATGGCCGACGCGATGGCGGTCGCCTACCCGGGTGAGACCATGCAGTACGCTGGCGAAGGCGGCTCCATCCCGCTGTGCAACACCCTGGCCGGCCTGTACCCGCAGGCGGAGATCCTGCTCATCGGCCTCAGCGAGCCGGAGGCGCAGATCCACGCGGTCAACGAGAGCGTGCACCCGCAGGAGCTGGAGCGGCTGTCGGTCGCCGAGGCGCTCTTCCTGCGCAACTACGCGGCGGGCTGAGCCCTTCTGCCTCCGGCAGAGCGCCCTCGCCCAGGGGCGGGGGCGCCGCCTACCGTCGGCGCATGGACGTCATCGAACTGCTCCCCCGGCTGCACCTGCTGCGTTTCCCCGTCGGCCAGGCCTATCTCTGGCGCGACGACGAGGAGTTGACGCTGGTCGACGCGGGCACGATCGGCGCCGGCCGTGCGATCGCCGGGGCGGTCGAGGAACTGGGGCACGCACCCGGCGACGTACGGCGGATCGTGCTGACCCACTTCCACGAGGACCACGCGGGCGGGGCGGGCGAGTTCGCCGCACTGAGCGGCGCCGAGGTACTGGCGCACCATCTGGACGCGCCGTTCGTCCGTGGTGAACTCCCTGGCCCCGCCGCGCGGTTCGAGGGCTGGGAGCTGCCGATCCACGCGGCGGTGGCCGAGCACCTTCCCGACGGCACGCCGGTGCCGCCCGCCGCGGTCACCGGCGTGTCCGACGGCGATGTGCTGGACTTCGGCGGGGGCACCCGGGTCATCCACGTACCGGGGCACACCGACGGCAGCATCGCGCTGTTCCTGCCCGGGGACGGCGTGCTGTTCACCGGGGACACGGTGGCGGCCTCGCCGGTCGACGGATCGGTGATGCCGGGGGTGTTCAACCTCGACCGGCGCCAACTCCTCACGTCCCTTGGCCGGTTGGCCGGGCTGGAGGCGGAGGTGGCGTGCTTCGGGCACGGGGACGCGGTGCTGACGGGCGCCGCGGCGGCCCTGCGTGAGGTGGCGGCCACCGCCTGATCACCGGGCACACCCGCTGCCGCCCGGCGCCGGCCGCAAGGCGACGGGGCCGGGCGCCGGCGCGAGAGAGAGCGGCTGGCCATCGCACGACGCGTGTCTCGTCGCGTGGTCCCGCGGCGGGCCCGGCCGTCGCGGCGACCTGCTCAGCCGACCGGCACCCCGGCCTCCAGGTAGAGCGTGGTCCCCCGCTCGCGGGCCCGCAGTGCCCAGCGCAGCCGCTCGTAGCGGACCGGCGGCAGCATCGCGGCGGCCTCCTGCTCGCCGGCGAAGCGCCAGCCGCGCAGCTCCGGGCCCGGCAGCACCACCCGGGACGCCTCACCGGACTCCAGCCGTCCGCCGTCGAACAGCAGCCGCAGCCCGCCGAAGCCGGGCGGCACCGGCCGTTCCCAGTCCACCACGAGCAGCCGGGGCACCTCCCGCAGCCGTATCCCGGTCTCCTCGGCGACCTCGCGCATCCCCGCGCGGGCCGGTGCCTCGCCGCGCTCCACCACGCCGCCGGGGAACTCCCAGCCGGGCTTGTAGGTGGGGTCCACGAGCAGTACCCGGTCGCGCTCGTCGAAGAGCAGCACCCCGGCGGCGAGGGTCTCGGCGGTCGGCTCGGGGGTCTGCACGATGTCACAGGGCGGTACGGCTCCGCCGGCGACGGCGTCGGCGATGCGGACGGCGGTGGCGTACGGGGTGAGAGCGCTGGTGTCCACGAGGTGGGCGTCGGCGGTGAGCCAGGAGGCGAGGGCGGCGCGGTACGGCTCGATGTGGTCGTACGACCACTGCCGTATGCGCATCTCGCCCTCGGGCAGGTCGGGCGGGACCTCCCGCCCGGCTATTCGCTGGCGCAGGATCGTTTCAGCCGGGGCGAGCAGCAGATGGTGCACGGAGATCCTGCGGGCGGCGAGGCCGCCGAAGATCTCGTCGCGGTACTCCTGGCGGAGCAGGGTCATCGGCACCACGAGGGTCCCGCCCAGCTCGGCGACCATGGCGGCCGCCGTGTCGACCACGAGCCGGCGCCAGATCGGCAGATCCTGGAAGTCACCGACCTCGGCGAGGCGCTTGGCGGGCAGAAGGTGCGTGAGCCCCGAGCCGATGACCTCGGGGTCGAAGAGCGTGCTGTTCGGGATCAGCTCGATCAGTTCCCGTGCGGTGGTGGTCTTCCCCGCACCGAACGCGCCGTTGATCCAGACGACGGTCACGGACTCCCCCTCTTGTGTTGGCCCCCTGAGGCTTGCCCGCTCCACCCTGCCACGGAAACCCCGCCCCGGTGAGGGCGCCGGAACGGGAGTGCCGGTGCCCCCTTCGGCAGGGGCACCGGCACTCGCACCGTGGACCGTCGGCCCTACTGCTGCCCATGGGGCTGGTCGTCGATGGAGAGGCTCTCCAGGGTGACCGGGTGGCCGGCCGAGCCGAGCGTGTCCGGGACGTTGACCGAGTTGAGGCCGTCGAGGCCGTTGAAGCCGTTGAGGGAGCCCTTGTCCGCCGCGTGGGAGGGGGTGACGGCGGCCACGACGAATCCGGTGGCCAGGCTGGCGATGGCGAGCATGCTGCGCTTCTTCATGCACTGACCAACTGCGGACCGGGCCAGGAGTCACGCGGATACCCGCGAGCGGACGACTGGGGTCACTGTCCCGGCGGGAAGAGCCGGGTACCGTCCCGGCCGGCCGATCGGACTGCGGTACCGGCGGGTGGGCCGGGCTGCCGTCCTGGCGGGAGGCCGGACTGCTGTACCGGCGGGAGGCCGGACTGCTGTGCCGGAGGGAGGACCCTGCCGTCCCGGCGGGAGGACCGGGCTGCCGTCCCGACGGGTGGGCCGGGCTGCCGTGCCGACGGGAGGGCCGGGCTACCGTGCCGGCGGGAGGACGGGGCTGCCGTGCCGATGGGAGGGCCGAGCCACCTTACCGGCAGGAGAAAACCGGCTACCTCACCGGCGAGCAGCCCGGGCTACCGCCACGATGCGCGGGGCGAATTGCCTCACCGGCGGGCGGGCCGGGACACCGTACCGGCAGGAGGACCGGGCTACCGTGCCGGCGCGTGGGCCGGGCTGCCGTCCCGACGGGAGGGCCGAGCCATCTTACCGGCAGGAGAAAACCGGCTACCTCACCGGCGAGCAGCCCGGGCTACCGCCACGATGCGCGGGGCGAGTTGCCTCACCGGCGGGCGGGCCG
>NZ_JBSFJZ010000024.1:11279-84846 GCF_053598315.1 Streptomyces sp. NPDC001153
CGGGAGGACGGGGCTGCCGTCCCGACGGGAGGGCCGAGCCACCTTACCGGCAGGAGAAAACCGGCTACCTCACCGGCGAGCAGCCCGGGCTACCGCCACGATGCGCGGGGCGAGTTGCCTCACCGGCGGGCGGGCCGGGACACCGTACCGGCAGGAGGACCGGGCTACCGTCCCGACGGGAGGACGGGGCTGCCGTCCCGACGGGAGGGCCGAGCCACCTTACCGGCAGGAGAAAACCGGCTACCTCACCGGCGAGCAGCCCGGGCTACCGTCCCGATGCGCGGGGTGGGTTGCCTTGCGGGCGCGGCCGCGCGGAGGAGTCCGACGGCACATCCACGTCGAGGGGCAGGGCGGCGCCGCGGTGGTGCGCAATGAGCCGGCCGCCATGTGCGGGCCGGTCGGCACGCTTCCTGCCGAGGCGACCGCGGGTTGCGGCCTGGGCGTGTCCCGCGCCTTCGTGTCCCGGCATCCCGAGCGCGTCATCTGCCTGCCGTGCCGCGGACACGCCCGGGAACGGCGCCGGTGGCTCGCCGGCCGGCCCGGAACGACCGTCGACCGGGCCCGGGTGGAGCGGGCCGCCGCCCATCACCGCGACCTGGCACGGCCGTTCGCCGCGCCGTGAGAGGCCGGACCGGCCGAAATACGCTGGTCCGCCGTTGGGTGGGGCCGGTATCGTCCGACATCCCGACCTGCCCGCCCGGCGCGGCAGGCCCTGAATGGAAACGCGACATCATGACCAGCCCGCCCCTGACCACGACCCTCTGGCGCCCCACGGGCCCCAAGGAGTTGGAACTGGTCCGCGCGCTCGACTGGCGGGCCTGGCCGCCCCGGCTCCCCGAGCAGCCGATCTTCTACCCGGTCCTCAACGAGGACTACGCGATCCGCATCGCCCGGGACTGGAACGTCCAGCACGACGGCGCCGGTTTCGTGACCCGGTTCGAGGTCGACACGGAGTTCCTCGCCCGGTATCCGGTCCGGCAGGCCGGCGGCGAGACGATCCTCGAACTGTGGGTTCCGGCCGAGGAGTTGGACGAGTTCAACGCCCATATCGTCGGACGGATCCAGCTTGTGCGGGAGTTCCGGTGAACGGACTCCCGGTCTTCCGCGCCGGAGCCGGTCGCACCGAGGACGTCGTACGCTCGGGCGACCGGCTCGTACGGGCCGCGGCCGGCCTGTCCGACACGGGACTCCGGGCCCCGTCGGGGCTGCCGGGGTGGACGCGGGGCCATGTGCTCGCCCACGTCGCCCACAGCGTCGACGCCTACGTCTGGCTGCTGCGGCTCGCGCACACCGGCCACGCACCGGGCCCCCGCGCGGACGCGGCGACCCTGGCCGCGGCGATCGAGCGGGACGCGGCGCTGTCCGCCGAGCGACTGGCCACCCGACTGCGCGGGAGCCTCGAGCGATTCGCGGCACAGGCACGCGCGTTGCCCGCCCCCGCCTGGGACCGTCTGGTCCCCGCGCTGGCCGGCTGGCGGCACCCGGCCTGGTACCTCCTGCTGCGCTGCCTGCGGGAGCTGGAGACGCACCACTTCGACCTGGGCGTCGGCCACGGCACCGCGCAGTGGCCCGACAGCTATGTCTCCTGGGCCCTGGACGACACCCTCACCACGCTGCGCGCCCAGGGTTTTCCGGTCGCCTCGGTGGAGACCGTGGATCTCGGTCGGCGCTGGTCCGTGGCGTCGGAGGGACCGTCGGTCGCCGGGGCCGGGCACGAGGTGCTCGGCTGGCTCAGCGGACGAACTCCGGCCGCCGTACTGACGACCGACGGTCCCGCCCCTCTCCTCCCCGCCCCGCCGGCCTGGCCGCAGCCTCCGCTGCCCGGCTGGGGTCGCGTCGACGACGAGGCGTGAGCCCCGGAAGCGAACACATCCGAACGCCCGACAGCCAGTCATTACGTCAAACCCCCCTGTTGTCAACGCTTCTGACGACATATCGAACGGTCGGGGTCACCTCTCTTCCAACATAGTCCGACACGTCCTACCGTAAACGCGCACAGCTGACACATACATGACGCCCAGGCGCCGCCCTGCCGTCAGCCACCTTTCGCGAGTCGGAGGAACGTCAACGATGCGTCACCCTCACACCCGCACGACCCGCCACGCCCGCACACCCCTGCGAAGAGTCGTCGGCGCACTCACCACAGGCCTGCTGTGCGCGGCGAGCCTGGCCGGCCCCGCCCTCGCGGCTCCCGCCCAGCGCCCGGCCGCCCCGGCCCTGGCCGACGGTCTCGCCCTCACCCCGCCCATGGGCTTCAACAACTGGAACTCCACGCACTGCCGCGCGGACTTCAACGAGAGCATGGTCAAGGGCATCGCCGACCTCTTCGTGGCGAAGGGCCTGAAGGACGCCGGCTACCGGTACGTCAACCTGGACGACTGCTGGGCCCTGCCGCAGCGCGACGCCGACGGCAAGCTGGTGCCCGACCCGGCCCGCTTCCCGAACGGCATCAAGGCCGTCGCCGACTACGTCCACTCCAAGGGGCTCAAACTCGGCATCTACACCAGCGCCGGCACCAGGACCTGCAACAGCGCGGGCTTCCCGGGCGCGCTCGGCCACGAGTACAGCGACGCCGGGCAGTTCGCCGACTGGGGCGTGGACTATCTGAAATACGACAACTGCAACAACCAGGGCGTCGACGCCAAGCAGCGGTACACCACCATGCGGGACGCTCTCAAGGCGACCGGACGGCCCATCGTCTACAGCATCTGCGAATGGGGCGAGAACAAGCCCTGGCAATGGGCGGCGGACGTCGGTCATCTGTGGCGCACCACGGGTGACATCAGTGACGACTGGGGCTCGATGCTCTCCATCCTCAAGCAGAACCTGCCGCTCGCGCCGTACGCGGGACCCGGCCACTGGAACGACCCCGACATGCTGGAGGTCGGCAACGGCGGCATGACGGACACCGAGTACCGCTCGCACTTCTCCCTCTGGTCGGTCATGGCCGCGCCGCTGCTGATCGGCACCGACCTGCGCAAGGCCTCCCAGGCGACCTTCGACATCCTGGACAACAAGGACGTCATCGCCGTCGACCAGGACCCGCTGGGCAAGCAGGGCACGGTCGTCTCCTCGGCGGGCGGACGCTGGGTGATCGCCAAGGAGATGAAGGACGGCAGCCGCGCGGTCGCCCTGTTCAACGAGTCCGGCACCGCGCAGCGGATCGCCACCACCGCGTCCGCCGTCGGCCTGCCCGACGCCACCGCGTACACCCTGCGGGACCTGTGGCAGCACCGCAGCTACAACACCGCCGGCACCATCGCGGCCACCGTCCCCGCCCACGGCACGGTCCTGCTGCGCGTCTCGGCCGACCCGCGCTGGGCCGCGCACCCGCCCGCCGTGGAACTGGGCCTGGACGGCAGCCCGTTGCTGGAGGCGGCTACGCCCGCCACGCTGACCAGCACCGTCACCGACCTCGGCCGCACCCCCGCCCGCCGCGTGTCCGTGGCCCTGACCGGCCCCGACGGGTGGACCGTGCGGCCCTCGTCGCCGACCACGGCCACCGCCCTCGCCACCGGCCGGACCCTGCGCACCGGCTGGACCGTCACCGCGCCGGCCGGGACACCCACGGGGTCCTACGGCCTGACCCTCCAGACGCGTTACCTCTCACCGACCGGACAAGGCGTGATCAGCACCCTCCCGCTCACCGCGTCCGTCGTCGTCCGGCCGCCCGCCGGGGCGTCGTACCTCAGCGACCTGCCCTGGCTGTCGGCGACCAGCGGCTGGGGGCCGGTGGAACGCGACACCAGCAACGGGGAGAGCGCCGCGGGCGACGGCCACCCGATCACCATCGGCGGCGCCGTGTACGCCAAGGGCCTCGGCGTGCACGCCGCGAGCGACGTCTCCTTCTACACCGGCAGGGCGTGCAGCAAGGTCACCGCGGACGTCGGCGTCGACGACGAGAAGGGCACGAGGGGCACCGTGACCTTCGAGATCTGGGCCGACGGCACGAAGGTCGCCTCGACCGGCGTCCTGACCAACGCGATGCCCGCCCAGCCGATCAGCGCCGACATCACCGGCGCCCAGGTGGTCCACCTGGTCGTCACCGACGCGGGGGACGGCAACGACTCGGACCATGCGGACTGGGCGGATGCGCAAGTGAGTTGCTGAGGGTGCCCACCCGTCGGGGCGGTTGAGACCGTACGCGGCTGCGGGTGAGTCCGGGCTGGCCGTGCCCACGCGGCGGAGCCACGTGGCAATCCGGCCCCGCGCCCTTTCGGGGCGCTGACCCCGGCTCAGACCCCCGCCGTCGCGTCCGGCCGCCGGGCCAGCGCGGCGGCCGCCGCGCCGACCAGTCCCGCGTCCGTACCCATCTGCGCGGGCACGACCCTCAGGCGCTGGACGAAGGACAGGGTGGCGTAGTCGGTGAGTGCCTTGCGCAGGGGGGTGAAGAGGATGTCCCCCGCGTTGCCGACGCCGCCGCCGATCACGGCAATGTCGATCTCGACCAGGGTGGCGGTGGCCGCGATACCGGCGGCCAGGGCCTGTGCCGCGCGCTCGAAGGAGGCCACGGCGACCGGGTCGCCCTCGCGGGCGGCGGCGGCCACGGCGGCGGCAGAGGTGTCGCCGTCGGGACCGGGACGCCAGCCCTGGTCCAGGGCGCGGCGGGCGATGTTCGGCCCGCTCGCGATCCGCTCCACACAGCCGCGCGAGCCGCACGGGCACGGGTCGCCGTCGAGGTCGACGCTGATGTGACCGATGTGACCGGCGTTGCCGGTCGGCCCGGGGTGCAGCCGGCCGTTCAGGACCAGGCCGCCCCCGACGCCGGTCGACACGACCATGCACAGCGCGTTGTCGTGGCCCCGCGCGGCCCCCTGCCAGTGCTCGGCCGCCGTGATCGCGACGCCGTCGCCGATCAGCTCGACCGGGAGCCCGCCGGTGGCCGCGCGCACCCGCTCGACCAGCGGGAAGTCCCGCCAGCCCGGGACGTTCACCGGACTGACCGTGCCCGCCGAGGCGTCCACGGGGCCGGCACTGCCGATGCCGATGGCGCCTGCGCGTTCCCACAGCGGCGATCCGGCGAGGTCGTCGAGCACCTCCGCGACGGCCCGCATGACCGTGTCGCCGTCCTGCTGCGCGGGCGTGCCGCGCTGGGCCCGTGCCAGGATCCGTCCGTCGCCGTCCACCAGCGCGCCGGCGATCTTGGTACCGCCGATGTCCAGGGCCGCCACGAGGTCGGTGTGCATCAGAGTCAGATCTCCCCGTTGAAGCTTGAGAATCAAAGAGACGCGGGCCGGTCACACGGTGGGGCGCAGGCCGACAGACGACGGTGGACAGTGTCTCGCGCATCTGACAACGTTGTCCAGGCTCTATGCTCGACGCCACATCCTCATACGAACCACGGATCGGCGCATCACCCGGGTGCACCACCGTGTGCGCACCGGCGCACCACCCCGTACGCACCGGCTCCGTGGCCGAGCCGGACGACAGGACAGGACGCCGCATCGTGCCCGAGACCACCCGCCGCACAGACAGCCTTTCCGGCACCCGTTACGGCAACCGCCCGACCATGAAGGACGTGGCGGCGCGGGCCGGGGTCGGCCTGAAGACGGTCTCCCGGGTGGTCAACGGCGAGCCCGGTGTCACCCCGGACACCGAGCGCCGGGTGCAGGAGGCGATCGACGCGCTGGGCTTCCGCCGCAACGACAGCGCCCGGGTGCTGCGCAAGGGCCGTACGGCGAGCATCGGGCTGGTTCTGGAGGACCTCGCCGACCCCTTCTACGGCCCGCTCAGCCGCGCCGTCGAGGAGGTGGCCCGCGCCCACGGCGCCCTGCTGATCAACGGTTCCAGCGCCGAGGACCCGGAGCGCGAGCAGGAGCTGGCGCTGGCGCTGTGCGCACGGCGGGTGGACGGTCTGGTGATCATCCCGGCCGGGGACGACCACCGCTATCTCGAACCGGAGATCAGGGCGGGTGTGGCGACCGTGTTCGTGGACCGTCCGGCCGGGCGCATCGACGCCGACGTGGTCCTCTCCGACAACTACGGCGGCGCCCGGGACGGCGTCGCCCATCTCATCGCGCACGGCCACCGCCGGATCGGCTTCATCGGCGACATGCCGCGCATCCACACCGCGGCCGAGCGGCTGCGCGGATACCGGGCGGCCATGGAGGACGCGGGGATACCGGTCGAGGACGCCTGGATGTCCCTCGGGCAGACGAACCCGGAGCGGGTGCGCCGGGCGGCGGAGGAGATGCTCTCCGGTCCCGAGCCCGTCACCGCGATCTTCGCGGGCAACAACCGGGTGACGGTCACCGTGATCCGGGTCCTGGCCGAGCAGTCCCGCCCGGTCGCCCTCGTCGGCTTCGACGACATCGAGCTGGCCGATCTGCTCCAGCCGGGCGTCACGGTCGTCGCCCAGGACTCGGCAGCCCTGGGCCGTACCGCCGCCGAGCGGCTGTTCCGTCAACTGGACGGCGGGCTCGTCGCACCGGAGCGCATCGAGCTGCCCACCCGGCTGATCACGCGCGGCTCGGGCGAGCTGCCACCGGCCGACTGAGCCGCCCGTGACCGGCCGCACCCTGGCGGAGCTCGGCCTCGCCGACGCTCCCCGCGACCATCCGCTGACCTATCCCGGCGCCTGGCCCGCCGACTCCGGACTGCTGCACGGCGACCGCATGTTGCCACTGGAGCGCCTGGTGTACGACGACCGGGTGCCGGTGCTCGCCGTCGGCTCCAACGCGTGTCCGGGCCAACTGCGGTACAAGATGGCCGAGTCCGGGATCGGCTCGCCCGTACCGATGGTGCGGTCGCGGGTGTCCGGGCTCGGCGTGGGCGTCTCGGCGCACGTCAGCCGCCTGGGCTATGTCTCGGCGTCTCCGGTCAAGTCACCGCGGGAGTCGAGGGAGTTGTTCGTCATCTGGCTGGACCGGCGCCAGCTGGAGGTGATCGACGCCAGCGAGCCCCACTTCCGGCGGGCCTGGCTGCCCGCGCCTCAGGTGCGGATCGAGCTGCCGGACGGTTGCGCGCTCACCGGGGCGTACGCCTACGTCAACCGGCACGGCGTGCTGCGCAACGGCACCGGTGCGCCGCGCCGCCATCCCGGCGACCAGCGGATCCTGCTCACCGAACTCCTCGCGGGGTCCGCTGCGTTACGCGCGCTGTTCGGCGTCACGCCGGAGGAGTTCTGCGCGCGGGCCCGCCGCGACCCGGGGCTGTGCGCGCGCGGCACTCGGCTGTTCGCCGAGCAGAAGTGGGTGACGGAGTCGGGTTTCGAGCCGTACGCCGACGGTCAGCAGACCGGGAGCCCGGGCACAGGTTCGTCGTTGTTCCCGCCCTTGAGGTAGACGTCGCTGACGTAGACGCCGGTGTTGCCGCTGTCGTCGTCGGTCTTCGCCCACCACACGTTCGTCCACCGGCCGTAGGTCTCCCGGCGGCCCGGATTCGCCTGGCAGTAGAAGTAGTCGGTGCCCGCGTTCAGGGTCCCGGCCGGGGTGCCGGAGGCCGTGTAGGACGTGGCGGTGTGCCAGACCCGGCAGTCGTACTTGCCGCCGCCGACGGCCCGGCAGGCGGCCGCCGGCCCTGAGGCTGTTCCCGAACTCCCGGTCGGGACGGGGCCGTTGGAGGACCTGCTCTCGCTGCCGCGCCCATGCGACTTCTTCGGTTGGGTGGACCACCCGGTGCCGGCCCGTTTGGTGGCCGCGGCCCCGGAACGGGAAGCGGCCGGTGCGCTCTTCGGCGCTCCCTGGTCGTGCACCAGGGCGACGGTGACCCCGGCCGCGCCGAGGACGACGGCGACGGCTTCGGCGGCGAGGAGTGCGCGGCTCCTGCGGCGGGGCGAGCCGGTTGCCGTGCTCATGGGCCCGGTGGGGGCGCCGGGGGCGTGGGCGGACGCCTGCCCGGCCGGGCCCGGCTGCGGCGGGCCGAAGCCCGGCGGCACGGGCGGCGCGGTGCGTTGCGTCGGTTCGGGGGTACGGGGCGGCGTCGGGCGCAGGGTGGCCGTCGGCACGTCGGGGGTCCGCGCCTGAGCCACCCGGCGCAGCGCCTCGCATGCCTCCTCGGCGTCCGGGCGGGCGTCCGGGCGCTTGTCCATCAGGCATCGCAGGACCGGCGCGAGCGGCCCCGCCCGGTGGGGTTCGGGCAGCGGCTCGGAGACGATCGCGGTGAGCGTCGAGTAGGTGGACGTACGGCGGAAGGGCGCGGCGCCCTCGACGGCCGCGTACAGGGTGGCGCCCACGGCCCAGACGTCGGCGGGCGGGCCCGGCGCGGCGCCCTGGGCGCGCTCGGGGGCCAGGTAGTCGAGGGAGCCGACGAGTTCGCCGCTGCGGGTGAGACGGGTGGCCGAGCCGTCGCCGGGGTCGTCCATCGTGGCGATGCCGAAGTCGGTCAGGACGACTCGGCCGGAGCGCTCGAGGAGGATGTTGCCGGGTTTGACGTCGCGGTGCAGGACGCCGGCCCGATGGGCGGCGGCCAGGGCGTCCGTCACCGCCGCGCCGATGCGCGCCGCCTCGTACGGGTCGGGGGTGCCGTGCTCGCGCAGGACGTCGTCGAGGGAGGGCCCGTCGATCAGTTCCATGACGATCAGGGGGCGTCCGTCGACCTCGGTGACGTCGTGCACGGCGACGACGCCGGGGTGACGGACCCGGGCGGCGGCCCGGGCCTCGCGCTGCATGCGCAAGCGCAGTTCGGACAGTTCCGGTCCGGCCGTGTCGGTGTAGGTGCGCAGCTCCTTGACCGCGATCTCGCGGCCGAGGACCTCGTCCACGGCCCGCCAGACCACGCCCATGCCGCCGCGCCCGAGCCGCGCGGTGACGCGGTAGCGCCCGGCCAGCAGCCGGCCGGCCCCGTCGTCCGTGTGCCCGTACTCCTCCGGTCCCTGCTCCCCCGAAGACACCGCCGCCCCGTTCCTGTGCCGTCCCGTGTCGCGTCCGCCTGGCCGATGCGTGGCGTCCAGCGTACGGGGGCGGCGGTGCCGGCGTACTCCCCCGGCGGGGGGCTGTGACCGGCCCGCGACCTCTACTTCGCGGAGGCCGTCAGGTCACCGCGCCGGGGTGCGGCGAAGCCCTCCAGGTCGGTGCGGGTCAGGCCGGTGAGGCGGGCGACCTCGGCGATGTCGAGGGCGCCGCAGTCCAGTCCGCGCAGCAGATAGCCGCTGAGGGCCTTGGCGGTGGCGGGCTCGTCCATCACGTCGCCGCCGGCCCGGTTGGCGTAGCGGGCGAGGCGGGCGGCGGCCTGTTCGAAGCCCTCGCGGTAGAAGGCGAAGACGGCGGCGTAGCGGGTCGGGATGTGGCCGGGGTGCATGTCCCAGCCCTGGTAGTAGGCGCGGGCCAGGGCGCGGCGGGTGAGGCCGTAGTGCAGGCGCCAGGCGTCGTGGACCTTCTCGGTGGGGCCGACGGGCAGGACGTTGGTCGAGCCGTCGGAGACGCGCACCCCGGTGCCCGCGGCCGCGACCTGCATGACCGCCTTGGCGTGGTCGGCGGCCGGGTGGTCGCTGGCCTGGTAGGCGGCGGAGACGCCGAGGCAGGCGCTGTAGTCGAAGGTGCCGTAGTGCAGCCCGGTGGCGCGGCCCTCGGCGGCCTGGATCATCCGGGCGACGGTGGCGGTGCCGTCGGTGGCGAGGATGGACTGGCTGGTCTCGATCTGGATCTCGAAGCCGAGGCGGCCGGCGTCCAGGCCGTGCACCTTCTCGAAGGCCTCCAGCAGCCGCACGAACGCGGTGACCTGCTCGGGGTAGGTCACCTTGGGCAGGGTGAGGACCAGGCCGTCGGGCAGGCCTCCGGACTCGATCAGGCCGGTGAGGAAAACGTCGAGGGTGCGGATGCCCCGGTCGCGTACCGCCGCCTCCATGCACTTCATGCGGATGCCCATGTACGGGGCCGCCGTGCCGTTCGCGTACGCGTCCGCGATCAGCCGGGCCGCGCGGGCCGCCGCCCGGTCCTCCTCGGCGTCGGGGCGGGGGCCGTAGCCGTCCTCGAAGTCGACGCGCAGGTCTTCGATCGGCTCGCGTTCCAGCTTGGCGCGGACGCGGGAGTAGACGGGCTCGGCGAGCTCGTCGGACAGGCCGAGGACCGCGGCGAGGGAGGCGGCGTCCGGAGCGTGCTCGTCGAGGGCGGCGAGGGCCTGGCCGCCCCAGGAGCGGATGGTGTCGGCGGCGAAGGCGTCACCGGGAACGTAGACGGTGTGGACGGGCTGCCGGGTGCCGGGATCCCCGGGGTAGCGGCGCTCCAGCTCCGCGTCGACCGGCGCGAGGGAGGCGCTGATCTCCTCGCTGACGGCACCCGCGAGGCTCGTCGCCACCTTCTCCTGCTGACCCATCCCACACCCTCCAATTTTCCGCTGTACGGAATCAACAATCCGTAGAATGAAGTTATCCGGGAGGTTCTTGCTGGTCAACACCCCGTCCGGAGCCTGGTCGGGCGCCCGGCGGATCGTCACCAGGATGCACCGAGGCCCCGGTGACCGCGTCGGTCACCGGGGCCTCGGGTGTGCCGGGTGAGGCTCAGCCCTTGCGGGTCTTGATCTCCTCGGTCAGCTGCGGGACGACGTCGAACAGGTCGCCGACCACACCGAAGTCGACCAGCTCGAAGATCGGGGCCTCGGCGTCCTTGTTGACGGCCACGATCGTCTTCGAGGTCTGCATACCGGCACGGTGCTGGATGGCGCCGGAGATGCCGTTGGCGATGTACAGCTGCGGCGAGACCGACTTACCGGTCTGGCCGACCTGGTTGGTGTGCGGGTACCAGCCGGCGTCGACGGCGGCACGCGAGGCACCGACGGCCGCGCCGAGGGAGTCGGCCAGCGCCTCGATGATCGAGAAGTTCTCGGCGCCGTTGACGCCACGGCCGCCGGAGACCACGATCGCGGCCTCGGTCAGCTCCGGACGGCCCGTCGACTCACGCGGCGTACGCGCGGTGACCTTCGTGCCGGTCGCCTGGTCCGAGAAGGAGACGGACAGGGCCTCCACCGCACCCGCGGCCGGGGCGGCCTCCACGGCGGCCGAGTTCGGCTTGACCGTGATGACCGGAGTGCCCTTGATGACGCGGGACTTGGTGGTGAAGGACGCGGCGAACACCGACTGGGTGGCCACCGGGCCCTCGTCGCCGGCCTCCAGGTCGACGGCGTCGGTGATGATGCCAGAGCCGATGCGCAGCGCCAGGCGGGCGGCGATCTCCTTGCCCTCGGCGGAGGAGGGGACCAGCACGGCGGCCGGGGAGACGGCCTCGTAGGCGGCCTGCAGGGCGTCCACCTTCGGCACGACCAGGTAGTCGGCGT
This sequence comes from Streptomyces sp. NPDC001153, assembly GCF_053598315.1. Lineage (NCBI taxonomy): Bacteria > Bacillati > Actinomycetota > Actinomycetes > Kitasatosporales > Streptomycetaceae > Streptomyces > Streptomyces sp. NPDC001153. The sequence goes on from NZ_JBSFJZ010000024.1 coordinate 22,488, forward strand.
ACTCGGAGGCGTCGTGGGTGAGGACCTTCACCGCGCCGTGCTCGGCGAGGGTGGCGGCGGTGTCGGCGGCGCCGGCACCCAGCGCGACGGCGACGGGCTCGCCGATGCGCCGGGCCAGGGTCAGCAGCTCGAGGGTGGGCTTGCGGACGGCACCGTCCACGTGGTCGACGTAGACGAGGACTTCAGCCATGGGATTGCTCTCCTGCGTAACGAAGTTGAGGGGCGGTCAGCGGGGGCGAGCCCTTAGATGAACTTCTGGCTCGCGAGGAACTCAGCGAGCTGCTTGCCGCCCTCGCCCTCGTCCTTGACGATGGTGCCGGCCGTGCGCGCCGGGCGCTCGTTCGCGACCTCGACCTTGGTGAACGCGCCGTCCAGGCCGACCTCCTCGGCCTCGATGTCCAGGTCGGACAGGTCCCAGGACTCCACCGGCTTCTTCTTGGCCGCCATGATGCCCTTGAAGGACGGGTAGCGCGCCTCGCCCGACTGGTCGGTCACGGAGATGACGGCCGGGAGCTGCGCCTGAAGCTGCTCGGACGCGGCGTCGCCGTCGCGGCGGCCCTTGACCGTGCCGTCCTCGACGGAGACCTCGGACAGGAGGGTGACCTGCGGGACGCCCAGGCGCTCGGCGACCAGCGCGGGGACGACACCCATGGTGCCGTCGGTGGACGCCATACCGGAGACGACCAGGTCGAAGCCGGCCTTCTCGATCGCCTTGGCCAGGACCAGGGAGGTGCCGATGGCGTCGGTGCCGTGCAGGTCGTCGTCCTCGACGTGGATGGCCTTGTCGGCACCCATGGACAGGGCCTTGCGGAGCGCGTCCTTGGCGTCCTCGGGGCCGACGGTCAGGACGGTGACCTCGGCGTCGTCCGCGTTCTCCGCGATCTGGAGGGCCTGCTCGACCGCATACTCGTCCAGCTCGGAGAGCAGACCGTCCACGTCGTCGCGGTCGACGGTCAGGTCATCGGCGAAGTGCCGGTCGCCAGTGGCGTCGGGCACGTACTTCACAGTGACAACGATCCTCAAGCTCACGCCGGCTCTCCTACTGCATCGTCATTTCCGGGCTGCCTCTTGCAGGCAGCATAGGCGCCTCAAGCGGCCGATCCCGGTCGGGGCGTCCGCGCGCTCCGACCGAAATATTACTCGTCAGTACACCCAGTTCATGCCCGCTAAGCAAGCGCTTTGAACTGTGACCTTCGCAACGCAGCGTAACCGGAACTCGACGCGCGCGCAGGAGACGACGGCGTGATCAATCCCGCAGGCCGTTGAAGCGGCCCTGGTGGTAGAGGAGGGGGCGGCCCGCGCCCGTGGGGTCGCCCAGGACGACCTCGGCGAGCACGATCCGGTGATCACCGGCCGGGACCCGGCCGACGATCCGGCAGACCAGCCAGGCGAGCACGTCGTCGAGCACCGGTACGCCTTCCGGGCCCTCGCGCCAGGCCGTCGGCGCGCCGAAGCGGTCCGCGCCGCTGCGGGCGAAGGTGGCGGCCAGCTCACTCTGGTGCTCGCCGAGTATGTGGACGCCGACGTGGTCCGTCTCGGCTATCGCGGGCCAGCTGGAGGCGCCCGTACCGATGCCGAAGGAGACGAGCGGGGGCTCGGCGGAGACCGAGGTGAGGGAGGTGGCGGTGAACCCGACCGGGCCGGAGGCACCACGCGCGGTGATCACCGCCACACCGGCGGCGTGCCGGCGGAAGGTGGAGCGCAACAGATCGGGAGAGGCGAGCTGAACAGTGCCGAGGTCGGGCGAGGCCGTCATGGAGTTGTCCTTCTGCTGGAGGTCGCGATCTGGGCAGTCGGGTCTCAACAGCCCGGACAGATGGCGCTCGCGGTGCGGGCGAGGTCGACGTGGACCCGCCCGTGGAGAAGGAGTTCGGTCGGCATACGGTCAGGCTGACGATAGTTGGTGTGCCCAGTCAAGCACGGTCCGGGATGCGGAAGGTACCGCGCCGTCTCCTGAGGCCCCCTCACACGGCCTCGCCCAGTGCCGCGATGACGTCGGCCTTGCGGGGCTGTCCGGTGGCACGCCGTACGACGCGTCCTTCGGCGTCGAGCACCAGCACGGTGGGCGTCTTGAGGATCTCGAGTTCACGTACGAGGTCCAGACGGGCCTCGGCGTCGATCTCGACGTGGGCCACCCCGGGGACCATTCCGGCGACCTCGCCGAGGACCCGCCGGGTGGCCCGGCAGGGCGCGCAGAAGGCGCTGGAGAACTGGACCAGTGTGGCCCGCTCGCCGAGCTCGCCGCCCAGCTCGGCGGCGCCCAGCCGCTTGCCCTCGTCCCGCCCGCGCACCCGTACTCTCCCGCTCCGCCGCCTGTGCAGCACTCCGGCGGCGCTCGCCACGACGAGCACCGCCACGCACACCACCACTCCGGTCATCACCTGCCCAAGCATTCATCAGACTGAAAAGATTCCCGCCTCCCGCGGGAGTTTCCGTTGCGGAATGCTGGATTCATGGACATCGACGTGAGAGGGCCGCGCTTCGGGGCGGCCGTGACGACGGGCGTTCTGGCGGTGGCACTGAGCCTGGAGAACGCCTGGGTGCTGGGCTGGCAGACGCTGGCGTTCGCGCTCGGAGCGGCCGCGGGTGTGCAGCACTCGCCGTACGGCTGGGTCTTCCGCACCGCCGTACGGCCCCGGCTCGGGCCGCCGAAGGAGTTCGAGGCTCCGGAACCGCCGCGGTTCGCGCAGGCCGTGGGCCTGGTGTTCGCGGGGCTCGGTCTCGTGGGGTTCACCGTGGGACCGCAGTGGCTGGGGCTGGCCGCGACCGGCGCGGCACTCGCCGCCGCCTTCCTGAACGCGGCGTTCGGCTACTGCCTGGGGTGCGAGATGTTCCTGCTTCTGAAGAGGGCCACCGTACGGGCGGAGTAAAGGGTACTCAAAAATCCGAGGTGGGATGTAGGCCGACGTGACGAGAATCTCGCCGCCACCGGGCACCAGGGCTGGCTACCCGTCCGTTCTTCGGGCACGATCTGCGAGACGCCGTAAACCTACGGCTGCGTAACTTACCCGCCGGGAGCCCCCTTTCCCGAGCAGAGCAGAAAGGGTCCGTCCCGCCCATGGCAGAGCTGGTCTACCGTCCCGTCATCGGATTCGCCAAGACGTTGTTCAAGGTCTGGGACCTGAAGATCGACTGCCAGGGGTCGGAGAACATCCCGCGCTCGGGCGGCGCCGTGCTGGTGAGCAATCACATCAGCTATCTGGACTTCGTCTTCAACGGCCTGGCGGCCCTGCCGCAGAAGCGCCTGGTGCGCTTCATGGCGAAGGAGTCCGTCTTCCGCCACAGGATCTCCGGTCCGCTGATGCGCGGCATGAAGCACATCCCGGTGGACCGCAACCAGGGCGAGGCGGCCTACGCGCACGCGCTGGACTCGCTGCGCTCGGGTGAGGTCGTCGGGGTCTTCCCGGAGGCCACCATCTCCCAGTCGTTCACGCTGAAGAGCTTCAAGTCCGGTGCGGCCAGGCTCGCCCAGGACGCCGGCGTTCCGCTGGTCCCGATGGCGGTGTGGGGCACCCAGCGGCTGTGGACGAAGGGCCACCCCCGCAACTTCAAGCGCAACCACCTGCCCGTCACCATCCGGGTCGGCGAGGCGGTCGAGGCACCCCGCGACCAGTACGCCGGCGCCATAACCCGCCGGCTGCGCGAGCGCGTCCAGGAACTGCTGGACGCCGCCCAGCGCGCCTACCCGGGCCGCCCCAGGGACCCCGAGGACTCCTGGTGGCTGCCTGCGCATCTGGGGGGTACGGCACCGACGGTGGAGCAGCTGCGGGCGGCCGAGGCGAGCTGACCCGCGGCGCTTTGGCCGATGCCGGGCACTCAGCGGGTAGTTCGGCTGCGGGCCGGTGCGGGCTGGGCGCGCCCCTGGGGAGCACAGGCACCCCACGGTAGGTGATGGCGACCGATGGCTGATGGCGCACCGCCTGCGACGACGCCCTCCCTTCCGGGTCGTTGCGCCAACTCGCGGACACTGGCGGCCACTTCAGCAAGGCCGACGCGACGGCACCTCCCCGGCTGGGCCTGATCTCTCCCGCCTGTGTCCCGCGCCGCAGCATCTCCCCGGCTGCGTCGACCACCTGACCGAGCGCCCGGCCACCGTCGCCGCCCGCGCGCCGGACGGCAGGAGGCCCGCCACGGCGTCGTAGCGGGACATGTCGTTCCAGGGTGCGAGGGCGCGGGCCGCCATCGCCCGGGCGTTCGCCAACGTGTGTGTGGTGCCGGGCGGTTCCTCGCGCCAGTCGTCCGGCACGCCGAGCGCGAGCTCGTCCGCCGAAGCGCCGGCACCTGCCTCCCGAGGACCGGGGGATGCCTGTTCCCCTGGCGAACTGCCGCCCTCAGCCTCATTCTTCGAGCTTGTCCGGCGTCGGGCGGGGTGCTCACTGCCCTCAGAGCGCGTCGGGCAGCGTCTTCCACAGGTACGGCCGGTCCGGGGCGGCCTTCAGGGCGTCGAGGACGACCGGGTGCGGTTCGGCGTACAGGACGGGATAGTCCAGCTCACCGGCCGCGGGGTCGGGGATCCAGGCCAGCCGCTCGCCGTCCAGGGAGAACCGGGCGTCCACGCCGGGCTTGTTGCCGCGCGGGTCCTGCCGGTGCCAGGCGCCGTGGAAGCGGACGGCGACCAGTCCGTGCACGGCGTGGCCGCCCTCGTCGTCGGTCAGCCGCTGGTAGCACAGGGCCGTCGGGATGTCCTCGGCGCGCAGCAGGGCGGCCAGGGCGTGGGCCTTGGCGTAGCAGATGCCGGTGCCCAGAGCGAGCACGTCCGAGGCGCGCCAGGTGACGCGCGGGTCGCCGGAGTCCTGGGAGTGCGGGATGGTGTCCCGCACGAATTCATAAGCGGCCCGCGCATAGGCATACGAGTCGGCGGCCTCAGCGGCCAGCCTTTCGGCCGTTTCCCGGACCACGGGATGATGATGGTCGATGGCCTCGTCCGCCGCCAAGTAAGCGGACAGGTCAGGGGTGTTCTGGATCAGCTCCATGCCCGCAGAGCATAGGAATGCGATCACTCGCCAGTCAATGACTTTTCGAGTGACCGCATACCTATGCACATCGGGGGCCTAGCGCGCCATCTCCTCCTTGAGCGCGGCCACGAAGGTGTCCACGTCCTCCTCGGTGGTGTCGAAGGAGCACATCCAGCGCACCACTCCGGCCGCCTCGTCCCAGAAGTAGAACCGGAAGCGCTTCTGCAGCCGCTCGCTCACGTCGTGCGGGAGCTTGGCGAAGACGCCGTTGGCCTGGACCGGGTAGAGGATCTCCACGCCGTGCACCGCGCGCACGCCCTCGGCGAGCCGCTGGGCCATCTCGTTGGCGTGCCGGGCGTTGCGCAGCCACAGGTCCTTCGCCAGCAGCGCCTCCAACTGCACCGAGACGAAGCGCATCTTCGAGGCCAGCTGCATCGACATCTTCCGCAGGTGCTTCATCTTCCGCACCGCGTCCTGGTTGAGGACCACGACCGCCTCGCCGAAGACGGCGCCGTTCTTGGTCCCGCCCAGCGAGAGGATGTCGACGCCGACCGCGTTGGTGAACGTCCGCAGGGGCACGTTCAGCGAGGCGGCCGCGTTGGCTATCCGGGAGCCGTCCAGGTGCACCTTCATGCCGCGCGCATGGGCGTGCTCGCAGATCGCGCGGATCTCGTCCGGCGTGTAGAGGGTGCCGAGCTCGGTGCTCTGGGTGATCGAGACGACCTGCGGCATGGCGCGGTGCTCGTCCTCCCAGCCCCAGGCCTGCCGGTCGATCAGCTCGGGCGTGAGCTTGCCGTCCGGTGTGGCCACGGTGAGCAGCTTCAGCCCGCCCATGCGCTCGGGCGCGCCGCCCTCGTCCACGTTGATGTGGGCGCTCTCGGCGCAGATCACCGCGCCCCAGCGGTCGGTGACCGCCTGGAGCGCGACCACGTTCGCGCCGGTGCCGTTGAAGACCGGGAAGGCCTCCGCGGTGGCCCCGAAGTGGCTGCGGATGATCCGCTGGAGGTTCTCGGTGTACTCGTCCTCGCCGTACGCCACCTGGTGGCCGCCGTTGGCGAGGGCCAGGGCGGCCAGCACCTCCGGATGGGCCCCGGCGTAGTTGTCACTGGCGAAACCGCGGACCGTGGGGTCGTGATGGCGACGCGCGTCGGTCTTGGGGGGGTTCACGGCTTCTCGGTCAGCCACAGACGGTTTCCGTTCACTTCCGCGGCGGACTTGCTCCAGACGCCCTCGATGGCCTCGGCGAGATCCTTGACGTCCGTGAAGCCCGCGAACTTCGCGTTGGGGCGTTCGGCGCGCATCGCGTCGTGCACCAGCGCCTTCACCACCAGGATCGTAGCCGCCGCGTGCGGTCCGGCCTCGCCGCCCGCCTTGCGGAAGCCGTCGGCCATGGCCAGCGTCCACGCCTCGGCGGCGGCCTTGGACGCGGAGTACGCCGCGTTGCCGGCGGTGGGCTTCGACGCGCCGGCGGCGCTGATCAGCAGGTAGCGGCCGCGGTCGCTGCGCTGCAGGCCGTCGTAGAAGGCCAGGGAGGTGTGCTGCACCGTGCGGATCAGCAGCTTCTCCAGCAGGTCCCAGTCCGCGAGGCTCGTCTCCTCGAAGGTCGCGCTGCCGCGCCAGCCGCCGACCAGATGGACCAGACCGTCGATCCGGCCGTGCTCCTTCTCGATGCGGTCGGCCCAGGCCCGGGTCGAGTCCAGGTCGAGCAGGTCGACCGTCTCGCCGGTGACCGTGGCACCGCCGCGCGCGTAGCGGGCCGCGTCCACGGCCTCCGCCAGGCGCTCGGGGTTGTTGTCGGCGCCGACGACGACCGCGCCGGCCTCGGCGAGCCGGACCAGCGTCGCGTGTCCGGCGGGTCCGCCCGCGCCGGCCACCGCGATCACCGCACCGCTGAGAGACCCGTTGTTCGCCACGTTCTTCCCCTCTGAAGCAGTCTTCTCGTTGAGGCGGTCGCTCACGCGGCGATCCGCTCGGCGCCGTCCGCCGTGATGCCCTTGGTGGAGGCGATCACATTCTTCAGCTTCTTGGACAGGGCCTCGTAGAACATGCTCAGCGGAAACTCGTCCGGAAGCACGTCGTCCACGAGCTTGCGCGGGGGCTGGGTCAGGTCCAGGGCGTCCGGGCCCTTGGCCCACTTGGAGCCGGGGTGCGGGGCGAGGTAGGTGGAGACCAGCTCGTAGCCGGCGAACCAGTGCACCAGCTTCGGGCGGTCGATGCCGTCCTTGTAGAGCTTCTCGATCTCGGCGCACAGCTGGTTGGTGACCTGCGGGGCGCGCTCCCAGTCGATGGCGAGCTTGTTGTCGGTCCAGCGGACGACGTCGTGCTTGTGCAGGTAGGCGAAGAGCAGCTGGCCGCCGAGGCCGTCGTAGTTGCGGTTGCGGTCGCCGGTGACCGGGAAGCGGAACATCCGGTCGAAGAGCACCGCGTACTGCACGTCACGGGCCTGCGGGACGCCGTCCGCCTGGAGCTTGACGGCCTCCTTGAAGGCGGTGAGGTCGCAGCGCAGCTCCTCCAGGCCGTACATCCAGAACGGCTGGCGCTGTTTGATCATGAAGGGGTCGAACGGCAGGTCGCCGTGGCTGTGGGTGCGGTCGTGGACCATGTCCCACAGCACGAAGGCCTCTTCGCAGCGCTTCTGGTCGTGGACCATCGCGGCGATGTCCTCGGGCAGCTGAAGGCCCAGGATGTCGACGGCGGCCTCGGTGACCCGGCGGAAGCGGGCGGCCTCGCGGTCGCAGAAGATGCCACCCCAAGAGAAACGTTCCGGCGCCTCACGGACGGCGATGGTCTCCGGGAAGAGGACGGCCGAGTTCGTGTCGTAGCCGGACGTGAAGTCCTCGAAGGTGATACCGCAGAAGAGCGGGTTGTCGTAGCGGGTGCGCTCCAGCTCGGCCAGCCAGTCCGGCCAGACCATGCGCAGCACGACCGCCTCCAGGTTGCGGTCGGGGTTGCCGTTCTGCGTGTACATCGGGAAGACGACCAGGTGCTGCAGGCCGTCCGCGCGCCGCGCCGCGGGCTGGAAGGCGAGCAGGGAGTCCAGGAAGTCCGGCACCTCGAAGCCGCCCTCGGCCCAGCGGTGCAGATCCTTCACCAGGGCCTGGTGGTAGGCCTCGTCGTGCGGGAGCAGCGGGGAGAGCTCTTCGACCGCGTCCACGACACGCCGTACGACGGCCTCGGCGTCCACCCTGGACGGGGCGCCCTCGGCGCCGAAGTCGATCGATCCGTCCTTGGACTGCCATGGCCGGATCTGCTCCACGGCATCCTTGAGCACGGGCCAGGCCGGGTGCTCAACCACCCTGGTCAGCGAAGAAACCTGTCCCTCCGCGCCCGCCTGCACAAGAATTTCCGTCATGTCCCATCCTCCACGGGAGAAGCTCACGTAGGGACACCGTATGCATACCCCGATTCAGCCATCAAGAGGCAGCTCGGGAAATTTTTCTGCCCAATGCCTTGGTCGCCGATATTTTTCCTGCCGTAAACCGTGACGGCGCTCACTTTCACCGAGGAGGCTGGACACCCGCGCCGCGTGCCACCGAGCGGTCAACGACACGGAGACTCGCCCACGAGAGGGTGACGCGGGGGCGGATACCGGCCAGTCGGCGACCCGGCACGCACCCGGATGCCTCACGCACGTGCGGGTTCATCGCGGGGCCCGGCCATTAGGCTGCGACTCTGCCCGCGCGGACGACGGCGTCCGCCCGTTCCGCGCGCGCCGAGCCGCCGTCGACGGAACGGAGTCGAACCTTGAACTTCCTTACCATCGGTCACCGCGGGGTCATGGGTGTCGAACCCGAGAACACCCTTCGTTCCTTCGTCGCCGCGCAGGACGCCGGCCTCGATCTGATCGAACTCGATCTGCACCTGAGCAAGGACGGCGCCCTGGTCGTCATGCACGACGCGGAAGTGGACCGCACGACCGACGGCACCGGGCCGATCGCCGACAAGACACTGGCCGAGCTGCGCTCCCTGGACGCGGGCCGCGGGGAGCGGGTACCGGTGTTCGAGGAGGTCCTGGACACGGTGCGCACGCCGCTCCTGGCCCAGATCAAGGACGTGGCGGCGGCCAGGGCACTTGCGGCGGTCATGCAGGACCGCGACCTGGTCGGGCGGGTGGAGGTGTCCTCGTTCCACGACGACGCGGTCGCCGAGATCGCCCGGCTGGTACCGGGCGTGCGCACGGCACTGGTCGACGGCCTCCCCCACTTCCGAACGGGCTCCAGCGGGGGGACCCCCGTCGGCACGGACATCGTGGAGCGTGCGGTCGCCGTGGGCGCGGCGACCGTCTGCCTCAACATCCGCAGGCTCACCCTGGAGATCGTCGAACACGCGCGCAAGTCCGGGCTGCGGATCATCGGCTGGGTCGTCAACACCCAGGATCAGCTGCGGCTGGTCCGCGCGCTGGAACTGGACGGCGCGACGACCGACTTCCCGCAGATCAAGCGCACGGGGCGCTTCACCGCCTGACGGTCACCCGAGCTTCTTCACGAGCAGCTCGAACTGCAGGTCGTCGCGCTGCGGGATGCCGAAGCGCTCGTCGCCGTACGGGAAGGGCGACATCTTTCCCGTACGGCGGTAGCCCCGGCGCTCGTACCAGGCGATCAGGTCGTCCCGTACGGAGATCACGGTCATGTGCATCTCGGTGACGCCCCAGGCCTCGCGGACCTGGCGTTCGGCCTCCGCCATGACCGTCTTGCCGAGACCCGCGCCCTGCAGGGTGGGGCTGACCGCGAACATGCCGAAGTAGGCGTGGTCACCGCGGTGTTCCAGCTGGCAGCAGCCGATGATCCGGCCGTCCTGCTCCACGGTCAGCATCCTGCTCTCGGGCGACTTGATGACCTCCAGCACGCCCTCGGGATCCGTCCGCCGCCCCTGCAGGATGTCCGCCTCGGTGGTCCACCCGGCCCGGCTGGAGTCCCCGCGGTAGGCCGACTCGATCAGCGCGACCAGCGCGTCGACGTCGGCGTCGGTGGCGTCGCGGAAGGTGAGGCCGGCGGCGGGGCTTTCCATGGAACGGTCTCCGATCTCGGGCGTGGCTGAGCCAGGGTCGAGGGTAACCCTGCCACTAGGCTCCGCCTGCATGGTGCACGTACTCAGCAGCCGGACCCTGCTCACCCCCACCGACCCCGAGCGCTCCCGGACCTTCTACGGCGAGCGGCTGGGGCTGGCCGTCTACCGCGAGTTCGGTACGGGGCCCGAGCGGGGCACGGTCTACTTCCTCGGCGGCGGCTTCCTGGAGGTCTCCGGGAGGTCCGAGACGCCGCCGTCGCCCGCGGTCCGGCTGTGGTTGCAGGTCGACGACGTGACGGCCGCGCACGAGGAGCTCAAGGCCAAGGGCGTCGACATCGTCCGGCCGCCGGTGAAGGAGCCGTGGGGCCTGATCGAGATGTGGATCGCCGACCCGGACGGCATCCGCATCGCCCTGGTGGAGGTCCCGGAGGACCACCCGATGCGCTACCGGCCGGGCATCTAGCGTCCGGACGTGCGCGAGGGGCGGGTGCCGGCGGTGAGCACATGACCGCTGATGCCCAGCAGCGAGGGCACGGACTCGGTCCGCCGCATCGCCGCCAGGACCAGCGCCCGGCGCTCCGGATCCTCGAGCCAGGAGCCGACGTCACCCATGAGCCAGGCGGCGCCTTCGAGGCCGTACTGCCCCTGCGGCGTCAGACCGGCGTCCGCGAACTCGGCGGGGACGTCCTCCGGCGCGTGGAAGTAGGCGGTGGTGAACATCGCCGTGGGCCCGCGGCCCGGACGCAGCCACCCGTCCGCGGCTGCCGCCTCGATGTGCGGGCGCCGGTCGGCGTCGAAGTACACGCCCTTGGCGAGGGTGTCGTGCAGCCCCGCGAACCGGTTGATCGTGGCCGCGACCACGAGGCCTCCGGGCCGCAGCACCCGGCGCGCCTCGGCCAGGGCCCGTACCCGGTCCGGGCGCTCGGGCAGGTGGTAGAGCGGGCCGAGGAGCAGCACGACGTCCACGGACGCGTCCGGCGCATCGAGGGCGCGGGCGTCCCCGTGCCGTGCCCGCACACCGGGCAGCCGGGCCGCCCGCTCGACGTGCCGGGGGACCGGGTCGAGGAGTTCCACCGCGTGGCCGTCGGCGGCGAGCCACTCCGCGTGGACGCCGCTGCCGCCGCCCACGTCCAGGATCCGCGCCGGAGCGGGCGGCAGGAGCCTGCGCAGGACGTCCTGGGTACGCCAGAACTCCAGCCGTCCGGCACCGGTGCGCAGCCGGGCGTCCTCCTGGTCGCGTCCGTAGTACGCGGCGATCTCCTCGGCCAGCGCGGGCGCCGTGGTGTCCTCGGTGTCCATGGCTGGAACCCTTCCGCAGCCCGCTCCGGGCGGGCAAGCGAATTCCCCGCCCGCCCCGGGGACCGTCCCGGATGGCCGGGGCGGGAAGCCGGGGTTAGCGTGCCGGGAGAGCGCTCTGTGCGGCGCGGCAGGCCCGCCCCGGCCGGAAGGAACCCCCATGAAGTTCGACAGGCCGGTGACCGGCGGACCGTGCTGGACCGAGCTCGGGACCAGCGATCTGGAGGGGGCCAAGCGGTTCTACACCGAGTTGTTCGGCTGGCGGCCGGAGACCGACCCGCGGCAGGAGGCGGGCGGGTACACGGTGGCGCACCTGGGGGACGCGGCGGTCGCCGCGCTCACCCCGCTCTACCAGGAGTCCCAGCCGGTGGCGTGGAACGTCTCCTTCGCGGTGACCGACGCGGACGCGGCGGCACGGCGGGTGGAGGAGGCCGGCGGGACGGTGATCCTCGGCCCGATGGACGTGTTCGACGTGGGCCGGTTCGCGGTGGCCCTCGACCCGACCGGCGCGGCGTTCCAGCTGTGGCAGGCGCGGTCCTTCCCCGGCGCCGGGCTGTTCAACGCGCCCGGCACCCTCGGCTGGGTGGAACTGGCGACCCGGGACACCGAGCGGGCCCGGGACTTCTACACCACGGTGTTCGGCTGGAGTGTCAACGCCTCGGAGTGGTACACGCAGTGGGGCATCGACGGCGACGACTTCGGCGGCATGGCCGACATGGGCGACCGGTTCCCGCCCGAGGTGCCGCCGCACTGGATGCCGTACTTCGCGGTGGACGACGTGGACGCTGCGGCCGAGGTCGCGCAGCGTGCGGGCGGGGACATCGTCATGGCACCCGTGTCGGTGCCCGACGGCCCGCGCATCGCGGTACTGCGGGATCCGCAGGGCGCGGCGTTCGGGGTGCACCGGGCCGGCGAGGAGGGCTGAGGCGCTGCGCTCACCCGCGCTTGTTGCCGGAGCAACCGGCGGACAACGTTGTGAGCACCGAGGTCCGGCTGGACGCGGACGTGGACCGGGTGAAGCGTCTGGACGAGGGTGACGCTCCCTCCCCCTACGTCCGCAGCGCCCCCATCCGGCCCTCCAGGCGGCCGAGCAACTCGGCGAGCAGATGCGCCAGTTCACCCTGCCCCTCGGGAGCCAGCACGTTCAACACGGCTGTCTCGTAGGCGAGTTGCTCCGGAAGGATGCCGTCGACCAGGTCGCGGCCCGCGTCGGTGAGGCGGAGGTGGGCGACGCGGCGGTCACGGGTGTCGCCGCGCCGCTCGACCAGTCCGCGTTCGGTCAGCTGCTTGAGCCGCTTGGTGACGGCGGCCCCGGAGGAGAAGGTCTCGCGGACCAGCTCCCCAGGGGTCAGCTCGTGGCCGGTGCGGCGCAGCGCGCCCAGCAGGTCGAACTCGGGACGGCTGAGCCCGGCCCGGCGCAGCGGCGCGTCCTCGGCCTGCTGGAGCAGCGCGGCACACCGGTTGATCCGGCCGATGACCTCCATGGGCCCGGTGTCCAGCTCGGGATGAACGGCCCGCCACTGCCGGACGACGGCGGCGACGGTGTCACGGTCAGCGGCGGGGGCGGGGGCGGGAGCGGGGACCGGATCAGTTCCGGTCCCGGTCCCGGTTCCGGTCCCGTTCGCGGGCCTGCCGGGGTGGCCTGGCCGGCGGGCGCCGCTGTCCCCGCCGGCGGGCCGAGGATCGCCCGCCCGACCCGCAGCGGCCGTGTCGCCACCGTCCCCCGGGCGGGCACCGCCGGGACTACGACCGTCCGCCGACTCCGCGTCCGAGTGCCGAGGGGCGCCCGCCCCGCCCGCACCAGCCGTGTCCTCACCGTCCCCCGGACGTGCACCAACGGGACTACGACCGTGCCCCGGACGTGCACCACCGGGACTACGGCCGTCCGTCGGCTCCGGCCCGGCAGGCGGCCGGTGGTCGCCCGCGCGGCCCGCGTCGGCCGTGTCGTCCGCCGGCGTGTGTCCGCCGTTCGTCGCCGTCATGGCCGTATGTCCTCCGTCGTCCTGCCCGGGGTCCGGTCCTGGTCCCGCTCCTGGCGCCGGCCGGGCTCTTGCGGCGCCTGATCGTGGTTCCGCGGTACCAACCCCTGGCGTCGTACCGTCGCCGCGAGCGTACGGTGTCCGGACTGTTCGGCGAGCACGACCCGCTCCTCGGGCAGGGCGCGCTGCCACCACTCGCCGGACGCGGCGTCGGCCGTGGCGCGCAGGTCGGCGAGGGCGGCGGCGAGGGTACGGCGGGCCGACTCCAGGGCGCGGGGTGCCGGGTGCGGCTCGGCCAGCAGCCGGGCGGCGTGCTCGCGGGTGCGTTCCACCGCGGTCAGGGCGTGTTCGAGGCGGTCGCCCGCACGCCGGTTGGTGACGGCGACGGCCGCGCCGAAGCCGACCAGCGCACCGACCAGGGTGTCGGCGACCCGCTCGGTGATCAGCTCGGCCGGGTTCTGGGCGCGGGCGAACTCGGTGACGAGCAGGGCCATCGGGGTGACGCAGACGGTGCCGAGCCAGTAGTTGCGGGCGATCAGCGCTTCGGCGCCGAAGTTGAAGGCGAGGCAGCACAGCACCAGCGCGACCGGGTGGAGACGAGCCAGCGGGGCGACGAGGGCGAACACGAGGACACCGAGCACGTTGCCGACGACTCGCTGGACGCCCCGGTTCCAGGTGAGGGTGATGTTGGCCTGGTAGAGGGAGGCCGCGGTGACCAGCGCCCAGTAGGGACGGCCCACCCCGAGCGCGAGGGAGGCGTAACCGGCGAGGGCACAGCCGATCGCGGTGCGCGCGGCGATCGGGGCGAGGGGGGCGAGGTGTTGCCGCAAAGGCCTTTGGGGGAGGGCGAGTTCGGTTTCGATGCCGAGGAGTTCGTCGGCGGACGCGCGCGGGGACTCGACGCGCGGTATCCGTCCGGTGCCGCGCAGCTCGCGGGCCCAGGCGCGCAGCCGTGCGGGGTCGGTGTCGGCGGGGGCGGCGAGGGCGACCTCGGCGCGGACGAGGAGCCGTTCGAGGGCGCACCGGGTGCGGTCGGGGCGAGAGCCGGCGGCGAGCAGCGACTGCCAGGCCGCGTGGATCGCCGCGGCGCTCGTGGCACGGGCCCGGGCGTGCCCGTCGGTGGTGCCGCGGGTGTCGGCGTAGGCGGCGGCCGCGTTCAGGGCCTGGGCGGTGGCGCGGCGCTCGGGGCCGTGCGGGCGGAGCAGCCCGGGCGCCATGCCGACCAGCCAGGCCCAGACGCCGGCCGCCAGCGCCATTCCCACATGTCCGGGCACCTGGCCGAGGGCCTGCGGCGCGAACAGCGAGGCGGAACTGATGAAGGTCAGGACCACGTTCCCGGGCGGTCCGAGCCGGGTGGCGTCGCTCACGGTCTTCTGGACGGCCGCCATCACGGCGCCGACGGTGACGAGGGCGACGGCATCGCTCGTGAGTGACGCGGCGAGCAGGGAGAGCGCGAGGCCGCCGACCATGCCGAGCACCACCCCGGCCAGGACGCGGGCGCGGGCGGCGTAGGGCCGGTTGTGGCCGTAGAGGGCGCACAGCGACCCGGCCATCGTGTACATCGCGAGGTCGAGGCGGCCGAGCGCCAGCAGGACCAGGTTGGGCGGCGCGACCGCGGCGACCACGCTCAGCGCGGGCTTGAACCAGATGTCGGAGGGCCGCCCGAGGCGGAGCACTCCGGCAAGGGGGAGTCGAAGTCGGTGGAGGGTCGCACTGCTCATAGCATCAATTTAGCATGTGTTTTACTTGTAAAATTCTCGCCGCAGCGGCGATCCCGCGGGGCGCGCTCGCCTGCCGCGCTCCGCCCAATGCTCCCCGTGTACACCCTTGCGCTCGCGTGCGCTCCGCATCGCGTGGGCATCGCATCCCTCGACCGACGTCGAACGGGGAGGTGCGCGTGCACGGACCGGTACCGGCAGCGTGGCTGCTGGTCGCCCTGTGCGCGGCGACCGGGGCCTACTGCCTGCTGCGGATGCGCAGCCGCGTCGAGGAACAGCGCCGGGCCGCGGGCGGCGAGGCGCTGATGGGCTTCGGCATGGCCGTGATGGCCGTGCCGGCGGCGGCGTTCTCGCCCCCGAGGTGGGCATGGCCGGTGTACGCGGCGGTGTTCGGCGCGGCGGCACTGCGCGCGCTGTGGTCCGCGCGCACCGCCCCGCATCACGTGCACCACCTGGTCGGCACGTCCGCGATGGTCTACATGTCGGTGGCGATGGCCGCGGCGCCACCCGGCGCCCACCACTCCCACGGCGGCTCGGGGGTGCCGCTGCTGACCAGCCTGCTGCTGCTGTACTTCGCGGCATACGTGCTGCTCGCCGGCGCCCGTCTGGTACCTGCCGCCGTCGCGGTGGCCGGGGCCGGGGCCGGCGGCGGCCCGGTCGGCTGGGGCGACCGGCCGGAGCTGGCGCGGGCCTGCCGGCTGTCGATGGGAATCGGCATGGTGGCCATGCTGCTGACCATGTGAGCGGGGTCTGTACGGGTGCGTTGTCTGCGTCACTTCGGTGGCACGGACCGTACCCGTGGGCGGCCCCGCGCTCATAGGGTGCTGACCATGATGGTCCCCGTGACCCTGCTGCTGCTCGGTGCCCTGACCGCCGTCGTCGCCCCGCGGCTGCTCGCCCGGGCCGACTGGCCGGACCGCGAACCGGTCCTCGCCCTCTGGGTGTGGCAGTGCGTCGTGGCGGCCGTCCTGCTGTGCTGCGTGCTGTCGATGGCGCTCAGCGCGTCGGCCGCCTGGCAGGAGGTGCGCGGACCGTTGTTCGCCCGGGCTCCGCGCGCGGTCGTGGATGCGTACGCCCTCGGCACGGCCGGTCCGTGGGCGGCGCCCACCGCCGTACTGCTCGCTGCGGGCGGCCTGTGGAGCCTGGCCATGCTGGTGCGCGAGGTCGTACGGGCCCGGGCGCGGCGGCGCACACGGCGGGCCGAACTCCTCGTGCGGGCCCCGCTGTTGCCGGGCGAGGAACCGGCGAGCGGCCGGCTGGTGGTGCTGGAGGGCGAGCGTCCCGACGCCTGGTGGCTGCCCGGTACGGCACCCCGCCTGGTCATCACGACGGCCGCGCTGCGCCGTCTGAAAGGGCGTCAACTGCACGCACTGCTCGCCCATGAGCAGGGCCACGCGCAGGCCCGGCACGACTGGCTGCTGCACTGCTCGGCGGCACTGGCGGGCGGGTTCCCGCAGGTGCCGGTGTTCGCGGCGTTCCGCGACGAGATGCACCGGCTGGTCGAGCTGGCCGCCGACGACATGGCCTCCCGGCGCTTCGGCCGGCTGACGACCGCGCTGGCGCTGGTCGAACTCAACGAGGAGCGGGGCCTGTTCGGCCCCTGCCCCACCCCGCAGGCCCATGTGCCGCAGCGGGTGCACCGGTTGCTGACTCCCCCGGACCGGCTCCCCGCCCTGCGCCGGCTGCGTCTGACGGCCGCCGCGGCACTGGTGCCGGTGATCCCGGTACTGGTGGCCCTGGTTCCGGGCCTGCGGGCCCTCGGCTGACGGCCGGCTGTCGATTGTCGGCTGGCAGCTGGCGGCCGGCGGGAGCACGCCGTGCTGGGTTCGGCGCCGGCCGCGGTCTCGCTGCTGGGTGAGGGCGTGACCCGGATGTGGCCGGGCGTCCACTGGCCCCGGGCCGTGGTCGTGTACGACTGGCCGCGGCCCGGACACGCCGACACCGTCGAGCACCGGCCCGGATAGGGTCAGGTGCATGACTGCAGTGCTGTTCGACTTCTCCGGAACGCTGTTCCGCGTCGAGTCCACCGAGTCCTGGCTGCGGGCGGTGCTGGCCGAGACGGGGCACACCCTGCCCGAACCCGAACTGAAGGCGGCCGCACGGGCCTTGGAGGCGGCCGGCGCGCTGCCGGGCGGCGCGAACCCGGTGGAGCTGCCCGCGGACCTGGCCGGGGTCTGGGCGGTGCGGGACGAGAGCGCGGAGCGGCACCGGGCCGTCTACACGGGCCTGTCCCGGCTGGTGCCCTTGCCCCACCCCGGGCTGCACGACGCGCTGTACGAACGGCACAAGACCCCGGCCGCCTGGGCCCCGTATCCCGACGCCCCCGAGGTGCTGCGCACGCTCCACGAGCGCGGGATCGGCGTGGGCGTGGTCAGCAACATCGGCTGGGATCTGCGCCCGGTGTTCCGCGAGCACGGGCTCGACCGGTATGTGGACGCGTACGTCCTGTCGTACGAGCACGGCGTGCAGAAGCCGGACCCGCGGCTGTTCTCGGTCGCCTGTGCGGCGCTGGGCGCCGATCCGCAGCAGGTGGTGATGGTGGGTGACAGCAAGGAGGCCGACGGCGGTGCGGCCGCGCTCGGCTGCCGGGTGCACTTCGTCGACCACCTGCCGGTCACGGACCGGCCCGACGCGTTGCTGCCCGTACTGGACCTGGTGGGCTGAGACCCGACGCTCTGCTGCCCGCGCTCGACCGGTGCTGGGACCTGTTGCGGCAGCGTCGCGCCAAGGCCGAGTGGGCTACCGGGGCTGACCGCCGCGCGGAGTCCGACCTGCGACAGCAATGCGAGGTACGGAGCGGGCGCGACCGAGCACGGCGCCGGAAAGGGCTCGCTACCGCGCCGTCCGCCTGAGACGATCCCCCGCGTCGCCCCAGACGGACGGCAGCCCTGGACAGGGCCCGCGCATGGCGGTGCCCACTGCGATGAGTATAGTTGGCTGGCAGCCAGTCAACGCAGGAGTTTCAGGATGTCCCCGCGCAGCGCCTCGGTCAATGAAGAGTTGCGGCGGCGTTCCCGGGAGCGGTTGCTGCAGGCCGCCGTGGAACTGGTCGACGAGCACGGCTTCGAGGCCACCACGCTGGGCGACATCGCGGACCGCGCCGGTTCGGCGCGCGGACTGGTGTCGTACTACTTCCCCGGCAAGCGCCAGCTGGTGCAGTCCGCCGTGCACCGGCTGATGCACCGCACGCTGGAAGAGGCGCTGGAGCGGGAACCGCACACCGAGGACGGCCGGGAGCGCCTCGCCCGGACCATCGACGCGATCCTGGGGCTGGCCCGCGACCGGCCGGTGCTGATGCGGCAGCACATGGCGGGGCTGCTGCAGGCGGAGGGCTTCGTGCAGTGCCCGGAGCAGCGCCGGCTGTCGGAACTGCTCAGCGACACCGTCGCCCGGTACGGCTCGCAGGACGTCGCCGCCGACTACCCGATGCTGCGGGCCCTGTTGATGGGCGCGGTGTACGCGGCGCTGGTGCCGGGGGTGCCGATGCCCGTTCCCACGCTGCGGGCGGAACTGTTCAAGCGGTACGGCCTGGACTGGGAGTCCGGGGTGCCGCCGGAGAGCGACAAGTGCAAGGAGGCGCGGGAGCGGGACCTGTCCCGGTTCTTCGCGACGGAGGAGCGTCCGAGCAGTCCCTGAGGGACGCGCGGGGCCGCTTGGGACGGCAACTCGCCTCAGGTGCGGCGGGCGTGACGAGGGGGCAGGAACCCGGCGTCGCGCGCCTGCGCGATCAGCCTCAGGGAGCGGCGGCGGCTGTATCCGGTCGCGCTCATCACGGCGAGCACCGGGTCACACCCCTGCTGCTGCGCGGCACGGTACTCCTGCGCGACCCGCCGACGCCCCTCGATGCCGCGCGGCCAGACCGGCCGTGCCCGCCGCGGACCCGCACAGGGCGCGGTCACCTCCGCACTGACCTTGTCACCGACCTCACTGCCCTCGCCACCGGCCTTGTCGTCACCGGCCTTCTCCTCGCCGGTCTTCTCCGCGCAGACCTCCTCCTCACCGGCCTTCTCCTCGCCGGACTCCTCGTCGCCGGCCCCCTCACCGGCTTCCGGTTCATGCCGCTCCGCCAGGTGCTCGTCGCCGTCGGTCCCGTACGGCCGCTCCACCCCGCAGGACTCGAACAGCGGCCCCTCGATCCAGCCCGCGAGCACCGTCAGGTCGGGGAGGGACAGGGCCGGCTGGGCGCTGACGTCCTCGATGGACACGCATCCCTCGCGCACGACGGCCAGGGCGTCGACGCGTGCGCCGTCCGGGAAGGCCAGCCGCACATGGAACCAGGACGTGGTGTCGCAGTGCTCCCGCACCTCCCACGCGGGCCACACGGACACCGCGCCGTCCTCCGCGTTCCGGTCGGAGAGGTGAAGAAAGGATGCTTCTGGCACACACGCAACGTAACCTCATGATCACATTCCATACGAACGGACACGCTTCGTAGTCACCCCGCCGGCCCCTGCCGTCACGGGACCGTCGGTGCCATGCTGGAGCCGTCCGCACACCACCTCCTTCGGCCGAGGAGTACCGCTGTGCTGCGTGTCGCCGTCGTCGGTTCGGGACCGAGCGGGTGTTACACCGCTCAGAGCCTGGTTCAGCAGGATGCCGGGGTGTCCGTGGACGTCCTGGACCGGCTGCCGTGCCCGTACGGCCTGGTCCGCTACGGCGTCGCCCCGGACCACGAGAAGATCAAGTCCCTGCAGGGCAGCCTGCGGACGGTGCTGGAGCACGAGCGGGTGCGGTTCCTCGGCGGGGTCCGGGTGGGCGGCCCCGGCGGGCTGCCCGTCGAGCGGCTGCGGGAGCTGTACCACGCGGTGGTGTACTGCGTGGGCGCCGCCACGGACCGCCGGCTCGGGATTCCGGGCGAGGAGTTGCCGGGCAGCTGGTCGGCGACCGACTTCGTGGCCTGGTACAGCGCGCATCCGGACGCGGCCGACGCGGGCTTTCTGCGCGGAGTGCGGTCGGCCGTGGTCATCGGCGTGGGCAACGTGGCGGTGGACGTCACACGGATGCTGGTCCGGGGTGCCGCGGAGCTGCGCCCGACGGACATGCCGCAGGCGGCGCTGGACACGCTGACGGCGAGCGGGATCACCGAGGTGCACATGGTGGGCCGGCGCGGCCCCTCGCAGGCCCGCTTCACCACCAAGGAGCTGCGCGAGCTGGGCGCGCTGCCCGGCACCGAAGTCACCGTCGACCCCGCCGACCTGGCGCTGGATGCGGCCGACCCCGCCGCCCTGCCCGCCGTACAGCGTCGCAATCTGGAGGTGCTGCGCGGCTGGGCCGCCCGTTCCTCTGCCGATGCCGCCCGGCGTATCGGCCTGCGGTTCTTCCTGCGCCCCGTGGAATTCCTCGCGGAGGCCGGCCGGGTGGGTGGCGTGCGCCTCGAGCGGACCGCGCCGGACGGGCGGGGCGGGGTGACGGGCACGGGCCGGTTCGTGGACGTCCCGGCCCAGTTGGTGCTGCGCTCGGTGGGCTATCGCGGGGTGCCGCTGGACGGGCTGCCGTTCGACGCGCCGAGCGGCACGGTGCCGAACACGGCGGGGCGTGTCGTGCGCGAGGGTGTCCCCTCCCCCGGCGAGTACGTCGCCGGGTGGATCAAGCGCGGTCCGACGGGTGTGATCGGCACCAACCGGCCCTGTGCCAAGGAGACAGCGGCCTCCTTGCTCGCGGACGCTCCGGCGCTGCTGGGCCGGCAGGTGCCCGAGGATCCGGTGCCCGCGCTGCGGGCGGCCGGGATCGAACCGGTGCCGTGGGCGGGGTGGCTGGCGATCGAACGGGCCGAGGCCGAGCTGGGCGCGCGGCTCGGACGGGGTGTGGTCAAGCTGGCCGACTGGGACGCACTGCTCGGGGCGGCCCGGTCGGCATAGGCCGCCAGGGATTCCGGTGCCCGGGGATTCCGGTGGCCAGGGATTCCGTATCGGCCGGGCGGGCACGACACATGGCGGCAACAGACCGGAAATCAACAAACTGTTCAAGAGGCTTACGGTCTCGTCCTGTTCGGATGCCACTCCCCGCTCGCGCACCGTTGGAGTCCCCATGGCCACCACCGCAGCCGTCCACCCCGTCGACGAGATACCACCGGCACGGCAGCTGGCGGCCTTCGGGCTGCAGCACGTGCTCGCGATGTACGCGGGTGCCGTCGCCGTGCCGCTGATCGTGGGCGGCGCCATGAAGCTGCCGCCCGCCGACCTGGCGTATCTGATCACCGCCGACCTGCTGGTGTGCGGGATCGCCACGCTGATCCAGTGCGTCGGCTTCTGGCGGTTCGGCGTCCGGCTGCCGATCATGCAGGGCTGTACGTTCGCGGCGGTGTCGCCGATGGTGCTCATCGGGACGACCGGTGGCGGGCTGCCCGCGATCTACGGCTCGGTGATCGTGGCAGGTCTGGCGATCATGCTGCTCGCGCCGGTCTTCGGCAGGCTGCTGCGTTTCTTCCCGCCGCTGGTGACCGGCACGGTGATCCTGATCATTGGGGTCTCGCTGCTGCCGGTCGCGGGCAACTGGGCGGCGGGCGGTGCCGGTGCGAAGGGCTTCGGGGAGCCGAAGAACCTGGCGCTGGCGGCCTTCGTGCTGGCGGTGGTGCTGGCCGTACAGAGGTTCGCGCCCGCCGCCCTCGGCCGGATCGCCGTTCTGATCGGCATCGCGGTGGGTCTGGCGGTCGCGGTGCCGTTCGGGTTCACCGACTTCAGCGGGGTCTCCGGCGCCGAGTGGGTGGGCATCAGCACGCCGTTCCACTTCGGGGCGCCGCAGTTCAAGGCCTCCGCGATCATGTCCATGCTGGTGGTCGCCCTGGTGACGATGACCGAGACGACCGGTGACCTGATCGCCGTGGGAGAGCTGACCGGGCGGAAGACCGAGCCGCGCTCGCTCGCCGACGGGCTGCGCGCGGACGGCCTGTCGACGGTGCTGGGCGGGGTGTTCAACACCTTCCCGTACACGGCGTACGCGCAGAACGTGGGCCTGGTCGGGATGACCCGGGTGCGCAGCCGCTGGGTGGTGGCGGCGGCCGGCGGGATCCTGGTGGTGCTCGGTCTGCTGCCGAAGCTGGGCGCGGTGGTCGCGGCGGTCCCGGCGCCGGTGCTGGGCGGCGCCGGGCTGGTCATGTTCGGCACGGTCGCGGCGAGCGGGCTGCGGACGCTGGCGGGGGTCGACTTCAAGGGCAACCACAATCTGACCGTGGTGGCCGTGCCGGTGGCGATCGGCATGCTGCCGGTGGGTGTGCCGACGGTCTACGAGAAGTTCCCGGACTGGTTCCAGACGGTGATGAACAGCGGGATCAGCGCGGGCTGTCTGTCCGCGATCGTGCTCAACCTGCTCTTCAACCACCTTCCGGGGAGGGCGGGTTCAGGCTCCGTCGCCGAGGCGGACGGACTGCCGGTCCGCGGCGGCGAGGAGACTGTCCAGCAGTCCGGGGAAGAGACCGTCTAGGTCGTCCCGGCGCAGCCCGTTCATCTTGGCCGTGCCCCGGTAGACCTGCCGGATGACCCCGCTCTCGCGCAGCACCCGGAAGTGGTGCGTGGTGGTGGACTTGGTCACCGGCAGTTCGAACTGCGAGCAGGTCAACTCCGCTTCCCGGGCGGCGAGTTCGCGTACGATCTGCAGCCGCATCGGGTCGGAGAGCGCGTGCAGCACCGCCTCCAGGCGGATCTCCTCCCGCTCCGGGTGCGGCAGCGCACGGCCGGCGGTGGCGGTCTCGGTCACGGCGGCTGCCCTTCGTCACGGAACTCCTCGGCTGCGACTCATTGTACGAGAGGCGTCGTAGTTTGACACATCTCGTAGTACGAGGATTATCGTATGAGCCGCCCCATGGTCCCGTGACGAACGGAGTCTGACGTGAGCGCGCTCTTCGAGAGCATCACCCTGCGTGGAGTGACCATCCCGAACCGGGTGTGGATGCCGCCGATGTGCCAGTACTCGGCCGAGCCGGAGGGCCCGCTCGCGGGCGCCCCGCACGACTGGCACTTCGCGCACTACGCGGCGCGTGCCACGGGCGGCACCGGCCTGATCATCGTGGAGGCCACCGCGGTCTCACCGGAGGGCCGGATCTCCCCCTACGACCTCGGCCTGTGGAACGACACGCAGGTGGAGGCCTTCCGCCGGATCACCCGCTTCCTCTCCGCCCAGGGCGCGGTGCCGGGGATCCAGCTGGCACACAGCGGCCGCAAGGCGTCCACCGACCGGCCCTGGAAGGGCGGCGCTCCGCTCGGACCTGAGGCGCAGGGCTGGCAGCCGGTCGCCCCGAGCGCGGTGCCCTTCGACGAGCACCACCCCGTGCCGACCGAGCTGACGGTGGATCAGATACGGGACATCGTCGGCCGGTTCGCCGCGGCGGCCCGCCGGGCGCTCGCCGCCGGCTTCGAGATCGCCGAGATCCACGGCGCCCACGGCTACCTGATCAACGAGTTCCTGTCCCCGCACTCCAACCACCGCACCGATGCCTACGGCGGCTCCTACGAGAACCGCACCCGGTTCGCCCTCGAGGTCGTGGACGCCGTACGGGAGGTGTGGCCCGAGGACAAGCCGGTGTTCTTCCGCATCTCGGCCACCGACTGGCTCCAGGACGGCGGCTGGACCACGGAGGACACCGTCCGCTTCGCCCGCGACCTGCACGCGCACGGCGTCGACCTGCTCGACGTCTCCACCGGCGGCAACGCCTCCGGCGTGACCATTCCGACCGGACCCGGCTACCAGGTGCCGTTCGCCGCCCGGGTGAAGTCCGAGAGCCCGCTGCGCGTCGCCGCCGTGGGCCTGGTCACCGAGGCCGAGCAGGCCGAGAAGATCGTCACGAACGGTGAGGCCGACGCCGTCCTGCTGGGCCGCGAGCTGCTGCGCAACCCGTCCTGGGCCCGACACGCGGCCCGCGAGCTGGGCGGCGAGCTCCGGGTACCGGACCCGTACCACCGCTCGGTCTGACCGCGACCACCGGCCGCCCTGACCGCGGCCCTCCGCGACCACCGGCCGCCCGG
Organism: Streptomyces sp. NPDC001153; assembly: GCF_053598315.1. Lineage (NCBI taxonomy): Bacteria > Bacillati > Actinomycetota > Actinomycetes > Kitasatosporales > Streptomycetaceae > Streptomyces > Streptomyces sp. NPDC001153. Next base: position 46,400 of record NZ_JBSFJZ010000024.1, read on the forward strand.
CCGCGACCCTCCGCGACCACCGGCCGATCCGATCACGGCCACCCGCCCACCGACCAGTTTGAGCCCGGGCGCCGGCAACCACCGGCCGATCCAGCACGTCCATCCGCGACCGCGGGCCGGTCCGATCACGTCCACCCGCCCACCGACCGGTCCGAGCCCGGGCGCCGGCAACCACCGGCCGATGCAGCGCGCCCGCCGACCACGACCGGCCGGTCTGAGCGGCGCCACCCACCACCACGGCCGGTCCGCACGGCGCCCACCACCGGTCGATCCGGCGCAGGCACCAGCCACCACCGGCCGGTCCAGCGCGCCGACCGCCACCACCGGCCGGTCCGACCACCACCACCGACCAGTCCAGCGCGCCGATCCAACTCCCGCCGCCCCCACCCACCGGCCAACGCGAGCGCGGGTGTCCGGCGGTCAGACGGGGAGCAGTCGGCCGATCGTCTCCTCCAGGCGGGGCAGTACCCGCTGCCCGGCGAGGGCCAGGGCGATCGCCGCCAGGACACCGGTCCAGGCGACCGGGCCGAGCGGGGTGCACCCGACGGCGTGGCTGACGCCCGGGATCTGCACGGCCGCGACCAGCGCCACGGCGGAACCCAGGCAGGTGATCTGCACCAGGCGGCTCTCGCGCCGGTCCAGCCACGTCTGCACGAGCTGTGTGCCGACCACCCCGCACAGCGCCATCGTGCTGCAGCGGCGCGTGGTCCCCGGTGTGAAGCGGCCGATCAGCCAGGCCGTCACCGCGCCCAGGGTGGTGGTGAGTGCCCGGTGCCGGATCTGCCGCAGCAGGGGCGCGCCCAGGACGGCGGAGGCGTCCTCCGGCGAGCCGCCGCGGGCCCGTACGGTGCCGGGCTCGTCGTCGCCGTCGGCCGCTGTCGGCGCGTCCTCCCGCTCGGTCACCGCCACCGCCATCGAGGGGAACAGGTCGGTGAAGAGGTTCACCATGAGCATCTGCCGGGTGGACAGCGGCGCCCGGCCGGACAGCAGCGTGCCGAGAATGCCGAAACCGACCTCGCCCGCGTTGCCGCCGATCAGGATGGCGATGGCGTCGGCCACGCTGTGCCACAGGGCTCGGCCCTCGCCGACCGCGTCGATCAGGATCGTCAGATCGTCGTCGGTGAGGACGATGTCGGCGGCGTTGCGCGCGGCGGCCGAACCCCGCGCGCTGATCCCGACGCCGATGTCGGCGGCGCGGATGGCCGCGGCGTCGTTGGCACCGTCGCCGACCATGCCGACGACCCGGCCCGCGTCCCGCAGCGCCTCCACGACCTGGAGCTTCTGCTCGGGCGCCACCCGCGCCACCACGCCCGCGTCCCGCAGCATCCGGGCCCTGGCCGCCCGGTCCGCCGCCGCCAGCTCGTCGCCGGTGACCACGACGGTGTCCTCGGGCCAGCCCAGCTCGGCCGCGATGGCCCGCGCGGTCTGCGGATGGTCCCCGGTGAGCATGACCGGTCGTACGCCCGCCTCGAGCAGCCCCGCCACGAGCGCCGTGGAGGTCTCGCGCGGTACGTCGGACAGGGCGAGCAGCCCGGTGAACTCCAGCCCCTGAAGCGGCTGTTCGACGACGTCGGCCTCCTGCTCGTCCGCTCCCAGCCGCCGTTCGGCCACGGCCAGCACCCTGAGGCCGTCCCCCGCCAGCGCCTGGGCCGCGTGGGAGGCGTGCTCGGACAGCCCGGCGCAGGCGGGCAGCACGGTCTCCGGGGCGCCCTTGACCACCAGCACCACCGGGCCGTCCCCGCTGCGGCCGACGGCGGCGGCGTATCCGCGGGCCGCCTCGAAGGGCAGGTCCGCCAGCTGTGTCCACTCCGGGTCGGGACCGGCCGCCGCCAGTACGGCCTCGTCGGTGGCGTGCACCGGCTGCTCGGCATCGCCGTCGACGCGCGGGCAGGCGCGGGCGGCGGCCCGCACGGTGTCCGCGGAGCCGGCGTCGTCGACCGGGCGCACCGTGCCGTCGGCGTCGGAGGTGCGCACCAGGCGCAGCCGGTTCTCGGTGAGCGTGCCGGTCTTGTCGAAGCAGAAGGTGTCCATGCGGCCCAGCGCCTCCAGGGTGCGCGGGGTGCGGACGAGGACTCCGCCGCGGCTCAGCCGCCGTGCGGCCGCCAGCTGCGCGACGGTGGCCACCAGCGGCAGCCCCTCCGGTACGGCCGCCACGGCCACCGCCACCCCGCCGCTGACCGCCTCCCGGACGGCGGTGCCGCGCACCAGCGCCAGACTCGTGACCGCGGCGCCGCCCGCCAGGGTCAGCGGCAGTGCCTTGCGGGTGAGTTCCTGCAGCCGGGCCTGTACGCCGCCGGCCGGGGGCGTACGCGCGGCCAGGTGGACTGCGCGGGCGGCCTCCGTGTGCTCACCGATGTCGACCACCAGGGCTCGGGCCTGGCCCGCCACCACGGTCGTACCCTCGAAGACCATGCAGCGCCGGTCGGCGACCGGGGCGTGCGGGGTCGGGTCCGTCTGTTTCTCCACCGGCAGGGACTCGCCGGTCAGGGCCGACTCGTCGACCTCCAGACCGTCCTGCCACAGCAGCCGGGCGTCGGCGGGCACCACGTCGTCGCCCTTCAGCTGGATCACATCGCCCGGATGCAGCTTGCCCGCCTCCACGGTGCGCGTGCCGCCGGCCGGTGCCTCGGTCTCCGGTGGGACGAGGCGGGCCTTCTGCTGCTGGTCAGCGAGCAGTCCGGACAGCGCCCGTTCGGCGCGCAGCCGCTGGATGCCGCCGACCAGGGCGTTCAGGTCCAGGGCGCCGACGACGAGCAGGGCGTCCACGACCGAGCCGAGGATCGCCGAGGCCGCCGAGCCGACCGCGAGGACGGGGGTGAGCGGGTCGTGGAGTTCGCCGCGTACGGCCCGCCCGAGCCGGTAGGACCAGCGCACGGGCGCGGCGGCCGGGTGCCCGGTGACACCGGCGGCGGCCTTGCGTGCGCGGGCGGTCAGCGCCTCGAACGCGCCGCCCTCGGCGGGCGGTTCGTGCTCCAGCCGGTCCTTGGCCTGCTCGGGGTCCAGCTCGTGCCAGTGCACGCGCGCGTGCGGGTGCGGGGGCCTGGCCGCAGCGACTCTGAGCGCGGCCCGGCCCCCGGAGAACAGGGCCGACACGGCGGCCGCGTCGACGGGGGCGTGCCTAAGCCCCGGCAGCGCGGCGAGGCGTCCGCGGCCGCCGCCCGACTCGCCGACGGCCACGAGCAGCCCGGACAGCGCGGCGCCGGAACGAGCCAGGGTCTGGGCATGCCCCCCGACCGTGCGGGCGGCCGGAATCGCGGTGAGCACCCGCCATACGTCGGGCAGCCCGTGCAGGGCGAGGAGGTCCGCGCCCCAGACCACTGCGCCGTCGCGGTCGGTGAGGGCGACCGCGATGTCGGCGCAGCGCAGCCCCGCCAGCACGTCACGCTCGTCGGCCGTGCGGACCCGGGCGACGGCGAGCACCGCGCCGGCGTCGCCGCGCGCCTGGTACACCACGTCGTCCAGCGGCCGGCGCGCGTCGACGACCCGGTCGGCGAGGCCGGTGAAGTCCTCCAGGGCGGGGTCGTCCACGAGCACCACGCGCAGGCGGGCGCGGCGGGCCGCGTCCAGCACCGGTTCGGCCCACGGGTCGGCCTCGCCCTCGTCGGTGCGCAGTGCGCTGGAGTGCAGGACGACCGTGCCGGCCATCTCCAGCCGGCGCAGCCGGTCGGGGTCGCGGACCAGGACCCCGGTGCGCGCGAGCGCGGCGCTCAGCAGCGCGTGGAAGGCGGCGGGGCCGTAGCGGGCGGCCTTCGGCGAGCCGGCGAGGACGGCCTCCGCCGCCTCGGTGATGTCGTGCTTGACCAGCAGGGTGGCCGCGGCGCCCAGCACGCTGCCCGCGGAGGCGTGCTCGGCGTACTCCTGGGCCGGGGACTCCCGCAGGGGCGGGCGGGGAGCGCCGTCCGCCGGGAGGCTGACCCGCCCGGGCGCGCACAACTGGTCGTGCACCGCGTCGAAGGCGGCGGAACGGGCCACGGTCTCGGCGACCTGGCAGGCCCGCAGGGCGCCGTCGAGGACGAGGGAGGTGGGGGTCTGTCCGGCTCCGTGGACCGTGGCGTTCGCGCAGGCCAGCAGGAGGTCCATGCCGGTGTCCCCGAGCCGGGCGCGCAGCAGGGCGCGGAAGCGCGGGTTCTCCCGCAGCAGCGTGACCACCGCGGTGGCCAGGCGCGGCGCCGGCGGCAGCCGGAGCGCGTACGCGGTGACCGCGCCGGCGATGCCCACCGTGTCGGCGGCGAGCGTGGCCGCGGCCGCGCGCACCCCGGCCGGGTCGGCCGGATGCGTGGTCTCCTCCACGTCCCCGGCGGCCAGGAGCAGTCCGTGCCCCTCGGCCAGTTCGGCGGCGTGGTCCATGATCTGGTCGGTGGCCTCCTCCTCGGTCGCGGTCACCACCAGACGCGCGATTCCCTGGTCCCAGTACGCGACGAGCACGTCGGGCCGCTCGGCCAGGGCCTCGGCCACCCGGCGCGCCAGATGGGCGGTGCCGCCCGCGCGCCGCACCTGCTCGTGCTCCACCGGCCGCAGGGCGAGGTGGGTGCGGGCGCCGGCCCGCCAGTGGTCGCCGGTGCCGGGCAGCGCGTTGCGCGCGACCCGCGCCACCCGTACGGCGGCGTCCGCGCCGCGCACTCCGGCGCGCGCCGTCCCCGCGGCTGCGCCGGCGGCCGCTCCGACCGCCGGCGCGAGCAGCCGTGGTGCGGCGGGCAGCAGCCGTGCGGCCGCCGAGGGCACCGTCAGCAGTCGGAGCGCCATGGCCCTCCTCAGAGTGTGGTGCGGTCGGGCCGCGCCGTGGGTCCGAGCGGCCCGGTGGACGGCTTGCCCACCGCGTCCTCGGCGCTGCCGGAGGTCCGCGTGGTCCCGGATGTCCCGGCGCCGCCGGACGACCCCGTGGTGCCGGACGCACGGCTGGTCCGGGATGCCTGGGCGCCGCCGCCCGTCCCGGCACGGCCGGTCTTCCCGGCGGTGCTCGGTGTCCGGCCGGTCCGGGATGCGGTGGCGCTTCCGGGCGTGGCGGTGCCGCGGGCCGTCCGGCTGCTTCCGTGTGCCCCGGTGGTGCTGCCGGACGTGCGGCCGCTTCCGTGCGTCCCTGTGCCGCCGGCGGTCCGGGTCTCTCCGGAAGCCTCGGCCGCCCCGGCAGCCTCGACCCCGGCCTCGGCGGCCCCGGCGTCCCAGGCCCCGCCGGAAGGCCCGGTATCCGCGGCGGCCTCCGCCCGACCCCTGCCGCCGGCGCCCCGGGACCGCCCGCCGTGGCCGGACCGCAGGGCCGCGGTGCCGAGGTCATGGGCGGGCTCGGGACCCTGCCCGGCCCCGTTCCCGCCGTCCGCCGGATGCTTGGGCCGGGGTTGGGTGAGCCAGGCCACGGCCGCGCCGGTGAGGGCCACCGGCCACTCCACCACGCCCGCCGCGCCGAGCACTCCGGCCCCCGCGTACACCGCGATGCGCCGCCCGCGGGGCGAGACCGCGCCGACCTTGTCCAGGGTTCCCTCGGCGGCCCTGCTCACCATCCCGGCGCCGGGCACCCTGCGCAGTACCGAGGCGGCGCCGCGCAGGGGCGCCGTGAGGGCCGACGACGACTTCTGCTCAGCCATGACTCTCCTCGGGTGAGATCGTCTTGCGTGCTCCACCGAGTGCCCGCTACCGCGCTGGTCATCCCCGTTTCTCCCCCGGGGGTGCCCATTTCCCAGGGAACGCCTCGCACCGCGCCCGCGCCACCCGCACCGCGTGAACACCTCGCCCCCGACGCCTCGGCGACCGCCGCGGAACAAGCCCCCGGGCACGGCCTGGACGAGGACGTGGTGGCCCTCGGGGTTCAGGTGCGGCCGGTCCTCGGCCTGGAGGGCGGGCGGCAGCCGGGCCGGTGCCGAGGGGTCGCGTACCGCACGGCCGCAGTCGATCACCGCGTCGGAGTGGCCGGGGCTGTGGATCCGGGCGATCACCCGCGGCCGGGAGCCCTCCCGCTCCCCCGCCGGGTCGTCGTACAGCGCGTTGCCGCCGAAAGGCGTGCGGGTCGCGCCGGGGTGGTGCCGGTGTCGTCGACGCCCTCGAAGAGGATGGTGGAGATGCCGCGCAGGAAGGTCCGCCTGTGCGACGCCTGTGCCCGCCGCAACGCGGTGGGGCGGGGTCGCCCCCGGACGCCGTCGGAGCCGAGGTCGCTCGAACGCCGGACCACCGGACTAAGGGCGCCAGGAGTCGTTGTATCCGGGATGGCCGGCGTACGGCACGGCGAGCAGGCGCAGCGTGGTGCAGGGCGAACGAGGAGGACGGCCCTGGTGGCAGGTGCGGCACGTGCCGTCGTCCATCATGCGGTGCTCGTCCAACAGAGCCTGCTTCGCCTCGAGTTCGCGCAGCACCCGGGCCGGATCGTGCCGGGCCACATGGGTGAGCAGCTGCACGGGATCGTCGGCGCCGAACTGCACCATGGGTGTGTGCGTGGTCCTGCCGTCCCAGGACGTGAGCACCTGCTCGATCTCGTCGGCCATGACACCCCAGACCGCGCCGGGTGCACCGGCGATGGCGTCCCGGGCCACCCGTTCCTCCTCCTGGAACCGGGTGCGCAGGAACCGTTCGAGAGCCACGGCCGTCATGCGGCACGCTCCCTTCGCCCCACCGAGGCGGCCAGCTCCCGCTGATAGCCCGCATAGGCGGCGCGCAGGGCCTCCCCGGGCCAGTCGGCGGGGAGGAGTCCGGGGGGCAGGACGGGGTCGGTGAGCAGGTGGCGTACGGCCGCGGCGTACGCGGCGAGGCGGTCCGCCGGGGTCCGGGCGGCCGCGGTGCGAGCGAGCAGTGTCCGCGCGGTGGCCGCCCAGGCGTCCACCGGCCAGAGCCGGGCGACCAGCTCGGGCGCGGGCTCGTCGGGCCGCGCGGCGTACGTCCGGGCGACGGAGCCCAGCATGTCCGGCAGAGCGCGGTCGAGGTTGGCCGGGCGCAGCCATACGCCCTCGCGGAGTTCCGCGAGGCGCAGGGCGGCCAACCGGGCGCGCAGATCGGCGCGTTCGGCGGGACCGCGGCCGCTCGCCGTGATCACCACCATCTCCCAGTCGCCGTCCCACGCGCGCGTGCCCGGGCGGAGCGCCTCGTCCTGGCGCCGCTGGCGTGCCAGCAGCCGGTCGCTGAGCCGGTAGACGGCGTCGGTGCGGCGCAGGTCCCCCGCGGCCACCATCCGGCTCAGCGCGGCCCGCAGCGTGGAGCCGCCGACACCGAAGGGCTCCACCAGCCGGACCAGGTCCTTCACCGGCAGCTCCGCCGGGTGCGCGCCGAGGAGCAGGCTCAGCACGACCGACCGCGCGGACAGCGGCCGCAGGCCTGCCTCCTCCGGCTCGGACGAGACGTTCATGGGCATGGACACGTACTCTACGTGCCCCCTCTTATTGCAGTATTGCTACGATCGCAGCGAGAGTGCAACATGCTGCTATGGTCTCGATTCCCGCCCCGTCTCAGTCGCAGGCGCAGTCACCGGCACAGTCGGCGTCGCCGTCCCAGCCCCAGCCTCGGTACGCCACGCACGAGGTCACCAACCAGGCCCCGCCCCTGGCCCCGTACGACACCTCCGACGATCCGGTCCTGCTGGAGGGGCTGCGCCGGGAGGGCGCCGGGTGGGCCGAGGACGGCATCCGGCGCCTGGGGGTGCGCGCCGGCAGCGCCGAGGCACAGGAGTGGGGTGAGCTGGCGAACCGGCACGAGCCGGTGCTGCGCACCCACGACCGCTACGGCCACCGGGTCGACGAGGTGGAGTTCCATCCCAGCTGGCACCACCTGATGCGGACGGCGGTCGCCGAGGGCCTGGCCGGCGCCCCGTGGGCGGACGAGCGGCCCGGCGCGCATGTGGCCCGTACCGCGGGCGGGCTGGTGTGGGGGCACACGGAGGCCGGGCACGGCTGCCCGACGTCGATGACGTACGCCGCCGTGCCCGCGCTGCGCGCACAGCCGGATCTGGCCAAGGTCTACGAACCGCTGCTCACCAGCCGGGAGTACGACCCGGAGCTGCGCGTGCCGACCGAGAAGCCGGGTCTGCTCGCGGGGATGGGCATGACCGAAAAGCAGGGCGGGTCGGACGTCCGGACGAACACCACCGTGGCCACGCCGACCGGGGAGCCCGGTGTGTACACGCTGCGCGGGCACAAGTGGTTCACGTCGGCGCCGATGTGCGACGTCTTCCTGGTCCTGGCACAGGCCCCGGGCGGTCTTTCGTGCTTCCTTGTGCCGCGGGTGCTGCCGGACGGCAGCCGCAACACCTTCCGCATCCAGCGGCTGAAGGACAAGCTGGGCAACCGTTCCAACGCCTCCTCCGAGCCGGAGTTCGACCGGACGGTGGCCTGGCTGGTCGGGCCGGAGGGGCGAGGGGTGAAGACCATCATCGAGATGGTCAACTGCACCCGGCTGGACTGCGTGATGTCCTCGGCGACGCTGATGCGCAAGACGCTGGTCGAGGCGGGGCATCACGCCCGGCACCGCGGCGCGTTCGGCGCCCGGCTGATCGAGCAGCCGCTGATGCGCAACGTCCTGGCCGACCTGGCGCTGGAGTCGGAGGCGGCGACGACGCTCACACTGCGGCTGGCCGGCGCGGCCGACCGCGCGGTGCGCGGGGACGCCGGGGAACGGGCCTTCCGGCGGATCGCCACCGCCGTCGGCAAGTACTGGGTCACCAAGCGGGGCCCGGCGTTCACCGCCGAGGCCCTGGAGTGCCTGGGCGGCAACGGCTATGTCGAGGATTCGGGCATGCCCCGGCACTACCGGGAGGCTCCACTGCTGTCGATCTGGGAGGGCTCGGGCAACGTCAACGCGCTCGACGTACTGCGCGCCTTCGGCCGCGAACCGGACACCGCCGAGGCCCTGTTCGCCGAACTCGCCCTCGCGCGCGGGGCGGACGCCCGCCTGGACACGGCGGTGGCCGCGCTCAAGGACCAGTTGGCCGAAACGGACCAGGTGGGCGCCCGCCGGCTGGTCGAGCGGATGGCGCTCGCGCTGCAGGCCTCCCTGCTGGTGCGGCATGCCCCGCACCCGGTCGCGGACGCCTTCTGCGCGAGCCGGCTGGGCGGCGACTGGGGGCACGCCTTCGGCACGCTGCCCTCCGGGACCGACCTCGGCACGATCCTGGAGCGGGCCCTGCCCGGCCTGAACTGATCCCCTCCCCCGGGCGGCGGCGCTCCACTCGGCGGGCGGGCGCGGGCGGTTCGCACCCTGGCCGGTGACAGCCGACGGATCGCACACAGTCAGCGCCCCGCTCCGGACCGTTGTCAGTGCCGTGGTGCACACTCGCGATCAGGTGGCACTCGCCCGGGGAGGACAACGTGTTCACGGGGATCGACGAGGTCGACTGGGCCTCGCTGCGGCACGCGTACGGCAGCGCGGAGGACGTGCCCGGCTGGTTACGGGCGCTGGCGTCGGCGGACACCGCCGAGCGGGCGACCGCGCTCGACGGGATGTACGCCGCGCTGCACCACCAGGGGTGCGTGTACGACTCGACGCTGGCCTGCGTTCCGTTCCTGCTCTCGCTCGCGGCCCGCGAGGAGGTGCGGGACCGGTGCGGCATCGTGGAACTGCTGGTCGGTATCGGCGCGGAGAGCGCGGACGGGGACCCACGCGCGCGGGAGGCCGTGTGCGCGGGCGCCGAGGTGTTCGTCCGGCTCGTCGAAGACCCGGACCCGGCGGTGCGCCGGGCGGCCGCCTCTGCCCTCGTGCACTTCCTGGCCGCCCCGGCCCGGGTCCTGGACCTGTTACGACAGCGGCTGCGGGCCGAGCGGGAGGAACGGGTCCTGCTCGCCCTCCCGGAGGCGCTCGCCCTGTTCGTCCGCCGGCACCCCGCGCACGCCGACGCCGCGGTGGACCTCCTGGCCGAGCAGAGCGCGCCGCCGTACGCGCCGGGGCTGCGGCTCGCCGCGCTCGGTCAGCTGGCGCTCGTCGCGCCCGCCCGGCTGCCCGCCGGCCTGGTCCCGACGGCGGTCCGGCTGCTGCGGGAGCGCTCCGCGCACCGCGCCCGCGTCCCCGAGCCCTGCGCCGCCGGCTCCCTCGTCGGACGCATATGGCGGCTGCGCCCGTCGGACGAGGAGGGCTCCCGGCTGCTGCGCACCCTGCACACCGCGCTCGGTGACCGCGTGGACGACCGGATCGCGCTGCTCGGCGGGCAGTTGACCGGTGCGGACCCGGTGGACCGGCGCCATGGCGTGTGGATGGCGGCGACGCTGCTGCGCGGCTGGCGCGGCGAGCACAGCGGCACGGTCCGGCTGCTCGGCGCCCAACTGGCGGCGGATCAGGACTGGTTGCGGGACGCGGCGGCCGCCGTGCTGGCGGAGCTGTACGCGCTGGCCGCGCCCGCCGCCGGCGACCTGCACACCCTGGTGTGCGCCCGGCCCGACCTGTGGACGCACCGCGTGGAGCGCGGCTCCTGCGCGCTGGGCGATCCGCTCAAGGCGCTGGCCAGGACCGGCGATCCGCGGGCGGTCCCCGCCCTGGCCCACCTGCTGGCCGGCCCGGCCGCCCCGGTGGACCTGGGGTTCGCACTGGCCCACCTGGGCGCCGCCGCGGCCCCGCTCGCCCCCGCGGTGCGGCACCGGCTCGGGCGGATTCCGCAGGCCTCCCCCGCCGCCGCCCGGCTCGCCGCCCCGCTGCTGGCGGCGGTCGGCGCCATCGGGGACGAGGAGGCCGTTCCGGAGCTGCTGCGGCTGCTGTCGGGCACCCCCGGCGGACCGGGGGCGCGGGACGACGCGGTCGCGGGCCAGGTCATCGCAGCGCTGGAGGTGCTGGGCGCCACCGCGCGGGCGATACCGGCCCTCCGCGCGCTCCTGGGCACCCGGCATGCCGCCGCGGCGGCCGGTGCGCTCTGGTCGGCGCAGCAGGACGCCTCCGCCGTACTCCCCGTGCTGCTGCGGGAGTTGACCCAGGGTGATCCGGCGAGCCGGCGCCTGGCCGCCGTTCAGCTCGGCCGACTGGGCCCGGCCGCGCGTGCCGCGCTGCCCGCGCTGCGCCGCATGGCCCGGTCGCGGTCCGTGCCGGACCGGGTGCCGGCCGCGTGCGCGCTGTGGCGCATCGACGCGGATCCGGAGCCGGTCCTGCCGGTGTTCCAGGAGGCCTGGGAAAAGGCCCCGCACACCCGTCGTCCGATCGCCCGGTGCCTGACCGCCATGGGTCCGTCCGCAGCGCCGCTACGGCATCTGGCAGAAGCGGAACTGTCCGCTCCGTGCCGCCACCTGACCCATGGGGCCGGAGGCGGCGGGCAGGGCATACCGGAGGACGAGGCACTGCTGAGCGCGTGCCGGGAGGTGCTGACGAGGTGCTAGCGGATTGAGGGCAGGCACTCTCCCGATCGCACGGGTACGGAATCATCGCACGGGTCCGGAACCGGAGCCGTCCGGCTCGAAGACGGCGACGCTCCAACGCACGTGGTTCCACCACGGGTTGCGGCGGAACTCGGCCATGTTGGCCTCGTCGGCGGCGTCGGCGAGCGATCCAGCCGTGGTCAGACCATCCGGCCCCACTGCGGTCCGAGCCGTGCCCACTCCGTGTCCCAGGCGCGCATGCGGCGGCGTTCCAGACGGCCGCGCAGGGCGAGGCCGCCGACGAAGGGGACGGCCGCCGCGCTCACGCCCACCAGGCAGCCGATCAGGGTGCCCCGGAAGGCGCCCTCGGCGACGGAGGCGGGGCGGCCGACGAGCCGGCCCTGCGGGTCGGTCCAGACCGTGACCGGCGTGCCCGACTTGCTGCCGGGCGGCACCCGGACCTGGCCGGTGTGCGCGGAGCCGTCGGCCATGGTCCAGCCCACCTTGGCCCAGACGCGTTCACCGGCGGAGGCATGGCGGTGCATGGGGGAGGTTCCGGGGGCCCGTCCCCTCACATGGGCGACGACGGGACGCCAGGCCGCCCGCTCTCTGGCGAGTCCGTGCTCCACCGACCCGGTCGCCACGAGGCCGGCCGAGATCCCCGCCAGGACGGTCAGCAGCCAGGCGCCGAGCAGCACCCAGGCCTCCACCACGTCGGCCCGGCGTTTGAGCGGGTTGCGCCGCCAGCGCCACAGCCACACCTTCGGACCACGGAACGCCTTCAAAGGCATCCTCCTCACGAGCGCACCGACCGGCCGGACCGCCCTCCCATACGCGGGAGATCGCTCCGATGCTCACGACGAGCCGTCTCCCCGACGGTCGCACGAGACGCCTCTCGCGCGCAGGCGCATGCCGCAACGGGCCCGGGCGGATCTTCGTCACAGGCCGACGACACCGCCGTGACCTGCGTAAACGTGCACCCCGGGGGTCACTGTCAGTGGTGGGGTGCAGACTGGCCGATAACTGACGACTACGTGTCTCACGACTACCTGGACGAAGGCGTCCCGGAGGTGATCGGCATGACCGAGGTACTGCTGGCGGTGGGCACCCGCAAAGGCCTTTTCATCGGGCGGCGCAGGGGCGGCGGCGCCTGGGAGTTCGACGACAGTCCGTATTTCAACGCGCAGGCGGTCTACTCGGTCGCGATCGACACCCGCGGGGACCGGCCGCGACTGCTGGCGGGCGGCGACAGCGCCCACTGGGGCCCGTCGGTCTTCCACTCCGAGGACCTCGGCCGCACCTGGACCGAACCGCCGCAGCCGGCCGTCAAGTTCCCCCAGGACACCGGCGCCTCCCTGGAGCGCGTCTGGCAGCTGCACCCGGCCGCCGCGGAGCCCGGCGTGGTGTACGCGGGCACGGAACCGGCGGCGCTGTACCGCTCGGAGGACCGCGGCGAGAGCTTCGAACTGGTCCGGCCGCTGTGGGAGCATCCGACGCGCTCGCGGTGGGTGCCGGGCGGCGGCGGTGAGGGCCTGCACACCGTGGTCACCGACGCCCGCGACCCCCGCGCGGTGACCGTCGCCGTCTCCACGGCCGGGGTGTTCCGCTCCACCGACGGCGGTGCGAGCTGGGCGCCGTCCAACTCCGGGGTGTCCGCGGTGTTCCTGCCGGATCCGAACCCGGAGTTCGGCCAGTGCGTGCACAAGATCGCCAAGGATGCGGGCGACCCGGACCGGCTGTATCTGCAGAACCACTGGGGTGTGTACAGAAGCGACGACGCGGGCGCGCACTGGACCGACATCGGCGCGGACCTGCCGTCCACCTTCGGCTTCGCGGTGGCCACCCATCCGCGCCGGGCCGACACGGCGTACCTGTTCCCGATCAACGCGGACGCGGACCGGGTCCCCGCCGAGCACCGCTGCCGGGTCTTCCGCACCACGGACGCGGGCCGGACCTGGGAGCCGCTGGCCAAGGGTCTGCCGGAGGAGGACCACTACGGCACGGTGCTGCGGGACGCCCTGTGCACCGACGACGCCGACCCGGCGGGTGTCTACTTCGGCAACCGCAACGGCGAGGTGTTCGCCTCGGCCGACGACGGCGACAGCTGGCAGCAGCTGGCGTCGCATCTGCCGGACGTACTGTGCGTGCGGGCGGCGCTGATCGGCTGACACGGGCCGATCCGGCCGCAGGGGCGTCTCCGTCGGGCTTCGGCCATCGGTTGATCAGCGGGCCGCGTCCGGCAGTAGGGTGACGCCCGTGGCACCACGACCCTTGCATGAAATCGTCGAACCGGGCTGGGCGAAGGCCCTCGAACCCGTCGCGGAACGGATCGCCGCGATGGGCGACTTCCTCCGCGCGGAGATCGCCGCGGGACGCACCTACCTCCCGGCCGGACCCCATGTCCTGCGGGCCTTCCAGCAGCCCTTCGACGACGTACGGGTCCTGATCGTCGGTCAGGACCCGTATCCGACCCCCGGGCACGCGGTGGGCCTGTCGTTCTCGGTCGCGCCCGAGGTACGCCCGCTGCCGCCCAGCCTGATCAACATCTTCCGCGAGCTCAACACCGACCTGGGGCTGCCCCAGCCGTCCACCGGCGACCTCACTCCCTGGACCGAGCAGGGCGTGCTGCTGCTCAACAGGGCGCTGACCACGGCTCCGCGCAGCCCGGGCGCCCACCGCGGCAAGGGCTGGGAGGAGGTCACCGAGCAGGCGATCCGGTCTCTGGCGGCGCGCGGCAAGCCGCTGGTGTCCGTCCTGTGGGGCCGGGACGCCCGCAATCTGCGTCCGCTTCTGGGCAGTCTGCCGGCGGTGGAGTCCGCGCATCCCTCACCGATGTCGGCCGACCGTGGCTTCTTCGGCTCGCGCCCGTTCAGCCGGGCCAACGACCTGCTGATCCAGCAGGGCGGACAGCCGGTGGACTGGCGACTGCCGTGACCGTCCCCGGTTTTCTGGCGGTGGACTCCGGAGGCTCCGGTCTCCGGGTCGCCGTCGGCATGCCGGGCCGGGCGCCCGCCGCCCAGCGGGAGTCGCGGGAGCCGGTCCGCACCGGTGAGCGGGGCATCGATCCCGCCCATCTGATGGCCCAACTCGTCCCGCTGGCCCGCGCGTCCGCAGCGGAGGCCGGAGTGGAGGGGCTGGACACGGCTGTCGTAGGCGCCGCAGGGTTCGCCACCCTGGGCGACGCCCTGCGTGCCGAACTGCCGGGCGCCCTGGCCCGCGAGCTGGGCGTGAGGCGGGTGGCGCTCGCCGCCGACGCCGTCACCGCCTACGTCGGTGCCCTCGGCCCACGTCCGGGCGCGGTGCTCGCCGCCGGTACCGGGCTGATCGCGGTCGGCACCGAGCTCAAGGCCTGGCGCCGGGCCGACGGCTGGGGTCATCTGCTCGGCGACTGCGGCAGCGGCGCCTGGATCGGGCGGGCCGGCCTCGAGGCGGCGCTGCGCGCCCACGACGGCCGGGACGGCGGCTCCGCACCGCTGCTGGCCTGCGCGGAGGAGCAGTTCGGGCCGGTGCGCGGACTGCCGGGGCAGCTCTACCCGCGCTCCGACCGGCCGGCCGTACTGGCCTCGTTCGCCCCCCGGGTGGCCGCGTGCGCCGCCCACGACCCGGTCGCCGCGGGCATCCTGCGCGCCGCGGCCCGGCACATGGCCGAGTCCGTCGCGGCCGTGTGCCCGGCGGACGGGGAGCCTCGAGTGGCGCTCACCGGCGGCCTGTTCCGGCTGGGCGAGCCCCTGCTCACACCCCTGCGGGAGGAGTTGGCGAGCAGGCTGCCGCACGCCCGGCAGGTACCGGCCGAGGGCGATCCCCTGCATGGCTCGGTACGGATCGCGGGCGACCTCGCGGCCGGCCGGCTCACCCTGCCGGGTGAACCGACCATGCTCCACGTGGTCCCCGCGCCGGGTGACTGAGGTGCCGCAAAAGCGGATTGTTCCTCCTTGTGGTCACTTTGTCAGCCCATGTTCCCGGCACGTGCCCGCAACACATGTCAACGGCTCGTAACTCATCAGACAAAACCGGACGGATACCGCTCACCTGCACCCTCCCCGAACGGAGTAACCCAGGAAGCCAGTAACATGCGGCGCCATGAGCACCCCCACTGGGCCCGAGTCCGGCCTGCCAGTACGAATGCCGCGACCCCGCCAGCCCGGACGGCACCGCCGACCGGAACCGCTGGTGGCTCCCGAGGGTGCGCCCGCGCTCGCCCTCGCGGTGCCCGGTGCGCCCAGCGCCGCCACGCGCGCCCTCGCCGAGGAGGTCGTGAGCATCGCCCGCTCCGAGCTGCCCGGCCTGGACGCCCGGATCGGATACCTGGACGGGGACGATGGCGAGTTCCCCACGCTCCGGTCCGTGCTGGTGCGCGCGGCCGAGGAGCGCACGGCCCGTTACGAGCAGGCCGTCGCCGCCGGGGTCGAAGGGGTCAAGGAGCCCGACGGCCCGGTCGCCGTCGTCGTCCCGCTGCTGGCCGGTCCGGACAGCTCCCTGCTGCGGCAGATCCGCCAGTCCGTGATGGACAGCCGGGTCGCCGCCGATCTGACCGACGTGCTCGGCCCGCACCCGCTGCTCGCCGAGGCGCTGCACGTGCGGCTGTCCGAGGCGGGGCTGGCCCGCGCCGACCGGGCGCGCCTGTTCACCGTGGCCACCGCCGCCGACGGCATCATCCTGGCGTCCGTGGGCGGCGAGGAGGCCGTGCAGGCGGCCGGGATCACCGGCATGCTGCTCGCCGCGCGCCTCGCCGTGCCGGTGATGGCGGCGGCCCTGGACCAGGAGGGCTCGATCTCCTCCGTCGCCGAGCAGCTGCGTTCCTCGGGCTCGCAGCAGCTGGCCCTGGCGCCGTACCTGATCGGCCCGGAGATCGACCCGGCGCTGTTGGCGGCGGCCGCCGAGGAGGCGGGCTGCGCCACGGCCGAGGCGCTGGGCGCGTACCCGGCGATCGGCAAGCTCGCCCTCGCCAAGTACACGACGACACTGGGCATCGCCCCGCCGCAGCCGCAGGGCATGCCGGTCCGCTGAGCCAGGCCGACCCCCTCGGCACCCGTACGTCACAGGGCCCGCTCCCCCACCCGGGAGCGGGCCCTTCGCCTTGCCTGACGCCCTGTTCTCGCGGGCCGTTCAGCCGCTCAGCCGAAGACGACGCAGGAGGCCGCGGCGACCCGCACGCAGCCCTCGTAGCGGGGCAGCCCCGTCGCCTCGTCCACGGCGAACCACGTCACGTCGCCGGAGCGCTCGTTGGCCGCGTAGAGGAAGCCGTCGTGCTCGGCGAGTGCGCGCGGCCATTGCCCGCCGCAGGGCACCGTGCCGATCAGCCGGAGCGCATCGCCTTCGACGGCGAGGATCGACAGGACGTCCTCGCCACGGGTCGCGGTCCACACGAAACGGCCGTCCGGCGAGACCACGATCCCGGACGGATAGGCGTCGCCGGCCGGGGCGCCGGGCAGCACGGGGACCTCGGCCAGCGGTTTGAGGGAACCGGCCTCGGCGTCCCAGCGGCACACGGTCACCGTGGGGGTGAGTTCGTTGACGACGTAGGCGTGCGCGCCGTCCGGATGGAAGGCCAGATGGCGCGGGCCGGAGCCGGGACGCAGGGCGAACTCGCGGTGCAGGGCGGGAACGCCGTCCTCGAGGGTGCAGATCCGCACCGAGTCCGTGCCGAGGTCGACGCTGACGGCCCATCTGCCGCTCGGGTCGGGCTGCACCTGGTGGGCGTGCGGACCGCGCTGGCGCCGGTCGTGCGGGCCGGAGCCGGTGTGCTGGAGCCGCCCCGAGGGCTTGACGGCGAGAGAGCCGTCCGGACGTACGGGCACGGCGGTGACGCTGCCGCAGCCGTAGTTGGCGGTCAGCACGTGCCCGGCGTACAGGCCGAGGTGGGTCGGTCCGCTGCCGTCGACCCGCACGGGCGGCCCGGCGAGTTCCGGCCGGTCGCCTTCGACGCGGTAGGCGGCGACGGTCCCCTCGGCCGTCTCGCTGACGGTGTACAGCGTGGCCCCGTCCGGCGACAGGAGCAGGTAGGAGGGGTCGGGTAAGTCGTTCACCGCGGTGCCGAGCAGGAGGCGGCCGCCCTCAGGCGCGACCTCGGCGGTCACGAGTCCGGGACCGCCCGCTGCCGTGAACGAGCCGATGAAGGCCCGGCGCCTGCCGGGCCTGCCGTCCTGTGCCACCGCTGTCCCCTCTCGGTCGACTCCGTCCGGGGCCGACGGTAGCAGCCGATCACGGCCGGTCTAGACCAAGGGGCGGGGCTTGTCGGCGGTTCTTTTGAAACGGGGCCGTGTCATCGCCGTTGCCGTGCGGTCCGCCTGATGGGCCACGGGGCCGTGATCACCGAGCGGCTCTGTGCCGTCGCCGCCCGGCCCGGTATCTGCCTCGGGCCCGTGTCCATACCTTGAGTGCCCGCCCGTGCCACCACAACCGTGCCCGGCTCAGGCCCCCACCAGTCGCGACCCCGTCGGGGCTCGCAGGGGTTCGGCCAGGTCGGCGAGGGCGCGTTCCAGGCCGTGCAGGTGGGCCAGGGCGGGCTCGGCGGGCGGTTCGGCGGCGCTGCGGACGGGCTCCCACCGGCCCTCGGTGAGCGCCTCGACGGCCGACTCCACCCGCCAGCAGGCCGCGGCAAGGCGGGCGTCGTGCGAGGCCTCGGGATCGGCGGCGACGGCGACCAGGCCACGCACCTCGCGCGCGCAGTCGTCGAGGAGCGCGAGGACCCGGCGGGCGCGCCGCTTGCGGGCCGGCATCGGGTTCAGCGGGTGCACCAGCGGGGCCACGGCGAGCCGGACCCGGCCGAGCAGCTGCTCCAGTTCGGCGACGCGGGGCGCCGGGTCCGCCGTGGCGGACCCGGCGAGCCGGGCGGCCGCCTCTGCCGTACAGGCGTGGACGCAGCGCAGGGCGCGCTGGATCCAGGCGTCCGTGATGGCGTGGGTGGTGACCGGCAGGAGGAACAGCACGGCGAGCGCGGCGCCGAGCGCACCCACACCGGTCTCGGCGAGGCGCAGCGCGAGCAGGCCGGGGCTCAGGACGCCGAGCAGGCCGTAGAGCAGTTCGGCGAGCAGGGTCACGCAGAGCATCATCCAGGTGTAGGACACGGCGGCCGTGTAGAAGATGCCGAAGACGGCGACGGCGAGCAGGACGGCCGTCGGGACCGGCGCGCCGCCCACGGGGACGGCGACGAGGAAGCCCAGGCAGATGCCGATCACCGTGCCGAGGACCCGGCGAAAGCCGCGTACCAGGGTCTCGCCGCGCGAGGCGGTGTTGACGAAGATCCACCAGGTGGCGCCGACGGCCCAGTACCAGCGCTGCCCGGAGACCAGCTGGCCGACGAGCAGCGCGAATCCCGCGCCGGCGGTCGCCTGGACGGCCTGCCGCGTGGTGACCCGGGCCAGGCCGCGCCCGGCGGGCGGGGAAGGTACGGCGGCGGGGGGCAGCCAGCGCTCGTAGCACCACACGCCGAAGCGGACCGCGGCCGCGCTGAGCACCGACAGCAGGACGGCGGCGTACAGCTCGGGCAGCTGCGCCGGGGTGGCGTGCAGGAACTGGGCCACGAAGAAGGTCATGAAGGCGAACACGCCGAGGCTGTGCCCGCGCGGACCCCAGCGGCGCGCGTACACGCCGGCGCCGACGACGGCCAGGAAGACGAGGTCGCGCGCGACGGGCACGGCGTGCAGCTCGGCCGCGGCGGCGAGCACCGGCACCCCCACGGCGGGCAGCAGTGCGGTGGTGACGGCCTGTCCGCGCACGGTCGGGTCGGCGACGGTGAACAGGGCGAGGAGGGCCGCGAGGCCGCCGGTGACCGCGCCGATGACGGACTGACCGGCGAGGAAGCAGACGACGACCGCGAGGCCGATGCCGAGGACGGCACGCGCGGCGAAGCGCAACCGCGCCCGCCCCGGGTCCGGAGCCACGAACATCCTCTTCAGCACTGCTGCCCTCCCCTGTAAACCGGACGGAACACCGGCACAGAAAAGGCGCCACGGGTCTCCGCAGCGCCATCGACGTCTCCATGAGAGCATCACCGAGGTCACTGGCTCAAGCGAGACCCGAATTACTGGACCATTGGCCCAGCCATGCGGACGCGGCCGCGCCGGACGGAGGGCCAACGGACCAGGTCGGGCGGCACAGGCGGAGGTACGCCCGCTGGGCCATTGGTACAGTCGAACATCATGGCCGTGGACGAACTCGACACCCGCATTCTGCGACTGCTCCTGGAACAGCCGCGCACCAGCGTGCGCGAGTACGCCCGCATCCTCGGCGTCGCCCGCGGCACGCTCCAGGCCCGGCTGGACCGGCTGGAGCGGGACGGCGTGATCACCGGCACCGGGCCCTCCCTCTCCCCCGCCGCCCTGGGCCACCCGGTGCTGGCGTTCGTGCACATCGAGGTCACCCAGGGCCACCTGGACGACGTGGGGGACGCGCTGGCCGCCGTACCGGAGATCGTGGAGGCGTTCTCGATCACGGGCGGCGGCGATCTGCTCGCCCGGGTGGTGGGCCGGGACAACGCCCATCTGGAGGACGTCATCCAGAAACTGATCAGCCTGCCGGGCGTGGTACGCACGCGTACCGAGGTGGCGCTGCGCGAGCGCGTCCCGCACCGGCTGCTGCCCCTGGTGGAGTCGATCGGCCGGGCGGCGCGCACCTGACGCTCGGCATGGTGGAGCGCACGAGCGACCTGCGTACGCGTGGCCGCGCGCCACGGTGCGGTCCCACCGAGCAGCACCTGCACCGGCCGGCCCCGTCCTGCTTGGGCGTTCCTGCCGTGCGCGGGAGGCGGTGGCTGCCTAGCGTGATCCCATGACCACAGACCGGGCCGGGCCGGCCCCGCACGACCGACGCTGGAAAGCGCTCGCTGTCTGTCTGACCGCGGCCTTCATGACCCTGCTGGACACCTCGATCGTGAACGTGGCGCTGCCTTCCCTGGAGCGCGGACTGGACGCCACTACGGCCGAGCTGTCGTGGGTGATGTCCGGCTACGCCCTCACCCTCGGTCTCACCCTGGTCCCGGCAGGGCGGCTCGGTGACATGCGCGGGAGGCGCCAGACCTTCCTGACCGGGCTCGCGCTGTTCACGCTCGCCTCGGCGGCCTGCGGGCTGTCCGCCGGTGCCGCGTGGCTGGTGCTGTTCCGGCTGGTCCAAGGAGCGTCCGCGGGCCTGATCGCGCCACAGACCTCCGCGCTGATCCAGCAGATGTTCCAGGGCGCGGAGCGGGCCCGCGCGTTCGGCATCATGGGCAGCACGATCGGCATCTCCACAGCGGTCGGCCCGCTCGCGGGCGGCCTGCTGATCCATGCGGCCGGCGGCCCCGACGGCTGGCGCTGGGTGTTCTACGTCAACCTGCCCATCGGGGTGGCCGCCTTCTGCGCGGCCCTGCGGCTGCTGCCCCCCTCCCCCGGCTCACCGGGCAGGCGCGAGTGCTTCGACGTGCCGGGCGTGCTGCTCCTCGGCTCGGGTGTGCTCGCCCTGATGCTGCCCCTGGTGCAGGAGCAGCAGTGGCACGGACAGCTGAAGTGGGCTCTGCTCCCGGTGGGCGCGGGGCTGCTGGCCGCGTTCCTGGCGTGGGAGCGGCGCCAGGGGCGGCGGGGCCGGGCACCACTGGTCGACCTGCGGCTCTTCTCGCTGCGCTCCTTCTCGCTGGGCGCGCTGCTGAGCCTGGTGTACTTCGGCGGCTTCACCACGCTGTTCTTCGTCTACACCCTGTTCCTGCAGAACGGCATGGGCTACGGCGCGCTGGCGGCCGGCCTGTCCTCCATGCCGTTCGCGGCGGGCTCGGCGGCCGGCGCCGCTGCGGGCGGCCGTCTGGTGGTGCGCTTCGGGCGCAAGCTGGTCATCGCCGGGCTGTGCACGGTGGCGGCGGGGATGTGCGGCGTCATCGCGGCCGTGCACTGGGTACCGGGGCGGGGCGTGGCCTGGGCGGCCGCATTCCCGCTGCTCGTCGCCGGCATCGGCTCCGGCCTGACCATCTCCCCCAACACCACGCTCACCCTGTCCCTCGTGCCCGTACGGCGGGGCGGGGCCGCGGGCGGGGTGCTCCAGACCGCGCAGCGCATCGGCTCGGCGGCCGGTGTCGCCGTGGTGGGCTCGGTGTACTTCGCCCACCTGACCGGCCACGGCAGCCCCGCGACCGCGCTCCAGTACGGCCTGCTCACCTCGGTCGGCATCATCCTGCTGGCCCTCTGCCTGGCCATCGCCGACCTGCGGGAACGCCGGGTCCGTCAGCAGCCGGAGCAGGAGAGGGAGGCGCCGCGGGAGAGGGTGTAGGGGCCGGTGGCCGGGCGGGCGCGGAGGGTCATGACGGCAGGGCGCCGACGGCGCGCAACGGCAGGGAGCGCGGTGGCGGGCCCGGCGCCGTTGCATATCGGCACGGCTCCGTGGGGCAGGGCGCGCGGCCTCGGTCGTACGACGTGGGCCGGGACGCCGGGAGCGGCTGCAGCCGTGTGGCATCCGTCCTGCGGCACGGGGTGTGTGCCAGGCCGCGGGGCGCATGGCCTCGGCACTCGGTGCTCGCCCTCGCCGCGTGGCAGAAAGGGCCGCTGGGCACTCTGGGTGGCGGGCCGGCGTGGCTCCGGCACGGGCGGCAGTGGATCCGCGCGCGCGTGAGACTGCCGGGCATCCCGCGATCGGCGTCGCCGGAACGGCGCCCTGAGAGCGTTGCCGGGGGCGCCGGTCGGCACCCGAGGCGCCTGCACTGCGCGCTCGGCACCCCCGAGGCCCGCCTCGCCGAACCTTGCCGAACCCCGCAGAACCCACGCCCGCCGAAGCCCGATGCGGCGCGAGCCGCGCCCGTCCGAGTGACCGGCCGACGCGGCAGCCGCAGTCGGTGCCGGTGGAGCCGGTGCCGGTGGACCCGGTGCCGGTGGACCCGGTGCCGACGGGCTCGGACCGGGCCCGGGCCCGCTTTCCCGGGGTCGCGTCCGCTCCGCCACGCTCCCACCTCGCGCCGCAAGGCGCTGTCGGCGTCCGGGACCGGCGCGGTCGAAGCCGCCGCCCCGCCCCCTCACGACCTCCGGCGCGGCTTGCCCCGCTTCGGGGTCTGCTTGCCGCCCGCCGTGCGGGCGCGCGGGGTGCGGGCCGTCGGCTTCTGCGCCGGCTTCTGCCGGGTGCCGCTCGCCTCCGGGCGCTTCCGTTGCTGCTCGGCCGGAGGGTTGGTGCGGCCTCGCGTGCTGTTGACGGTACGGCCCCGGACGATGCCGATGAAGTCCTCCACCAGGTCGGTGGTGGCCTCCTCCGGCCAGGACAGGGCGACGCTCGACTGGGGGGCGTCGGTGACGGGGCGGTAGGTGAGGTCCTTGCGGTGGTGGAGGCGGGCCAGGGACTGCGGCACGACCAGGAGGCCGACGTTCGCGGCCACCAGCTCGATCGCGTCCTCTGTCGTCGCCGGGCGCTCGAAGGCGGGTTCGCCGGGCGGGCTCTCCCAGTCGAAGACGTCGTCCAGGGGGTGGAAGAGCACCTCGTCGGCGAGGTCGGCCAGGGTCACCTCGTCCGCGGCCGTGATCAGGTGGTCCTTGGGGACGACGACCACCGTGGTCTCGGTGTAGAGGGGAATCGCGCTGAAGAACGTACGGTCCACGGGGAGCCGTACGAGGCCCACGTCGGCGTCACCGGCGCGCAGCACCTCAGGCGCCTCGGCGGCCGGGACCTGGGTGAGGGTGAGCGGGATGTCCGGCAGGCGTTCGTTCCAGATCCTCACCCATTTGGCGGGGGTCACTCCGGGTACGTACGCGAGCCGGAACGACGGTGATTCCTCCGAGCCTGTCACCAGGCCAGGTTACCGGCCGTGGTCGGCGGCCCGGCACGCGGCCGATACCCTTGACCCCATGAGTTCGCAGCAGAGCACCCAGACGATGAAGCCCGCGACCGCGGCGAAGAAGCTGGGTGTGTACCTCCCCGCCACCCCCGCCTCGTTCCAGGAGGGCGTCGTCACGCGCGCCGAGCTGAACGAGCTGCAGGCGAACCCGCCGGAGTGGCTGAGCGAGCTGCGGCGCAACGGTCCCCACCCGCGTCCGGTGGTCGCGGCGAAGCTCGGCGTGTCCATCGCCGGCCTCGCGCGCGGCGGGGTCACCGAGCCGCTGACCACCGAGCAGATCGAGGCGCTCAAGCAGGAGCGGCCCGAGTGGCTGGAGAAGGAGCGCGCCACCCAGGCCGAGGTCCGCAGGGAGACTGTGCGGATCAAGCAGCAGAAGAAGGAGAAGCAGGAGCGCGCCACCGGGCGCGGCTGATCCTCCGCCGCCCTCCTGGAGCGGTCCTCTCCGGAGCGCCCCGCCTCCCCAGAACCGTTTTTCCACAACGCCCTCCGGCCGCCGGAGGGCGTTGTCAGTGGCCTGCCCTACAGTTCCCGTCACTTGATCAACACGGGTGCGGGAGGCACGTATGGGGTGGGTGTCGGCGGGTGACTACGAAGTCGCCCTGGACAGCGGGAAGGTGGTGTGCCGCAACGCATCCGGACGGCGGCTGAAGTCGGTGCCACCGAAGATCGCCGACGATCCGGCGGTCGTGGGCCTCAGGCAGCTCGTCGAGTGGCTGGAGCGGCACGACCGACAGTGCCTGGCCACGGCCGAGCGGTGGATGGTCCGCTCGCTGCCGGTGCCGCTCGCCGTCGTCACGCGCGTGTGGCCCGACCCCGCCTGGCAGGCAGCGCTGCGCGACCTCGTGGTCACCGGTGCCGACGGGCAGGTCGCCGGCTTCCTGCGGGACGCCGATCCGGAGCGCGGCCTGGGTCTGGTCGACCTCGACGGCGACACCGTACGCATCGCGCCCGACCTCGTCCGCATCCCGCACCCGGTTCTGCTCGAAGACCTCGAAGAGCTGCGGGAGTTCGCCGTCGAGCTGGGTGTCGAGCAGGGCGGGCAGCAACTCTTCCGCGAGGTCTGGCACCGGCCGGCCGCGCTCGACGCGGAGGCGACCGAGGTCGAGGACTACGCGGGCGGTTCGTTCAAGGAGCTGCGCTTCCTGCACGGCCGGGCCGCCCAGCTCGGCTACCGGGTGCGCGGTGGGTACGCCATCTGCCCCGTCCTGGAGGACGGCCGGGGTGTCGAGGCCCGCGTGTGGGTCGGCGACTACGACGGCTACATGGACACCGAGACCGGCCCGCTGGTCTGGTCGGACCCCGCCGGGCGGGTGCTGAAGGCCGGTCAGGTCGGCCCGGTGGCCTGGTCGGAGGGCATGCGCATGGCGGCCGCGCTGTACGCGGGGCGGGACATCGAGGACGAGGAGCGGGCGGCATGACCTACGACGAGACCACGGTGGCCGCGCTGCTGGACGCCGGAGCCGTCCTGCCGCCGGGCAGCACCGCGCGCGAGGACGCCGACAGCCTCACCGTGCGCGCGTACACGCACCCCGCCCTCGACGACCGGCAGGTGATCCGCCTGGTACCGGACACGCTGGGCGAGGCGGAGGATCTGTCGCTGGAGTTCCTGGGCCTCGCCCGTGAGCCCCAGGCGCCCGAGGTGGGGCAGGTGCGCCGGGAGACGCTGGGCTTCCCGGCCTGGGCGCTGGTCAACGACCCGGCCAACGGGCATCACGCGCTCGCGCTGGTGAAGGACGTCGAGCGGCTGGCGAGGCAGGCCAAGTCCCGTCCGGGCACTGCCAAGGAGGGTTTCGAGGCACTCGGCGAGCGGCTGGGCCGGACGGTGCCGCACTTCCTGCCGACGTTCTACGAACAGGCCGCGCGGGTCTTCCTCGAGCACGAGAACACCACGTACGCCGCCGCGTTCTTCGGCAAGGCCCGGGATGCCGAGCGGGTGCACGCGCTCGCGGTGGACGAGGAGCGGCAGCGCGCGGTCTTCCTGGAGTTCGCCTTCGCCGGTGCGCTGACCGTGAAGGCCCTCAAGGAGCATGTGCGGGACCTCGCCGGGCGGCTCGAACCGGCCGCGGCCTGGGCGCAGTTCCGGCAGCTGATCGTGGAGCGCTGTGCGGCCGGGATGCCTCCCTACGCCTCGCTGCCGCAGGATGCGCGAGGCCTGATCAAGGCGGCGGGCCTGCCCCGGGTCACGGAGGAGTGCGCGCTGGTCGCCGACCTGATCGCCTCCCCCGCCGCGGTCCGCGCGCCCCGCTCCTTCTGGACGGCCTACCGCGCGGTGCTGTCGGTGCTCGCCGAGGAACGGCCGGAGATCCGGCTCCGGCTGCTGGAGATCATGCCCGCCGGTCTGGGCCGGGACGCCGAGGACGAGGAGTTCTGGCTGACCCTGCTCGCGGAGACCGGGGCCGACCGACTGCTGACGGACGAGTCGGCGGCGGCCGGGCACGGCGCCGATCCGGCGGACTGGCTGACCCGCTGGGCGTCCTTCCGCAAGCACGGCGGCTCGTACTCGCGCCGCTGTCCGGCCACGCTCGCGCTGGTCGCGCGCATGGCTCCGCTGCTGCGGGCCGCCGGCCGGCCGGTGGACCTGTGCACCGGACGCTGGCACGCGGGCGCCGATCTCGATCTGCTGGACCTGTGCGCGGCCGAGCGCATTCCGCTGACGCTGCCGGGCGCCGACGTCCGCGTGTATCTGCCGCTGCCCGAGTGGCTGCTGGACACCCGCGCCGGCCGGCGCGACCTGGCTGCCGTCGCGGCCGACCCCCGGCTGCGGCACCTGCTGCACCAGGCCGTGGACAGGGTCGGCGGCCATCAGCGCAGCGAGCAGATGCTGAAGTCGGTCGCCGCCCATCCGGTCCTCTCCGGGGTGCTGCGGGAGTGGCTGGAGGAGGCCGTCGGCGACTTCACGTGCGCGGCGGGCCTGCCGGGCGCCCGTGCGGCGCTGGACCGGCTGCGTCCCTTCCGGGTGATCGCCGCCGAGCTCGCGCCGGACGCGGTCGCCCGCGTGGCCGGCCGCGAGGTGGCGCCGCTGCTCGGCCGCACCCTGCGGGCGGGCGTCCTCGACGAGCTGGGCTGGCCCGCCCTCGACGAGGCGCTGACGCTGCTCGACGGTCAGAACAGGAAGGGCGAGGACAACTCGGTGGCCGTGCACGAGGCCTGGCCGGCGCTGATCCTCTGCCGCGGGCGCAGGGCGGTCGTCGTCGGCCCGGAGCGGATCCTGCTCGACCACGACCTGCGTCTGCCCCATGACCTGGACCGCTGGCAGCGCCCCCGCTTCCGCTTCGTGGACGGGGAACTGCTCGTGATGTGGCGGAACGCCGGCAAGCAGTACGGCTACTGGTCCGCGCGGCCCGCCGACGTGTTCGAGCTCGGCGGCGAGCAGCTGCCCTCCTGGTGGTCCGGGCAGGAGGCGGTCGTCCCGTCGATCCCGCTGGCCGCCGGCGGACGGGCCACCGGCGGCCGCACCCTGCACGCGGGGGACACGGACCTGCCGCCGTGCCGCGCGATCATCGGCGACGGCACCACCCTGTGGCGCCAGGGCCGGCAGGGCAGGCAGACCGTGTGGCTGGAGTACGACCCGGTCACCGGCACGCACGGCCGCGCATCGCTGCCTGCGCTGCTGCGCTCGGCCGTCCGCGAGGACACCGAACTGCTGCACGGTGTGTGCGAGGTTCTGCCGCTGCAACCGGGCCTGGAGCACAGCCCGTTCAGCACCGACGGTACGGTGCTGGGGCGCTGGGTGCGCAAGGAGGGCGAGGGCGCCGATGAGTGCCGTACGGCCGGGACGCCGGACGGGCGGAGCGTGTCGGTCGCGGTGGACCACGACGGCCGGGTGGGGGTTCCCTACGGTGCGCTGCGACTGCCTGGCGGCGCGGAGCCGGTCGTCGCCCAACTGGGCGGCTACCGAGCACAGTCGGGTGGCACGATCGGGCTGTACGCGGACGACGACACCTCGCACACCGGCCTGCTGGGCAGGCTGTCGCCCAACGACCGCGGCGGTGAGTACGCCGCCGGCACCCGGCTCGTCCCCCCGCTGCCCTTCTGGCACGCGCTGCGCCCGCGCGACGAACAAGGCTCGGCAATGCTGCGTGCCCTGGCCGACGAACAGGCCGCGGAGCTGCTGCGGCTCACGGCCGAGGCGCTGACGGTTCGTCAGGAGGCCCTGAAGGCGGCCGGTTCGGACGAGACGGCCAAGGCCGCCGTGCCGACCGCGGACGCCGTCACGCTGAAGGCCGTCGAGCACGTCCTGGCGGACCTGACGGACGAACGGCTGCGCATGGGCGTGACCGCGCTGGTCAGGTCGGCACTGCGCATCGCCGACTCGGCCACCGCCTTCGCGACTCCCCCGAAGGAGAGGCCGATGCGGGCGCGCAACCGGACCGAGGGCATGTTCGCCGACTACAGCCCCGGGCTCGGTGACGACCGCGCCCTGTACTCCGCCGTGTCCGGTGTCGTCGGGCTGCGCGGCGGATGGTACGGCGAGCGGTGGAGCATCCTCCGCCAGATCCGCGCGGTGAACCACGTGCTGTCCGGCAAGCCCGCCGACGGCAAGCCCCTGCCCGGACTGGCCCGCATCGGCGCCCTCACGGACGGCTGGACCAGCGAGGAGCACACGGTCCCGGCGATCGGCATGGTGTGGCCGCCGGTCCTGGGCGCCCTGCGGGCGCTGATGTACCGGGCCGCCTCGCCCGTACTGACCGACGATGAGCGAGAGCCGCTGCTGTTGCTGGCCGAGGCCCTGGCCGAGGGTTCGCTCGTCGAGGCCGGTGGCGCACTGCGAGAGGTCGTGCTCAGCGAACCGCAGGAGGAGCAGCAGCAGCGCACCGGGCAGGTGCTGCGCCGGGCCGGGCGCACGGTGGTGATCCTCGGTTCCCGCGGTGTCGACATGCGGCGGGAGCGGGTCGAGTGGCTGGCGCTGGACCACGATCCGTCCGGTGCGTTCGGCGCGGTCGCGCACTTCGCGCTGGAGCAGGAGACCACGTACGCCCCGACGATCTCGGCCGGGGACCTGGCCGCCGTCACCCGCCTGATCCGCGACAAGGGTGCCGCTCCCTGGCAGCCGGCGGCGCCTGAGGGGCTTCAGGCGGCGACCGGCGGCGCGCTGGGCCCGCTGCAGTCCACCGTGTTGCTCGCCGGGCTGCCGCAGGCGCCCGGCACCGAGGCCCTCGCCGCCATCGGGCTGAAGCCCCGGCAGCGGGATTTCGGCGCGGCGCTGCTGCAGGGCCTGGGCGTGGAACGGCGGGCGGCGCTGATGGGCGCGCTGCTGCCGCAAGACCCCGCCGCCCTGTGGACCAGGGGACCGGACACGGAGGCCGCGGGACGCGCGTGGACCGAGCAGTTCGGCTCGCTGGTCCGGTTGCCGGAGGAGCTCAGCGCCGAGCTGTCCGGTATGGGCGCCGGAGGCGCCGGGGACGTGCTCAACCCGTCCCTCACACCGTGGCTGAGCCGCACCACGGTCCTGCGTCCGGACAAGGACGGGGACCTCGTCCCGGAGGACCCCCAGGCGATGCCGAACAGCTACGCCCTGACGGGTGCCGTCGGCGCGCTGTCCGCACTGGCGTACGTCCTGCCGTACGGCCATCCGTTGCGTGCCGTCCTGCCGGAGGGCCTCGCCGCGGTGCGGCGCCGGATGTCCGACCCGGAGCTGATGCTCGGCCTGGACGTGGAGTACACGGAGAAGGGCAGCCCCACCGCCGTGGAGCTGCGCAAGGTGTACGGGCTGCCCGCGACCGGCGGGGCGGACGCGTACGGCACGACCCGGGTCGGGGAGGCGCTCGCCCTGCGCCCCTCGTACCACGACACGGAGACCGTCCTGGTCCGGCCGGCCGGGCTGACCGGGCCCGACGACGCGGTGTTCGGGCTCCTGGAAGGCCTGGTGGGTCCGCAGCGCGGCCACGGCCTGCGCATGCTGCGCACGCTCCTCGGCGAGGAGCTGGGCCGCGCGGTCGCAGCCGGCACCGAGGGCCCCACGAGGTACGCCCAGGACCCGGCGGTCAGCGTGCCCGCGCTCGTCACCGAGGTGGCCGCCGCGCACGGGCTGGGCGAGGACGCGGCGGCGCTCTACCTGCAGTTGCTGGCCCTGCCGGATCCGACGGACCGCAACTGCGCCCACTGGACGGGCTGGAAGCCCGCGCGCCTGAAGAAGGCCCGTGCCGAACTGGCCGCGACCGACCTGGTGATGGAGGCCAAGCGGCCGCGCGCCGGGCGGACCCTGTTCCTGCCGGGCGGCTGGCGCGATCTGAAGTCGCCCGCGCTGCCGGTGGAGACCTGGAAGGAGGGGCTGTACCCGATTCCGGGCCACCAGCGCGCGATACCCCTGGTCCCGGTTCCGGAGCTGTTCACGCGCGCCTGGACCCGCGTCCGGGAGGGCGACGCCCCGGCGTACGAACAGCTCACCACCCGCGCGAACCGAGGGGGACGACGCCGATGACGTCCACCGCGCCGGGCTCCGCGCGGCCGGGCTCCACCGCGCCGGGGTCCATGCGACCGGGGTCCGCCGGGCCGGGGTCCGCCGGGCGGGGGTCCGCCAGGCCGGGGTCCACTGGACAGGACTCCACCACGCCCAGATCCATGAGGCCGAGATGGACCGGGCCCGGCTCCACCGGGCGAGACTCGACCGCGCCCAGGCCCATCGAGCCGAGCTCCACCGCACCGGCGTCCACCGGGCCGAGCTCCACCCCATCAGGCTCCACCGCGCCGGGGTCCAACGGGCTGGGCTCCACTGGGCAGGACTCCACCGGTCAGGGCTCCACCGCGTCGGCGTCCACCGGGCCGGCGTCCACCGGGCCGGAACCCACCGCGCCGGGGTCCTTCGAGCCGGAATCCGCCGCGCCGGCGTGCAAGGGGCCCGAATCCGCCAGGCCGGGCTCCGCCGGGCCGGGCTCCGCCGCGCCGGACTCCTCCGCGCCGGACTCCTCCGCGTCGGCGTCCGCCCGCCCCCGTTCCTGGGCCGCCCACCCTCCGTTCCCGGCCGCCCCGGCCGCCGGCCGCCCTGCTCTCGCCGCGCCGTCCGGCCGCGTGCCCCCTCCGACCTCCTCCAGCAGCGCCTCGAAGGAATCCCGCCGATGACCACCGCACTCGCGCCCGACGCGACCCGTCAGATCGTCCCGCCCGAGGACCGGTACGCCGTCGAACTGGCCTTCCTCGCCGCCCACGACTCCGGTCCCCGGCCGCCCGCGTGGCGGCTCACGCCCCGGGCCGTCGTCACCTTCGTCATGGGCAGCGGCGGCCGGGCGCTGCGGCTGCCCGACGCCGCCGAGGCGCCGGAGGGCGTGCCGCGTCGGCTGGAGATCACCAGTAAGTTCGTCGGCGACCGCGCGTTGGTCGAGCGGTGTGTCGTGACGCTGGCCGGTGAGCGGGGCCTGCTGCTGGTCGGCGAGCCCGGCACGGCCAAGTCCATGCTGTCGGAGCTGTTGTCGGCCGCCGTGTGCGGTACCAGCGGACTGGTCGTGCAGGGAACGGCCGGTACCACCGAGGACCAGCTCAAGTATGGCTGGAACTACGCCCTGTTGCTCGCGCAGGGGCCCAGCCGGCAGGCACTCGTTCCGTCGCCGGTGCTCACCGCGATGACCCGGGGTGCGATCGCCCGCGTCGAGGAGGTCACCCGCTGTCTGCCCGAGGTGCAGGACTCCCTGGTGTCGCTGCTGTCGGAGCGGCGCATCGCCGTACCCGAACTGGCGGGCGGCGAGGACGCGTTGGCGCACGCGGCGCCGGGGTTCAATCTCATCGCCACCGCCAACCTGCGGGACAAGGGCGTCTCGGAGATGTCGGCCGCGCTCAAGCGCCGCTTCAACTTCGAGACGGTCGGCCCCATCGCGGACCTCGACGCCGAGACGGCACTGGTGCGCGGCCAGGCCCGGGCGTCGGTGGAACGGGCGGGTGCGCCCTTCCAGGTGGACGACGCCGTCCTGGAGGCCCTGGTCACCGTCTTCCGTGATCTGCGGGAGGGCCGGTCGGCGGAGGGCTGGGAGGTGGAGCGGCCGTCCACGGTGATGAGCACCGCGGAGGCCGTGTCCGTGGCGGGCGCGCTGGGGCTGGCCGCGGCGTACTTCCCGGGTGACCGGGACGTGCTGGGGCTGCTGCCCGGCCATCTGCTCGGCGTCGTACGCAAGGACGACCCGGCGGACGCGGCGCGGCTGCGCGGCTACTGGGACGGCCCGGTCCGGCGCCGCGCCGAGCAGGGTTCGGCCACCTGGCGCACATTGTGGGACCTGCGCACGGTCCTGGAGGGCTGACGGCCGTGTCCCCTGTCTCTCCACTCGCCGCGTCGGCCGTGCCGGAGCCCGGCCCCGACGGGGGCTCCGCGGCTGTGACCGGTCCGGGGGTCGCCTCTTCGGCCATCGCCGATTCCGAGGCGGACTCCACGGCCATCGCCGATTCCGAGGCGGACTCCACGGCCATCGCTGGTCCCGAGGCGGACTCCTCGGCCATCGCCGGTCCCGACGCGGGCTCCGCGGCTGTGGCCGGTCCGGAGGGCGCCTCCTCGGCCATCGCCGGTCCCGACGCGGACTCCACGGCCATCGCCGGTCCCGAGGCGGACTCCTCGGCCATCGCCGATCCCGACGCGGGCTCCTCGGCCATCGCCGGTCCCGAGGCGGACTCCGCGACGGTCGCCGGTCCCGAGGCGGACTCTGTGGCCGTCACTGGCCCGGAGACCGGCGTTGCGGCTTTCGCCGATCCGGAAACCGCCATAGCCGCCCTGACCGACCCCGGCGTGCCCTGTCTCATCGGAGTACGGCACCACTCGCCCTCCCTCGCCGCGGCCGTGCCCGCGCTGCTGGACGCGGCCCGGCCGGAGGTGCTGCTGGTCGAGCTCCCCGCCGAGATGCAGGACTGGCTGCCCTGGCTCGCCCACGAGGAGACCAGGGCTCCGGTCGCCCTCGCCGCCGCGCCAGGGGACGGGACCGGGGGCCCGGCGTTCTATCCCTTCGCGGACTTCTCTCCGGAACTGGTGGCCGTGCGCTGGGCGGCGCGGCATGGGGTACCGGTGATCGCATGCGATCTGCCGCTGGCAGACCGGGCCTGGACGGGGGCGCCTGGGCCGGACCGGGAGACGGAAGTACGGGAGTTGGAGACCGACGGGTACGCCGGGACGCCCACCACCCCGACCCCGCACGCGGCCGAGCTGCCCGGAACGCCCGGCGCCCCTGCCGTCACGGTCAGTGAGTCCGTCGTCGGGTCTGCCGCGGCCGGGCTCACCTCGGTCCTGCGTTCTCGGCTCACCGGCCGCCCAGGTGACGACCTGTGGGACCGGCTCGTCGAGGCCACCGCTCCCGGTTCTCCGCCGGAGGCACTGCGGCGGGCCGCGCTGTTGACGGGGTGGGCGCTGCGGGAGGAGGCGTCGGCCTCGGGCGGGGTGCCGGAGCTGGACCTGCGGCGCGAGCGATGGATGCGATCGTGCCTCGCCGCGGCCACGGCGAACGGGGAGCGCGCCGCCGTGCTCGTCGGCGCCTTCCACGCCCCGGCGCTCCTGGAACCGGCCGGCGGCGAAGACGCCGTGGCGGCGGCGCGGGCTCCCGCTGCCGGGACAGCCCAGGGCCCCGCCCCGGAGTGGACGACCTCCCTCATCCCCTACAGCTACGCCCTGCTCGACGAGCGCTCCGGCTATCCGGCCGGCATCCGTGACCCGGAGTGGCAGCACCTGGTGCTGGACGCGGCCGGTGACCCGGTCGCGCTGGAGGACGCGTTGACGCGGGCCGCCGTGCGGGTGTGCGCCGAGTTGCGGGCGCTGGGCCATCCCTCCGGGCCCGCCGACGCACGGGAGATCTCGCGGCTGGCCGGTGATCTCGCCCGGCTGCGGGGGCTGCCCGCGGCGGGGCGGGGTGAGCTGGTCGAGGCGGTGCAGACGGTGCTCGCGCAGGGCGAGCCGTACGGGCGGGGCCGGGCCGTGGCCCGGGCGATGGAGAGAGTGCTCGTCGGGACGCGCACCGGCCGCCCGGCCCCGGACGCGCCGCGCTGCGGACTGGCCCCGGCGGTCGAGGCGGAACTCGCCGAGCTGGGGCTGCCCGGCCCGGCGGACTCGGGTCAGGGGGCCGCGCGGGACCTGCGCCTGGACCCGCTCCGCTCGGAACTGGACCGCCGCCGTGAACTCCTGCTGCGGCGCCTGGCCGTGTGCGCGGTGCCGTACGGCGAGCCGCAGGCGGTCGCCGGCACGGGCGGAGCCGACGCGCTCACCTCGCGCTGGGAGGTGCGCTGGACACCGGCCACCGCGGCCATGCTGACCGCGGCCGGCCTGCGCGGAGTCACGCCGGCGCAGGCCGCCGAGGGTGTGCTGCGGGAAGACCGACGCGTCGAGCGCGACGAGGGCGGCCCCACGGCGGCGCAGACCCTGCGGGGGCTGCAACAGGCGGCGGAATGCGGCCTGCCCGAGCTCGCGGACGAGCGGCTGGCCGACACCGCCGAGGTGCTGCCGACCTCCGGCACACTGCCCGAACTCCTTGCGGGTCTCGCCCTGTTGGACCGGCTGCGGGCCGGGCACATCCCCGGACTCGGCAGGGACGAGGAACGTACGGCGCGGGCGGCTGCCGTAGCCGGACTGCTGACCGCCGCCGCGGTGCGCCAGGTCGACGGGCTCACCGGCTCCGAGGACCCGGCCGCCGCACACGCCCTGCTGGAACTCGCCCACCGCGCCGACGCGCTGGGCGGCATACGGCTCACCGACGCGCTCGCCCGGCTGGCGGCAGACGGTTCCCCGCTGATGCGGGGCGCCGCCGGAGCCGTACGGGTGCTGCTGGGCCACGAGGAGGCACAGGCGTTCGGCGACCGGGTTGCCTCCTGGGTGGATGGTGCCTGCGATGCCGGGTCCCGGGCGGCGCTCACCGCGCGGCTGACCGGTCTGCTGAGCGCGGCCGGTCCGCTGCTGGAGTCGGCGGCGCCCGCGCTGGAACCGCTGCTGCGCCGGATCGCCGAGTTGTCCGACCGGGACTTCCTCGACCGGCTGCCGGCGCTGCGCGGCGGCTTCGACACGCTCAGCCCGGCCGCCCGCGACCGGCTGCTGGCCACCGTCGAGCAGCGTCTGGGCGGAGAGCGTCCGGACGACACCGGCGGCGTCGATCCCGCGACCCTCGCCGCGTGGACCCGCGCCGACCTCGCGGCCCGCGAGACCCTGGCCGCCTTGGGACTCCTCCCGCCTCACCGGTCCGCCGAGACCACCGAGGCCCTCGAGGCCGGCGCCGTGACGAACACCGAGGATTCCGCGCCGCCCCTCCCCCTCGGCATCACTGAGGGCCACCATCAGCTCGCCCCGGCCGACCGATGGCGTCTGGTACTGGGCCGCAGGAGCAGGCAACTGCCCGGCCCGGCGCGGCGCCTGGCGACCGCTCTGGACGAGTTGTACGGCAGTGGACACGGCGAGGGCAGCCGTGGAGATCTCTCCGGCCGGGGCGGCGCAGGATCCGGTGGCGGGCGCGGTGCGCCGTACCCCGGGGTGCGGGAGTGGTCCGAGGAGCTGGCGGCGCTGTTCGGCCCGGGTATCCGGGAGGAGGTGCTGGCGGCGGCTGCGGCGTCCGGCCGGCCGGACGTGTTCCCCGAGCTGGATCCGGACAGCGTACGGCCGTCGGTCGACCTGCTGCGCTCGGTGCTGCGGCACGCCGGCGGCCTGCCCGAGGCCCGGCTGGCGGCGTTGCGTCCGCTGGTGCGGCGCCTGGTGGACGCCCTGACCCGGCAGCTGGCGACCCGGCTGCGCCCCGCGCTGCACGGCACCGCTCTGCCCCGCCCGGGCCGACGCGCCGGCGGCGGCCTCGACCTGCCCCGCACCCTGCGGGCGAACCTGGCCACCGCCCGCAGGATGCCGGACGGCACGGTCCGGGTCGTACCCGAACGGCCCGTCTTCCGCAGTCGCGCCCGGCGTTCGGCCGACTGGCGACTGATCCTGGTCACCGACGTGTCGGGGTCCATGGAGCCGTCCACGATCTGGGCGGCGCTCACCGCCTCGGTGCTGGCCGGGGTGCCCACCCTGTCCACGCACTTCCTGGCCTTCTCCACCGAGGTGATCGACCTGACCGACCATGTCGCGGATCCGCTCTCCCTCCTCCTGGAGGTCAGGGTCGGCGGCGGCACCCATATCGCCGCCGGGCTGCGGCACGCACGCGAACTGGTGACCGTGCCCTCGCGCACGCTCGTCGTGGTCGTCAGCGACTTCGAGGAGGGCTACCCGGTCGGCGGGCTGCTCGCCGAGGTCCGCGCCCTGGTCGGTGCCGGCTGTCATGTGCTGGGCTGCGCGAGCCTCGACGACGCGGGCCGCCCGCGCTACTCCACCGGCGTGGCGGGCCAGTTGGTCTCGGCGGGCATGCCCGTGGCCGCTCTCAGTCCGCTCGAACTCGCCCGCTGGGTAGGGGAGAAGATCGCATGAGCCAGGACATGAGGCAGGACACGAGCCAGGGCATGCCGCAGGGTATGAGGCCGGATCTGCCGCCGGTCGCCCCGTCCGTGACCGCCGGACTCGTCGCGGCGCTGTCGCCCCGGCTGCGCAAGCGCCTCGACGCGGGCATCGCCAAGCTGGCGGACCGGCCCACCGTGCGTGACGGCGACACGGTGCGCATCGCCGTCGACGACGACACCGACCTAGAACTGCACGCCCCTGCCGGCACGGTGACCAGCGCCGACGGCATCCGCTGCGGCTGCCTGCTGGCCCCGGACTGTCTCCACCGTGCGGCGGCCGCCTCGTCGGCCCCGATCGCGGACGACACCGACTCCGAGGTGCGCGAGCGGGATTCGGCCCCCGCCACGCAGGAAGCGGTCGCTTGTCCGGAATCGGCTCCCGCCACCCACGGACCAAGGGGCACGGACACAGCCGGCGTCGCGACGACAGATCTCGCCACACAGACGGCCGGCCCCGCACCCGAACGGGGCGAGTCCGAGTCGGCCGATGCCGCGCAGCGCTCCGCCGCCCTCGCGCTTCGCGCCGCCGCGGCCGCCGTGCTCGAAGCCGGTGCGGACGGGGCGGGCGCGGTGCCGCAGGCGGAGCTGCTGCGGGCCGCGCACACGGCGCGGCTCGCGGGCCTGCACCGGGCCGCCGCCTCGGCCGTCTCCGTGGTCACCGCGCTGCGGGCGGCCCGCGCGGCCGACCCGGCCTTCCGCCTGGCCGACCTGGTCGGCGGTCTGTGTGACGTCCTCTCCGTGGCCCATCGCGTCCCGCATGCCACCGGCGCCGAGCTGGCCGGGCTGCGCGGCACGGCACGGCAGCCGTACCGGCCGGACGGCTCACTGCGGCTGTACGGCCTGTTCTCCGAGCCGGTGCTCACCGCGAGCGGCTACGCGGGTGCCGTCACCTGGACCGCCGACGCCCAGGGGCGGCTGTACCAGGTGTCCGATGTCGCTCCGGGCGGTGCCGGGCGTGCGGTGGGCGCGGCCGACCGGGCGGTCCGGCTCGGTGACACGGCCCTGACCCACCGGGAGCTGTCCCGTGCGGGACTCGCGGTGTCGGGGGCCACGGTCTCCCCCACCGGCCGGCTCGGGGCGGGCGCCGGCGTGCGGGCCGTCGGGGCGTCCGGTGCCGGATGGCGCGAGGAACCGCTGGACCGGCTCTGGGCCGTCCCCGTGGCCGAGCAGCTGAGCCGTGCGCTGAACGGCGGCCATGACCTGCTGTTCCTGGAGGTCACCCTGCTCGGTACGGCGGTGGAGGCGGCGGGCGACTGTCTGCAGGCCGGATGCGACGGTGTCGTACTGCGGCTCACCGCCGCCCATGACCACCCCGCGCTTCCGCACCGGGACAACCTGCGTCTGCTGGCCGCCGCTCGGGGGGCCACGCTCCGGGTCGTCGCCCGGCTCACCCCGGCCCCGCACCCCCGGGCCCAGCTCCTCGCCACCGAGCATCCGGCGCGGTCGGGTGCTCGGGTCGACATGGGGCTGGACCGGCTGCAGCGAGCGGATCTGCCCACCGCGCCCGCCTCCCCGGTGCAGACGGCGCCGAGTCGCGAGGAGGCGCCGGTCCATCTGCTGCGCCGCCGCGTCCAGCAGGCGGTCTCGGGCGGTCGGCGGGTGCTGTCCTTCCCCGGCGACCCGGGCGCCGACGCCCGGCGGCTGAGCCGGGCCGGGCTGGCCACGGCGGGCGGTCTGCTGGAGGAACTGCACGCGGCGGCAGCGGAGCGCTCCCGCGATGTGTTCGGCCGCCTTCTGCCCACAGACCCGGACCGCTTCGCCCGCGCCTGGCTGGCGGCGGCCCGCTACACCGAGGAGGTGGACCGCGCGCTCTGCCTCGCGGCCTGGTCCGGATAGCACGGGGTGCTCCGGTCGGAGTGAGGAGTGAGGAGTGAGGGGCGAAGGGGTACGACACCGGACGGGCCGCCGTTCCCCCGTGCCGGCGGCCCGCCGGACGTCCGTCCGCACAGGCCGGTGCCGCAGGTTGCAGTGTGCGACAGCCCGGGCAGGCGGGGTATGCGTACAAGTACGTACGCGGACCGGGAGGGCGGGCCGCGAGGCAACCGAGAGGCACAGGTGGGGCTGGACAGGGCCTACGAACGCATGACGGCGGTCGCCGTGGCAGCGCTCCACGAACGGGAGCCCGCGCGCCTGTGGCCGATGCTCGCCGGTGCCCTGGCGGACCTGTGCGACGGTGAGGCGGTCATCCACAAACTCGACGACTGGAGCGAGCACGCGGGCACGATCGGTGCGGCACCCGATGCTGCCGCCGCCGAGCTGGAGCGGCTCGGGGCGGCGGAGCTGGCCCTGCTCCGCGCGGGCCATCCCTTCGCCCACCACTACGCGAACAGCACCGACCGGACGCCCGTCACCGCCCGTCGGGCGGCGGGGCGCCGCTGGCCGGACAGTCGCACGGCGCGCCTGCTCGGCGAGGCGCTCGACGTCGACCACGTGCTGGGCCTGCCGCTGCCCGAGCGGACCGCCCCGGTCACCGGCTGCCTGGTCTACCGCGCCGGTACCGACTTCACGGACGACCATCTCGCCCTGGCGGAGCGCGCGCAGCCGCTTCTGGCGGCCGTCGAGCGGCAGCGGCGGCTGCTGGAGGAGTGGCGGCGCGGGCTCGGCCCGGGCGGGGCGCCGGACGAGCGGGCGGCGGACTGCGCGCTGACGCCGCGCGAGACGACCGTCCTGCTGCTGCTCACCGACGCGCTCACCGCCGACGCCATCGGCCGCCGCCTGGGCATCTCCGTCCGCACGGTGCACAAGCACGTCGAGAACATCTACCGCAAGCTGGGCACCCGAGACCGTCTGGGCACCGTGCTACGAGCCCAGCGACTCGGTCTTGTGCCGTCGCCCGGCCCACCCTGAGCCTGGGCTCGGCCTGCGTGATTCGTTACGGTGGAGCGGTCCGCCGGAGCCGAGCCGATCTGAAGGGTTGTCAGCCAACTTGTCACGTGATAGGTCGACGGTACCGCGAACCGCGAACCGCGAACCGCGAACCGCGAACCGCGAACCGCGAACCGCGAACCGCGAACCGCGAACCGCGAACCGCGAACCGCGAACCGCGAACCGCGAAC
>NZ_JBSFJZ010000024.1:84940-89763 GCF_053598315.1 Streptomyces sp. NPDC001153
GCCTGACGGCTGAAAGCTTTCTTCGGGTTCCGGTGGGCCCCGACGCCCACCGCTGGCGTACCTTCCCCGCCGAGCGGACGCTCGTCGTCGCCGTGCGCACCGTCACCTCCACCGTGCGTGTGCTCGAGGCGCTGCCCGCCCTGCTCCGCGACGACCCCCGAGTGAGCGTCGTCTTCGCCCACGACCCCACCTCCGCGTTCGCCGACGGGGTGCAGGAGCTCCTCCGAGGCTCCGGATGCCGGGTCATGCCCTGGGAACAGCTGGCGCAGATCAGCCCGGATCTGATCCTCACAGCCAGCGAGAACGTGGACATACCGGAGGGTGACTGCCCGGTCCTGGTGCTGCCGCACGGCGTGGGCTTCCAGAAGCGGGTCCCGGACGCACGCGGGACGCACGACCGGTTGTCCGGCCTCGTTCCCGACGCGCTGCTGGAGTCCGGCCGGGCCTGGCTCGCCGTATCGCACCCGAACCAGGAACGACAGCTCCTCGCCGCCCACCCGAAGACCGCCGGCCGCACCCTGTTGCTGGGCGACCCCTGCTACGACGAGCTGCTCGCCGCCCGGGCCCGCAGGGACGCGTACCGGCGGGCCCTCGGTGTCGTCGAGGGCCGGCGGCTCGTCGTGATCAGCTCCACCTGGGGGCCGACCTCCCTGCTCGGCCGGCATCCCGATCTCCCGGTCCGCCTGCTGGGCGCGCTCCCCCGCGACGCGTACCGGGTCACGGCCGTGGTCCACCCCAACGTCTGGTCGGCACACGGTTCGTGGCAGATCCGCACGCTCCAGGCCTCGGCGCTCGACGCGGGCCTGCTGCTGATGCCGCCCGTGCACGCCTGGCGGCCGGCGCTCGTCGCGGCGGACGTGGTGATCGGCGACCACGGGTCGGTGACCCTGTACGGCGCCGCTCTCGGCCACCCGGTCCTGCTCGGCGCGTTCGGCGCCGACGCGGTACCGGAGACGGCGGCGCACGATCTGGCCGCCCTGGCACCGCGCCTGGATACCGGCGGCGATCTGGCGGCTCAGGTCGAGGACGTCGTACGGGAGCACGGCCGCGATCGGTACGCCCCCGTGGTGCGGCGGGCCTTCGCCGACTCGGGCCAGGCGCAGGCGCGGCTCCGTGCGGCCGTCTACGAACTGCTGGATCTCCCCGAGCCGGCCTCCGCGCCCCCGCCGGACCTGCTGCTGCACGTGCCGGAACCGGCCGCCGGTCCCGTCACCTCCTGGCTGGTCGTCACCGAGGTCGGCGAGGAGCCGGCCGGTCCGGTCGTGTCGGTGCGCCGGTATCCGGCCCAGGCGCGGGCGTACGCGCACGGCGGACCGCAGGCCGAGGAGGACGGCCCCGACGCGGCGCCGTACCGCTTCGCGTATCTGGCCTGTTCGGACGCGGAACGTGACCGCCGGCTGCTGGAGAGCGCCTCGGTGATCGAGCGGGCCGACCCCGCCGGATCGGTCGCCGAGGCGCTGGGCTGGATCCGTGACGGCCTGGCGCGGCTGCCCGGCAGTCTGCTGGCCGCCTGCGCGGTGCGGGGTGGTGGCCATCTGGTGGGGTTGCGCGACGGCCGGGTGGCCGAGGCGGCGGTGACCGGGCCGGCGCTGTCTCCCGGGCTCGCGGCGGCGATCGTCTATGCCCGGTTGCGGCAGGGTCTTCCACCGGGCGAGGCGCTGCTGACCCTGCGGATCGCCGGGGTGCGGGACGAGGACGTCGTGCTCCGCCCGCGCCCCGCGGCACCGCGTCTCAGCTGAGGTCCGTCAGCCGCCGGCGGACGTCGTCCGCGCGCCGGTCGCCGTTCGTCTCGTGGATCTCGAGGGCGCGGGTCAGCCACTCGCGCACCCGGTCCGGGTGGCGGCCGGTCCGCTGGGCGAGGTCGGCGAGCTCCTCCCGTGCGTCGGCCTCGTAGCTGTACGCGCGCCGGGCCTTCAGGGTGTCGGCCGCCGTTTCCAGGGCGTGGAAGGCCGCGTCGAACTCGTCGCGGTGGGCGTGGGCCCGGCCGAGGGCGAGGAGGGCGCGGGCCGCCATCCGCTCGTCGGGCTCGGGGAGGTCCAGCAGGTCCGCGCGTGCCTGGCCGAGCAGGGTGAGGGCCTGCTCGTGGTCTCCTTGGGCGTCCAAGGCCGAGCCCAGGAAGAGGAGGGCCAGGGCTTCGCCGCGCCGGTCCCCGGCGCGGCGGTTGAGGTCGAGGCAGTAGCGGTAGGTGTCCACGGCCCGGGCGAGGTCGGAGAGTTCGAGGTGGCGGCCGTAGAACTCCTGGACGGAGGCGCGCAGCAGCAGTCGGTCGGTGGGCTCGGCCAGGGCGACGGCGCGCTCCAGTTCGGTGCGGGCCCGGTCGTGTTCGCCGAGGTCCGTGAGCGGGCGTGAGAGCAGGCTGCGCAGCCGGGCCTCGCCGGCGCGGGCCTGCGCCGCGACGTCGGCCGGGGTGGCCGGGTCGGCGGCGAGCGCGGCGGCGGCCTCGCTGCCCAGGCTCAGGGACTCCTTCCAGGCGCCGAGGTGGCGGTGGTGCAGGAACAGCACGGTGAACGCCTCGGCCAGCGGCCAGGCCAGGGCGTTCAGGCGGTGGCGCACTGCCGCGCGCAGGACGGCGAGGATCGTGGTGCACTCGGCGTCGAGCCAGGTCAGCGGGGCGGGGCCGCCGGGTGCGGAGAAGGGGTCCGCGGCAGGTGCCATCAGTTCGGTCAGATCGGCGACGCGCAGCCGGTCCGCGCGCTGTGCCCGGTCGGCGAGGGCCGCGAGGACGAGGTGGTGCGTGGTCACCCGCTCGACGAGGGTCCTCTCCTCGGCGGGTGGTTCCTCCGCCACGGCACGCTCGCGGGCGTAGAGGCGGACGAGGTCGTGGACGCGGTAGCGGCCGTCGCGGTCCCTCTCCAGCAGGCTCGCGGCGGCCAGTTCGCGCAGCAGCCGCCGGGCCGTGCGCCGGTCGACGCCCGCGGCGGCGGCCGCGACGGACTCGTCGAACACTCCCGTGGGCAGCCAGCCCAGCAGCCGGAACATCCGGGCCGGTCCGGGTGGCAGCAGCCGGTAGGAGGGGCCGAGGACGGCCGACAGCGAGTAGTCGCCGCCGGGCAGGGAGATGCCCTCCAGCCGTTCGGCCTCGTCCTCCAGCTCCTGGGCCAGGTGGGTCAGGCTCGGGGCGTCGCCGGTGGTCAGCCGGGTCGCCACGATGCGCAGCGCCACCGGCAGTCCGCCGCACAGCTCCACGAGGCGTCCGGCCTCGCCGGGTTCGGCCGCGACGACGTCCTCGCCGCACTGGTCGGTCAGCAGCTTCAGGCCGCCGTGTGCGTCGAGGGGTTTCAGGTCGATGAGTTCGGCGCCGTCCTGCGCGACGAGTTCGCCGAGCTTGCTGTGACTGGTGACCATGACGGTGCTGCCGGGACCCGTGGGGATCAGGGCCCGCGCCTGGGCGGCCTGGGTGACGTTGTCGATGAGGACGAGCATGCGCCGGTCGCGGGAGTGGGTCTCGTACTGCCGCCTCAGCTCCTCGAACCGCTCGGAGACATGGGCATCGCTCCCCAGCAGCGCCCGCAGGACCGAGGCGAGGGCCTGTGAGGTCTCGGCCGGGCCCATGGCCGCGCCCACGGCGGACTCGTCGCGCAGGGCGGCGTAGTCGACGTAGAAGAGGCCGTCGGGGAAGTCCTCGCGCCGGGTGTCCGCCCAGCGGCAGGCGAGCGCCGTCTTGCCCACCCCGGGCAGCCCGGCGAGGACGGCGAGCCGCACCCTGCCGGGTTCGCCGCACAGGCTGTTCATCCGGTCGAGCTCGGCGACCCGGTTGCTGAAGGTGCCGGTCAGGGCGGGGAGTTGGTCGGGCTGGACGCCGGGCGCCGCCGGTGCGGCCGGGCGGACGTCGAAGGCGATGTCGTACGACGTTCCCGGCAGGACCTCGGCGAGCAGCCCGCGCAGTTCCTCCGCCGCCTCGGGGTCGTCCTCGAGGATGCCGAGCAGGCGCCGTTCCCATTCGGCGGCGACCCGGTCGGCCGCGCTCTCCTCGTCGCCGCGTTGCCTGGCCTGCTCCAACTCCTCACGGGAGGCGTCCAGTTCGCCGTCGGCGCCGCGCCGGGACAGCCAGCGGGTGATCCGTCGGCTCCCGCGTTTCATCTTCAGCCAGGCGTCCGCGGCCGCGAGTCCGACGAATGCCGTTGCCGCCTGGGCGGCGAGCGTCCCCAACTCGGCTTCCACGAAGCCCCCTTACGTCGTCCAGCGGCACCGGATCAGGCGGACTCCACGGTAGAAGGATCTTCGCCGGATTCCCAGTCGGCATCGCCGTCCGCGCCTGTCCGGCCGAGGCGGTCGGCATCGGCGCCTGACCGGGCGGCTTCGACAGGGGCATTGGTCCGGCTGTATGCCTCAGCGGCTCGGGCGTAGGCCTCCCGCGCCTTCGCCGTGGCTCCGGCGCTCTCTTGGAGGATGGCCAGGTTCTCGAGGGACCGGCCCAGGCCGTACCAGTCCTCGAAGCCCTGCATGATCCCCGCCGAGGTGCCGTACGCGTCGACGGCCTCCTCCGAACGGCCTGCGAGACGGAGGGTATGACCGAGATCGTTCCACGCCGTGGCCTCGCGACGACGGTCCCCGGCCTCCTGGTACAGGCCCAGCGCGCGCCGCGCCGCCTCCATCGCCTCCTCCGGCCGCCCCGCCACCCGCAGGGCATCACCGACGTTCTGCCACGCCATGGCCTCGCGACGACGGTCACCAACCCCCTGGTACAGGCCCAGCGCGCGCCGCGCCGCCTCCATCGCCTCCTCCGGCCGCCCCGCCACCCGCAGGGCATCACCGACGTTCTGCCACGCCATGGCCTCGCGACGACGGTCACCAACCCCCTGGTACAGGCCCAGCGCGCGCCG
>NZ_JBSFJZ010000024.1:89857-153681 GCF_053598315.1 Streptomyces sp. NPDC001153
CGTCGCGCCGCCTCCATCGCCTCCTCCGGCCGCCCTGTCTCCTGAAGGGCTCTGCCCAGACTGCTCCACGCGTCGGCCTCGGCCGAGACGTTGTCTGCGCGACGGGCCGCGTCGCGGGCGCACCGGCTCACGGTGATCCAGTCGTCGAAGAGCCGGCGCCACTCCAGGTACGCCGCGAGGTGTGCGGACAGCGTGAGAGCCGCCGGCGCGAACCGTTCCTCCCCGGCCCACTGAACGGCCGCCATCAGACCCGGCCGCTCCTGGTCGAACCACGCGAGCGCCTTGGCGCGGGTGTCGAACCGCTCCGGCTGCGGCCTCCCCGGAAGCCAGCGCAATCGGTCGTCAGCCGCGTGTGCCCGGCTCGCGTAGAACGCCAGCAGCCGTTCTCGCGCCGCCTCCGCCTCCTGTTCCCGACTCGGGTCACTCGCCGCCAGGCCTGCCGCGAAGGCCCGCACCAGGTCGTGCAACCGCCAGCGCGCCCCCGACTCCCCTGCCGGTACGGGCGTGACGAGGCCGGCCGCGGCGATGTCGTCCAGGAGCGTCAACGTGACCGCTGTGTCGCGGTCGGCGAGCACGGCCGCGGCCTCCGTGCTCGTGTCCGGGCCCGGAGCCACGGCGAGCAGACGCAACAACCGGGCCTGCTCGGCCATGAGACGGCGGTACGACGTCTCCAGCACCGGGCGCATCGAAAGGCCTGTTCCGTACTGGTCCACTCCCCGGGTGCGGAGGACGGCCGTCGGGTCCGGGGCCTCCTCGATCTCCGATACCAGCGAGGCGATGCTCCGATGGCGGCGGCGGCGAAGCAGCGCGGCGGCGACCTGGAGGGCGAGTGGCAGGTGTCCGCAGAGCTCGGCGAGTGCGCGGAGGGCCTCCGGTTCGCGGGATGCGCGGTCGTCCCGCTCGTCACTGCTTCGCAGCGCCGACCTCAGCAAGGCGACCGAGTCGTCCGGGCTCAGTACGCTCAGGTCGATCAGCCGCACCGGGAGGGAGTCGGGGGGGCGATCCCGGGAGGTGATCAGGAAGCGATGACGGCCGGTCGGGGGCAGCAGGGGGAGGAACTGGTCCGGGGACCCCGCGTTGTCGAAGATCAGCAGCATCGGTTGCCTTCTCTCGGCGAGAAAGGCCCGGTATGCGTCGAAGCGCTGGGCGCTTGTCGAGGGCATATGGGCGTCGGACAGTCCCAAGG
The DNA here is from genome assembly GCF_053598315.1 of Streptomyces sp. NPDC001153. Classification (NCBI taxonomy): domain Bacteria; kingdom Bacillati; phylum Actinomycetota; class Actinomycetes; order Kitasatosporales; family Streptomycetaceae; genus Streptomyces; species Streptomyces sp. NPDC001153. The sequence continues at coordinate 91,044 of NZ_JBSFJZ010000024.1, forward strand.
CCGGGAGAAGAGCCGCAACGGCCTGTCCGGCCGTGACCGGATCGGTGTCGTAGCCGCGCAGATCGGCGAAGAAGACTCCGCCGGGAAACCAGCCCCGTGCCCGTACGAGGTGGCTGACCTGGACGGCGAGGGCTGTCTTGCCGATGCCGCCCATACCCGTGACGGCGCAGACCGGGAGCGGCGGCCGGCTGTCGTCGGCAGGAGAGGGGTCCAGTAGCGCGAGCAGGTGGACCACCTCCGCCGAGCGCCCCGTGAAGGCGTACGGGGGTAGGGGAGGTGTGGAAACCGTCGGCATGGGGCCGAGGGCGGGCGGCGTCTCGGGCTCGGGGTGCGGGATCGATTCCGGTGCCGACTCGCGGAGGACCTTGACGGCCACCGCGGCGGCCTGCGCCGCTGCCCACCGTTGGGTTCCCGCCGCGCCGCTGCCCTGCTTCGCGGCGTCGAGCGTGTCACTGATCCCCCGGATGGCCAACGCCTGTGCCGTGCCCTCGAGGTAGCTCGGGAACAAGGAGCCTGCCATCTCGGCCCCGCTGACGGCGATGGCATCGCTGACGTACTGCCAGAGGTTCCGGTCCAGCGACGCCGGTCCGTCACCCACTACGGGGAGGGCCACGAGGCGGCCGAAGTGCACGCGGGTGTCCTCCCGCAGTGCCAGCCTGGCCTGGTACTGCAGATGAGGTGACCCGAGCCGGAGCTCGGGGTGATAACGCGACCCCTCGGTCGAGTGCGGATCGGGACGAAGTACATATTCCTCTGTCGCCACGACGACGTCCCCGACGGTGACGCTGTCCTTCAGGCTTCCGGCGATGCCGACGAAGAGAACCACCCGCGCCTCCAGCCAGAACACCGTCTGCGCGATCAGCGAAGCCGGCACCGGTGCCTCTGGTGGCTCGAGGACGGCGACGCGCCAGCGCGTGCCGGCAAGACGCCCGATCTCGGCCCGGGTGCCGTACGTGGGGTGCACGCGCTCCTCGGGGTCGTCCAGATGGACCCGTACCGCGGCGTACTCCATGGGAAGCGTCGTGATCACCACGGCCGTCGCAGCCGACGCGTCCACGGGAACGGCCGGTTTCCCGGCCCGGAGCCGGAGACCGCCGGGGGCGGTGAGCCCGAGCCGCCCCAGCACACGCTCCTCCGTGATCGCGAACGGCAGCGACGCACCGTCGACCCGCCCGGCGCCCTGCTCATCGGCCAGCCAGGCGGAGAACTCGGGTGCCCGGCCGATCAGTTCGTGCAACCGGGTGCCGAGCGACCTGCTGGTCCGCAGCAGGTCGCTCGGCGGCACCGTACTCATCAGGATCCGGCGTGTCTCTTCCGGGAAGTCGAAGACACGGTCTTCGGGAGGGGTGGCGTCACCACCCGAGTCCGTGCGGAGCATGAGGCCTCCGAGGAAGACCTCCGCCAGGTGGCTGGTGCGGATGTGCTCTCCGAGCGCCATCTGCACCAGCCTCATGACGGGTACGGTCACCGGCGCGCAGGCCGCGAGATGGGCGGCGAGCCGGTACGCCTCGGGGGTGACTGCCGCGCGGAAACGCAGCACGTCCTGTCCGGGATCACTCGCGTCGGGCCCAGGTGGGGGGCGCAGCGCCGGCTGCGCGACGTCGAGCAGGGGCAGTTGCGCGGTGACGGCCGCGGCGGTCACCAGCCCGGCCCAGGCCTCGACGAAGTCGGGGGTGGGCTCCAGCACGGGTACCCGCAGTCCGTCGAAGGGGACCAGATCGGGTGGCAGGACCGGATCGCGGACCTCCCAGGAGTGGTTGGGGGCGCCCGCGCGGCGGGTCGTGACCTGCCACTGCCGGGCCCGGATGCCGGAGTCGTCACGCAGCGGCCGCGGGAGGGTGTGCATGACCGCGACGGGGCCCAGGCGTGCCGCGCGCGCGAGGGCGTCATGCATCCTGCCGTCGTGCCAGGCGGCTCCCACGCCGTCGCTCATCACCAGCAGGAGGGCGCTGTCCGGCGACGTGTCCGTCGCGAGCAGGCCCCGTGACGTGCTCCGTTCGTCATGGGTGTACGGGCGTGAGGACAGGCGTGGGGCATCCGGGCCGCGGCTGTCGAGGCCGTACACCCGGACGGTACGGAAGGCGCCGCTGCGTTCCAGCAGTTGCCGGACCTCGGTGACGAGACGCCGCCAGAGCAGCATCGACACGCCGTCGTCGACCAGCAGCACGAGGTCGAGCCATCGGGTGCGGGCCGGTCGCATGACGGGGTCGAGCAGCCCGGTGTCTGCCATGGCCGTGACCGTCGCCCGCTCGTCCAGTTCCCGAACTCGCAGATCGGGACGGTTGCGTTTGAGGGGGCGAAGCGCCCGGCCCAGGGGCAGCTCGTCCCGCGTCAGGGCTTTCGCCTCGGGGACCCGCACGGGCAACGCGGGCAGCGTTCCGGGCCGTGCAGGGGCTTGCGCACCGTGCAGCGCCGAGCCGGCCGCATCCGAGCGCGCCTCCTCGCCGTCCGGGCCGGCCTCGTGGCCGCCGGCGTGCGGCGCGCGCCGGTCGGGCGCCGTGAGGGACGGCTCGGCGCCGCGGATGGGCGGCTTGGTCCGCTGCCGGCGCCCGGTCACGGAGGCCGTGGCGATCCGCTCGGCGCCCGTGGAGCCTTCGAGGATGAGCGCGAGCGGCGTCGTGGCGTCCGCGGGCAGGTGCCGGGCCAGCCACAGGGCATCCAGCAGTTCGTCGGCCGACATGTCGACACCGGCATCGGCCAGCAGGCGCAGGACCTCTCCCGGTGACGTCACTGGCCGGCCCCGCCCAGCCGGTGCAGAACGGCGTCCAGGAGTCCGGCGGCGCCGAGGTCCACTCCGCCCATGCGCAGGAAGACCGCGTTGAGCAACTGGTCCGTGGCCAGTTCGCCTCGGGCACGGCGGTTGAGGAACGCCGTCATCAGCTCCTCGGCCTCCGTGGCGGCGGACTCGCCGAGATGGGCGGAGACGATGGCCCGCAGCCGCTCCTCGTCCGGGTCGGGAAGGTCCAGGCGGACGCAGCGGCGCAGGAAGGCCGGAGGGAACTCGCGTTCGCCGTTGCTGGTGATGACCACGACAGGGAATTCCTCGCAGAGCACCCGGCCGCGCAGCAAGTCCGCCCTTCGGTCCGCGTCAGCCGTCATCACCGACACGCAGGACTGTTCTTCGGGAAGCCGGGCCAGCTCCGGAATCTCGAACTGGCCCTCTTCGAAGAGTGTCAGCAGATCGTTCGGCAGATCAAGGTCTCCCTTGTCCAGCTCGTCCACGAGCAGGACGCGCGGTCGTGCGCAGGGCAGCAGTGCGGTGCCGAGGGGACCGAGGCGGACGTAGGAGCCGATGTCGAGGCTCTCGCCGGAGGAGTCGCGGGGCAGGTTGCTCTCCCGCAGCCTGCCGACGGCGTCGTACTGGTACAGGGCGTCCAGGACGGTGCTGCGGCTGTTCACGGCCCAGGTCAGTACGGTGCCGAGGCCGAGCTCGTGGGCGACGGCGTACGCCAGCGACGACTTTCCGGTGCCTGGGTTTCCCGTCACCAGAAGGGGCCGCCGCAGGAGGAGCGCCGCGCTGACCACGTCGGCCTCCTTCCTGCCGATGAGGTAGGGCCGACGGGTCGCCGTGGTCCGCTCCACGAAGCGCCGCCACGGTGGAGCCACGGGCAACTCGACGTCCCGCGGTCGGCCGTCCCCCCGGAACAGCCGCCACGGCTGAGCAGGGGCCGCCGGAGCCTCCTGGTCGGCGTTGGGATCGGTCATCAGCTGCGCACTCCTTCTGCGGGGTCCACGAGTCGGGGCCTGCTCGGCAGGGCCAGGGGTTCCTCCGGCTCCCACACCAGTGCGGGACGCGCCGGATGGCGCACGGGATCGCCCCAGAAGTCGCCGCGGAACCGCCTGACCCGTTCGGGCAGTTCGAAGAGCGGGCCGGCGGGACGCACCTCTTCGAGGTTGCGGGCGTCGGCGTACGACTCGGCGGCGCGGTCCCAGAGGATGACGGGCACCCCGCAGGCCAGACACACTTCGAGCAGGACGCTGCGGATCTCGGCGGATCCGTGCAGGACGACCTGGCTGGTGCCTTCGTGCGAGGTCCTCAGCTTGGTCACCAGCCGCCTCGGGTCCGAGAGCTGCTCGTCCACGACCAAGGGCTCGTTCACGCCGGCCTCCGACCAGCGAGCGCGCAGCATGGTGGCGTGCAGCCGGGCGTTTCGGCTCGTGAGATCCGGACAGCGCAACGACACTCGATAGGGGACGCCGAGGGGTTCGCCCGGCAGCCATTCCAGCACGCCGCCGGTATCCCATTCGTCGATCGGCAGATGCAGCCCGTCGCGATCCACCTGGATCTCGATGTCCTTGACCACGTGGCCGCTGTCCGCCGAGGCCCGCTCGGCCGCTTCACGGATCAGCCGGCCGATCTCCCCGGCCGTACGCGGCCATGCGTCCTCCGGGACGACGGGCCGCGGTGTGCCGTCCGCGTCCACCTGCCACAGGCGGAGGCGGTGGTGGTCGGCGGGGTCGGAAGCGAGGGTGCCGATCTCCGCGACGAGACGGACGACCGGCGCCGGACGCTGGGCGGCCCAGGCCAGCGCGTCCCCTCGGCGCTGGGCCAGAGCCGCCCTGTGCACGCCGAGCCGGCGCGAGGCGCGCTCGTTCCATGCCGTCAGTTCGTCACGGAGCGGTGCGGCAAGGGCTGCCGCCGTGAACTCGACCAGTTTCAGCAACGCGGGGACCGAAGGGCCGCCGTCCGGCAGGGCGTCACCGTCCGACAGCTCCTCCAGTTCGCCGACCGCGGCTTCGACACCTTCCGGGGACAGCGCCGCCCTCCGCGTGAGCGGCAGCGGTGTGTACCTCAGTGCCTCACGGGCGGCCCGTGGGAGCAGCGCGGGGTCGCTCGCCGCGACCTGCTTGAGCCTCTCGACCAGGCCGTGGTACTCGGCCACGGAGAGCAGTCGTGCCATGCCGCTCAGCCGCCCGGCCGCCAGCAACTGGTTCAGCGCTTCGGGGCGCGGTCCCTCCCCGTGTGCGAGGGACAGCGATTCCGTGAGCGTGGCCAGGGCGCGTTCCACGGTGGTGAGCAGGGTGACCAGCTCGTCCACGCTCGGTGGGGAGCCGTCCGCGGGCGTGCCGTATCCCAGCTGGGACGCCAGGCGGCAGGCATGGTCCGCTCGCTGGACCGGATCGGCGAGCAACCTCCAGAGCGCGTGGCTCAGCGTCTCACCGACGGTGTCCTCGCACGTGGCGGGCGCGCGCGTCACGCAGGAGTCGATCAGTTCGCCGGCTCCCGACGCTCGCAACTCGGCACGGATGGTCTGCCAGGGCAGGGCCCAACTGCGACGCAGGACCTGCTGACTGGCCAGTGGGCCCTGGGTGTGGTGATGCGCGACGACCAGGCCCACCGCGACCGTGTCGTTCCTGACCCAGAGGGGCCCACCGCTGAACCCGGGCGCGATCGCGCCCCCGGAGAGCAGGCCGTCCAGGTAGTAGACGCCCTGGTCGGCCAGTTTGGCCTCGGTGTCGGCGAAACCGCCCACCGCACCGTCACCGCCCCAGGCACGCAGCTGCTGGCCCTCGGTCATGTCCAGCCACACCACAGGGCGGACCTGCTCGGGCGCTGCGTCGGCCAGTTCGAGCACGCAGAGGTCGCCCTGCCACATGCCGGACGGTGCGGACCGAGGCGGCACCCAGACGCTCACGTGTGCGGTTCGCCGGGGTGCACCGGTGACATGGAACATCACGTCGAGCCCGTGCGCCGTGGGCCATTCAGTCGCCAACAGAGGCAGGCCCAAGGCGTCGTTGACGACGTGCGCGCAGGTGAGGACCTGACGGGGCGACAGCAGAACTGCCGCTCCCGCTTCTTGGACCGAGGCCTTCGCAGTGTCCCCCGGGGCATGCTTCAGCACAGACACGACGGGCCCGGGCGGGCCGTCCTGTCGGAACCACCCCATGGCTCAGTTCGGCTCTCCACCGAGGCGCCAGCTGGCCGTGATCTTCATGGTGGCCTGCCCGCTGCCGCCGACGATGCCGAGTTTCAGATCCTGACCGATCTGGACACCGAACTCCACGGAGACATCGCGCGGGGGGTTCGGGGCGCTCGCGATCGAGTCGTGCACCTGCTGCAGGACGGGGCCCAGGGGACGCAGCGCGGCCCTGAGCGTGTCGGCGGCCACCTCGGCGACCCTGGAGCCGCCGGCGGCCACCGGTGTCCACTGGCCACCGCCTGCGACCGGCTCCCCCACCTCGGCGACTTCCAGGCGCAAGTCCGCTCCGGCCAGGCTGAGTTCGATGTACTCGGGCATGGAGTCATTGTGCCGACCGTCGGACGGCTGAGTGACGCTGTTCCCACTCTGTTACGGGCGGCTCCCGCCGAGGCGCGCCGGAGCGGTGCACCGGCGCAAGGGCAACCTCGGTCCGCATCCCGGTGCGCAACGGCACATGTGTTCGCTCCTTCGTGCGCGACGCCTTCTCCGTGATCGCCAGGGGCTCGGGAGGAATGGCGGCGGCCACCGTCCGGACGACCTTCTGACGATCAGTCAGGTGAGCCTTATGGAGCCGCCCGGAGGGCGCCGATTGCAGCGGTGTGTGCCGTTTCACGCATTCCAATGCCGCCTAAGTTGTCTGCATCACAGCGGAAATGTCCATTTAGCATCCATGCTCGAAACGGACATCGACGACCGAAGTGGAGCCTATCGCCAACCTTTTGGGCGCAACGCTCCAAAGTGACCCATGACACAGCACTCGCGACATTCCTGCCTGTTTTCCCTGGAAAGGTGCCCCATTATGGCCGCTTATCTCTGTCCTCCTGCCGTGATACACGGCGAGCACGCCGTGAAGACCAGCGAGATCGTGGCGGAGGTGCGCGACCGGCATCCGCACGCGGCGTGGGCGCCGCGGATCGACGGCATCGCGGCCGGCACGGGCATCGAGAGCCGCGGGTGGATGCTGCCGCTGGAGACCGCCGTCGCGCCGGGCAACGGCGGCGGACTGCGGGGCGTCGGCATCGGGGCGGCCCAAGAGGCGCTGGCACGCGACGGTTTCACCCAGCAGGACGTGGACCGTGTGATCGCCGCCCTCGAGGCGATACCCGGGCCGCAGACCGTCCAGGAGCGCACCGCGCCGGCCTGGGAGGCCGTGCAGTCCTACGGCGAGCGTGCGGCGCGTGGGGCCCTGCAGATCGCCGGGCTGGACGCCGCGGACATCGACTGCCTGATCACCAGTAACTCCACCACCCCGGCACTGCCGGGCCTGGACATCTCTCTGGCCAACAAGCTTCCGCTCCGCAACGACGTGATGCTCCTGCCGGCCACGCAGTGGGCCTGCATAGCAGGGACCCGCTCCCTGGCGCTGGCGGCGGATCTCGTGGCCGCGGACCCCGACCGGGTGGTCCTGGTCGTGATCGCGGAGGCGCTGAGCACGACCTACCAGCCCGCGGACGACACCCTCGAGTCCCTGATCGTCCGGCTGCTGTTCGCGGACACCGCGGTCGCCGCGGTGGTCACGGGCCGCCCGAGGCGCGAGTCGGTGCTGCGGCTGGACTCCGCCTGGCACCACACCCTGCCCGGCACCCAGGACCTGCACCGCCTGGAGACGAGGGCGGACGGCACCCACTTCGTGATGGACCGGCGCGGGCCGCGCGCCGTACAGGAGACGGTCAGCGCGATGTGGGAGTGGCTGCGCGTCCGGTACCAGGACGACCCCGACTCCTGGCACCCCGACGTGCTGCTGGCGCACCCCGGCGGGACCCGGGTGCTGGAGTACATGGAGCAGACGATGCCCGAAGCGTGGCCGTCGGGCCTGCTGGACTACAGCCGGGACAGCTACACCAGCGGCAATCGCGGAGGCGCCGCCGTGTTCGACATCATGCGGCGGGCGCACGACGCCGGGCAGAAGCCAGGTAGTCGCGCCGTCCTGTACGCGGCGGCACCGGGCCTCACCGCCACCGCCCTGGAAGGGGAGTGGCTGTAGTGCGAGCCCGCGCCACCCGCACCGGCGAACGGGCGGTCCGCGTCGCCGGTCACGCCACCGGTACCGCTGAGGGCACCGTCCGTACGGCCGGTGGCGCCGGTGGCGTCGGCTGACGGCTGACGGCTGACGGCTGACGGCTGACGGCTGACGGCTGACGGCTACGCCTGTACCCTCGCCGCGCCCTCATACGCCGACCGCACCCCGACCCACGGCCGCGTCACCTCGCCACCTCCGCCCAGACCACCTTGCCGGTGTCCGTCCACCGCACCCCCCACCGGGTGGTGAGCCTGTGCACGATGTGCAGGCCACGGCCGCCGTCGTCGAGGAGGCCGCCCCGGCTCAGACGTGGCCTGCCGTTGCCGGTGTCGCCCACCTCGCACAGCAGGCCGTGACCGGCCCTGATCAGCCGCACCGTGATGGGACCGGTGGCGAAGCGCACCGCGTTCGTGACCAGCTCGCTGACCAGCAGCAGCGCGTTGTCCCGGGTGTCATCCCTGGTGCACCATTGCCGCAGCAGCGCGGAGACCTGCGCGCGGGCACGGGCGGGGGCATCGTCGCGGGCGGCCAGCCGCCAGGTCGCGGTGTCCCCCTTGCGGTAGCCGATCATCCGCGCGAGCAGCAGGGTCACATCGTCCCGCTGGTGCGCGGGTGCCAGCGCGGAGACGACGTGCCGTGCGGCCTGTTGCAGGGCGTCCCACGGATGCACCCTGGACACGACGTCCGCCAGCCTGGCGATGCCCTCGTCGATCGACACGGAAGGATCCTCCACCAGGCCGTCGGTGTAGAGGGCGAGCAGGGAGCCCGGGGACGCGTCGAACGTGTGCACGTCAAACGGCTCCCGCAGCGCGAACTCGGCGCCCAGGCCGGGGTGAGGGCGGACCGCGAGCGCGCCCGCGTGCCCGTCCGGGGAGACCAGGACCGGGGGGAGGTGGCCGGCGCTGGAGAGCGCCACATGGTGGCTGACCGGGTCGTAGAGGGCGATGCAGCAGGTCGACCCGAGGGCGCTGTACCCGGCCGCCAGCCCGGACTCCGCGTCGTCCAGCAGCGTCACGGTCTCGTCCAGGTGCTCCAGCACCTCGTCGGGCGCGAGTCCCGCGGACAGCAGCGCGCGGGCCTCCATGCTCAGCTGGCCCATGGTGGCCGCGGCTCCCAGGCCGTGCCCGACGACGTCACCGACCACCAGCGCGGTACGGCCGTCGGGCAGCGGAAAGCTGTTCACCCAGTCGCCACCGACGCCCGCGCTGTCGGGCGTGGCGGGCTGGTAGATGCTGGCGATCTCGATGGTGTCACCGCCGGTCCGCGGCAGCAGCCGGCGCTGCAAGGCCAGCACCTGCTTGTGCTCGCGCTGGTGCTGACGGGCCAGGTCGACGTGATGGGCGGTCCTGGCAACCAGTTCCTGCAGGTCGAACAGCTCGCTGTCGCGGAAGGGGCAGTCCGCCCGCCGCCATACCTCCGCCACGCCCAGCACGACGGGCGGCGAGCCGTCCAGGACCAGCGGTATGCACGCCACACCCGCCGACCGGTCACCGGGCACCAGGGCACGCATCACCCGCGGACTGCCGAGCACCCGCTCGACCGCCTCCCGGTCGGGTATGACGATGGCCTGCGGGGCGTCGTCCCGCCGTACCGCCTGCGCCAGCAGACGACTCGCGTCGCTGGGCAGATCATCGCCCGGAGTCACGTAGCCCTCGGGCCATGCCCGGTCCGGCACCAGGGCCGCCCGCCGTAGCCGGATGCGCCCCTGCCCCTGCCCGGTGACTCCCTCGCCCGTCCACACGGCGAAGTCGAGGTCGACGGCGGCCACGTCTCCCCAGGCCAGCAGGGACTGCGCCAGCGACTGCGCGGTCTCGCCGATGTCCAGCGAGGTGCCGATCGCGGTCTCGGCGGCGTACAGGTGCAGCCTCCTGGCCATGGCGATCAGGGAGACGGTCAGCCCCTCCTGAGGCGCCGCGGCGGGCAGGATGCTCATCGAGACCACCAGCTCCGACCCGTCGCCGCGCCGCAGGCGCTGGATCCGGGCGACGTGCGCCTCACCGGTCTCCAGGACCTGCCGCAACCGCCGTGTGACCGTCGGTACGTCCCCGGGGGGCAGGAGATCGACGAAGGGACTCCCGGCCACGGCCTCCAGACCCGCGAACACGGGGGCGGCGAGATTGCAGCGACTGATTCTCAGATCGCTGTCCAGGTTGACCACGCCGAGAATCTGGTCCTGACCGCCGGCTGCCGGGTTGCCGGGTGCGGGCCGGCGGGTGGTGCGGTCGTCCCGCGTGTCGGCAGGACCGGCGGCCGCTGCCGCTCCGCCGCGCGGGATGTAGCGCCCCAGGGCGCTGCTGACCAGGTCGAACGGCGACGAGGACGAGGGGGAGGGTGTGGAGTCCATGCGGCTCTCTCAGCAATCCCCGGCGCAGCGCCGAGGCCGTACTCGGACCCGTGCGAGGGGGCCCCGAGATCCCCGACGGCACACCTCATTGAATAACACCGGGGGTCCCTTCGCCCACACCAGCGCATCGCGCGGTGAACACGGACAGTGAGGGACTGCCCGGCCGGTGGAGCCGTGCTCACCTTGCCGGGGCCGCGGGAACCCGTCCGAGACCGCAGCCGCGCATGCGGTAGCTGTCACCCATGAGGGAGGTCACTTCGCCCTGGTGGGCGAGGCGGTCCGGAAAGCTCATCGGAGGATGCTGCACAAGTAGAGGCCGGCCGAGCCGCCGAGCAGGACGCGGTCGTCGTGCGGGTGGAAGGAGCAGGAGGACAGGTGATTGTCGACACGCAGTCGGCACACTTGGGCCTCCGATTCGGTGTCCCACAGGAAGGCGGAGCCTCCCATCGTGACGGCGACCAAACGGCTTCCGTCCCTGGACAAGGCCACGCCCCACACCGCCGTCCCGTCGCCTTCGAGCACGCAGCGAGGCAGTCGGGTCCCCGTATCCCACAACAGCGTGTAACCGTCGTACCCACCGGTGGCCAGGTGCCGGCCGTCGGGTGACCAGGACACCGCACCGATCGAACCGACGTGGCCGTCCCACTCCCCGACCGTCCCCGTGGGCCGACCGGCCTCGTCGAGATGAACCACGCGGAGTTCCATGGACGTGGTGGCCGCGGTCAGTTGTGACCCGCCGGGTGCGAACGCCAGAGCGTTGACACTGGCGCCCACCGAAATGCTGCCGACCCGCTGCCAGTCCGCCGTCCGCCACAGCAGCACGTCGCTGTTGTCCCCGGCGGCCACCCAGCGGCCGTCGGGACTCCATGCGACGGCGCCCGGGTAGGTCAGCGTCCGGGCCAGGACGCGGACCCTCTCGTGTCCTTCGGCGTCCCACAGCAGCAGTCGGCCGTCGTCGCCGACGCTCAGCAGACGCCGTCCGTCCGGTGCCCAGGACACACTCCGCAGATCGCCGTCGTGCGCGTACACGGCGTACCGCGACCAGACGGGGAGGTCCGCGAGACCGGCCTCGGTCGCCATGAGCTGACCGCCCGTGTTCCCCGCGGCCAGGGCACTCCGTGAGGACCAGGCCACGGTGTTCACCCGGCCGGCCAGCCCGGTGTCCGGATCATCCTGCTGGTCGGGGGTCCACAGACGTACCACGGGTTGCCGGGTGCCGACGGCGATCCTGTGCTCCTGCGGATGCGGAGCGATCGCCTTCACCTGGACGCCACGGGCGGAGAAGCTGTCGGTGAGCTGCAGGCGAGGGGTGCTCCCCCACCAGGAGACCTTCCACACGAAGACGGTGCCGTCGTTGTCGCCCGTGAGCAGGGTGTCCCCGGACGGCGTCCACGCCAGCGACCGCAGCCAAGCGGCGCCGCTGGGTTCGTCGCCGAAGACCCGGGCCGTGGCGTCGGCACCGGCGCAGTCGATGAGCGTCACCTCCGCCGAGTGCCCGGCGACGGCCAGCATGTTCCCGTCCGGGTGCCAGTCCAGGGCCTGGACCACGGACTGACCGGTGTCGAGCACCGCCGGTTCACCCTCCGGCTCCCCCCTCCACCGGTGGACCCTGCCGTCGGCGAGCCCGGCCGCCAGCCCGCCCCGGCGGTGCCAGCCCAGTACCGTGCAGGTGGCCTCGCGCCGGCCGGCCAGCGGTGGTCCCAGACTGTCCTCGGTGAACGGCGCGTGCCAGAGCCGTACGTCTCTCCCGCACGCCACGGCCACGGCCCCGGAGTCGGGGGCGAAGGCAACCTGGACAGGGGGACGGTCATCGCCGCCGAGGTCCAGCCGCCGCATGATCCGTCCCTCCGACGGGTCCACCAGCAGCACCTCGCCCCGGTCGGTGCCCACGGCCAGGGACACCACGTCGGGGCTCCACGCCAGGCCGGTCACCGCTCCGCCGCCCGCCGCGTCCACCACCAGGTCCGGTTCCCCGTCCTCCTCGACCCGGTGGATCCGTACCGTGCCGTCGGCGCTGCCGGTGGCCAGCAGCCGACCGTCCGGCCGCCAGCAAAGGGCGTGCACGGCACCCGTGTGGCCGGTCAGCACCCGCCACAGCCGCCCGTCGGGACCGTCGGGAAAGGGTGCTTTCGCGACCAGTCTTCCGGCCAGGGCCTCATGCGTGTGGTGCAGCCGCGCCATCACCTCCCGTGCTGCCAGACAGCGGCTGTACAGGGTGACGGCGAGGTCGACACGCCGCGCGTGTCCGGCCAGCAGGTGTGCCTCCCCGTAGACCAGCAGACCCAGTTCCCTCGCGAAGGAATCCCTGCCAAGAGGCAGGAAGACCCGGCTGCGGCGGCCCGCTTCCGCTTCCAGGGCCGTGGGGCCGCTGCGCCAGACCCGGGCGACCAGGAACCGGAAGTCGGTGGTGGTGTGGTTCAGGCCGATGCCGTCACCGGCCGCCGCCAGGTGGTAGGTGACGTTGTCCAGGAACTCGGGGTCGGCGTCCGGCCCGGCCAGGGCGTGCCAGCCCGTTCCGGCGCACAGCGGCGCGTGGGCGTCCAGCAGGGTGCGATGCGCCTGCCGTACGGTACGCGGGTCGCGGCGCTGCAGGACGTCCCGGATGACGTCGTGCAGCCGTACGCCGTCCGCGTCGAACTGGGCCAGCAGGAAGTGGTCGTCCAGGCGGGCGCACTCGCGTCGCGCGGTCAGTTCGGTGACGTGCCAGAGCCGGGCCAGCCAGCGGTACGGGATGTGCTGGTCCTCCGGGAAGCAGGCCATGGCCAGCAGCCGGGCCAGGGAGTTGCGGCCGGTGCGCGGGATCCGGGCGAGTTCCTCGAGGCTGAGGTCGACGGTGGCTTCCACGGTGCGGGTGTGCGGGTCGGCGTACTCGTCGAGCGTTTCCTGCAGTCCGCGGTGGTCGAGGTCGTCGGCCATCTCCCGCACGGCGTCCGCCAGGTTCATGCCGAGGCGCTGCACCATGCTGCGCAGGACGCCGTTGAGCAGGCGCAGGGCGAGCGGCCAACGGCCGGAGCGCTCGAACAGCGGCAGTACGGTGGTGTTCTCGGTCCCGTCGATCCCCGCCGTCAGCAGGCTCAGCGACTGGGCGAAGGACATCCGGTCGATGCGGACCAGCGGCGCCGACGGGTCCAGGATCCCGCGGCTGCGGGTGGTCACCAGCCGCACGCAGCCGCTGCCGCCGCGCAGGAACGGCTCCAGGTCTTCCCGGCGCCACACGTCGTCCACGACCAGCAGGACGCGCCGTCCGTCCAGTGCGGCGCCCAGGTCGACACCGGCCGCCTCCACGGTGGCGTAGGCCGGGGGTTCGGCGCCGGTGAGCAGTCTGACCAGATCGCGTGCCACGGTGATGATCCGCTGCCGCGGCACGTCCCGGCCGAGCTGTACCCACAGCACCCCGTCGGGGAAGGCCGCCAGCACGTCCGGGTGATGGCAGGCCCACGCGGCCAGTGTGGTCTTGCCGAAGCCGCCGGTGCCGTGGACCCCGGTGACGGACGAGGACAGACCGACGGCGAGAGCCGTGTCGGCGGCTCCGGCCCGCGCCTCCGCTGCGGCCGCCTTCAGCAACGATCTCAGCAAGTCGTCGCCCTCTTCGAGCCGTTCGACGAAATGTGAGGGGACCGCGGGAGCCATGTGCGGCATGGCCCTGGGCCTCGGCGCATCCACGAGAGGCCGGTCGGAGGCCGGGATGGTCATCGGGACGCGTTCGCGGCGGGGGTCGGCGGGCGCGGCCACAACGGCCGCCGAGGGCGGCGGTACGACTCGCAGTGCGGTGACTGGCGGTGCCACGTCGTGGCGTGCCAGTAACTCCTTGCCGGCGTAGGCCGCCAGGCGGAAGAACCGCCACCTGCGGATGTCACCCAGGTTCTCGTACGTGGTGAAGCGCAACGCCGTGGCCAGGACGGACAGCAGCAGCTGATCCGCCCACAGATCCCGCCAGTTGTCCGGGACGACCCCGGCGCAGGCGCTGTGCATGCCGTCCAGGAGCTGTGTCAGCCGGGGGACGAGATGGGCGACATGGGCGTCCTGGGGATTGACCACATAGGCCAGCAGCGTGCGTTCCTGGTCGGCTTCGAGGTCGACGGGCACCTTGTCGGCCAGGACCGAGAGCTTCAACGTCGCCAGGTCCCGTGTCAGGGGGGCCGCCTCTGCGAAGTCCGCCAGGTCGATGAGCCGGTAGGCGTCGGGGCACAGCGTTCCTCTGCGGAAGGGCACCATGACGTTCTGCAGGTGCAGGTCGGAGTGTGCCGCACCGCGCACCACCCTGAACCGCGGATCGGGCAGCCGACGGTTTCCCAGGGCCATGAGCAGCGGGTTCGGTACGACTGTGCCGTCGACATCGATCCAGGCCCCCCGCGACCCGTCCAACAGGAGCGCGTCGATCCCGGCGGCGTGGGCCCGGGCCTCACCGCCGTCCGCGAGCAACTCGCCGAGTTCCTCCCGCAGGAACCCGGAGAGGGAGACGTCCTCGGCCTGCCGGTCCTCGACTCCCCCGTTCCAGTCGATCACCAGTCCCGTGGCCACCGCGCGGAAGGCGGACATCAGATCGTTTCCGTCCAGGCGGGCCATCGTCTCCACACCCCGCAGGCTGCCGCCGGCGGGGTTCTGGAACGTCAGCAGCCGTCCGTCGCCCACGGGATACGGCGGGTAGGCCGGCTCGGTCAGGTGCCGCTCGGCGAAGTCCCGGGAGGCGCGCCGGGCGCGTTCGTGGGCAGCGTGTTCGGCGCGCTGAGCGTCGGGACACAGTTTGACGACCACGATTCCCGTCCCCGGGATCACCGTCACCGCCGCGAGCGCGGCGCCCGTGTAGCCCTTCCCCGACGGTTTCCAGCGCGGGCTGACCGGCTTGACCGTCGTCCCGAGGTCGTCGGCCCAGCGGAGCAACGCCCGTGCCGCCTGCTCGTCCCCCAGGCAGGTGATCAGCTCGGCAAGCTCGGTCATCATCTCCCCCGCACTGAGACCTCGACACGACGGACACGACCAGCCGCGCGTCGACCGGATCCATTGTGGCACTGCCGAGAGCGGCGGCCGGTCGCTCCGGGTACGGCCACGGGGGATCAACTCGGCCTCTGTTGCCACGCGGTGGGCCGAAGCACCTGTGTACACGACACGGACCAGCGGGCAGAGTAAGGGCACGGCCGAAGACGAGGGGGGAACGTCATGGGCAGCGAGCCGCTCGGGGGCTCCCGCATCCTGTCGGAACAGAACGACGAGGCGGCCCTGCACCGGCTGCGGGCCATGACGGCATCCCATCGCAGGGCCCAGCGTCTGGCCAACGCGCGCATGGGCGTATCGGTGCTGCTGGCCGTCGCCGGGCTCGTCATCATCTTCCTCCCAGGTCTCAGCGCGTCCGTGACGGTGCTGGGCGGGGTGTGGGCGGTGGCGTACTCGATCGGCCTCACGCACTGGGAGAGCAGCGAGGCCCGTCGCGCGGCACTGCTGCAGGAGTCGTTCGATGTCAGGCTGTTCCACCTGGAGTGGAACAGCGCGATGGCAGGCTCCCCGCCCGCGGCGCAGCTGATCAACAGCCTCAGCCGACGCTTCTCGGGTGACGAGGCCGAGCTGCGCGACTACTACGAGATTCCTGAACTGCCGCATCCTTACGAGGTGCTTGCCTGCCAGCTGCAGAACCTCGGATGGGGCGCCCGAGTCCGCCGCCGCTATGCCCGCACGGTGCTGACAGCGGTCCTGTTCTGGCTGGGCGCGGGGCTCGTGGTCGGTCTGTCGACGCGTATGAACGTGCTCGACCTCGTGCTGCTGTGGTACGTGCCTTCGCTCGGCGCGGCGATGATGGGCCTGGAGGTGTGCCGTACCCAGTGGCAGGTCGCCGGGGAACGGGAGCGGGTGATGGAACTTCTTCAGGCCAGGGTCGCCGCAGGCGGTGAGACGAGCGCACTGCTGGCTTTCGCCAGGCAGGTGCAGGACGTGATCTTCCAGTCCCGGCAGCGGTACACCCGCGTGCCGGACTGGTTCTTCCGGCGCTTCAAGAGCACGGACCGGGCCGATTTCCAGGCCGCCATGGACGACATGCGAAGTCTGGTCGCCCACCGGACGCCCCAGCCGGGCTGATGCCGCGGCGTTGGGAACTGGATCTCACATCGCCCCGCGGACGGGACACGGATCAAGGGAAAGCAAGGTGGAGAACGCGGACGGCCTTGAATATCTGTTCGACGACGAGCTGGCGTCCAAGGCGCTGGTCGCCTGGGCCCGCAAGGGAGTGCATGGCCGCTCTGTCCGGCCCTTCAAGCCCCTGTGGCAGCCGTTGGGCCAGAGCGCCAGTGGGGCCCTGCTGACCGCGGTGGTGGTCAGGCCCACGCCCGGCGTCGTGGTGGTCAAGGTGTCCGCCCCCGGCCAGGAGGACGAGGGGCGCAACCACGCGGATGCCCATGAGACGGCGAAGGACCATGTGACCAAGCCGCTGCCCTGGTCCTGGCCGGTGCAGGACGGCCGCATGCTGACGTTCCAGTCGCCCGCGACCGGCAGCCTGCGCGAGGTGCGCGCCATGGCGGCCCTGGAAAGGAACGAACTGCCCGCCGGCTGCGCCCATCTGACGAAATGGCTGCTGACGGAGTGGAACAAGGGCCCGGGCGGCGGGACGTCCGACTGCCGGCCCGTCGGCGAGCTGCTGCGCGAGGAACTCGGCGCGCTCGTCTCCAGCGGTGGCTCGGCACTCGCCTACGGCTCGCGGATCGGGGGCTTGGAAGCGGACACGCCGTGGATCCGCGTCGACGGCCTGGACCTGCCGAACCCTCTGGCGCTCGCCACCGGAGACACCGGGCGCCCGGAGCTCGACGTCGTACGGGGACGGGCGCACGGCGACCTCCACCTGCACAACGTACTGGTGCCGTTTCGGGAAGGCAGGGCCCGGTTCGAGGAGTTCCAGCTCATCGACCTGGCGACGTTCTCCGACAACGCGCCGCTGTCGCGGGACGTGGCGATGCTGCTCCTGTCCGCCCTGGCACCGACGGCCCGGGCGCAGCCGACGGACGAAGGCGACGCCCTGCTGCGCCATCTGGTGCGCCCCCACGAGAGATACCTGCGCCGGATCACCCCGGCGGCCAGCGACCTCGTGCGGGCGGTGCGGGAGACCTGCGGCGACGTCTCCAAGGGCGGCCTGTACGACGTGTGGATCCCGCAGTTCCTGTTCTCTCTGGTCGCGACCGGCCTGCGGTTCAGCACCTACGAGAACCTGGGCGATGGCGGACGGTGGTGGTATTTCAGGCTGGCGGCGCACGCCGGCGGTGAGCTGTTGAGGTGGTTGGAGGACCGCCCGAGCCCCGGTGGAGTGCCGATCACCGCGCCGGTACCGGCCGGCCCGCGAGTGCCGTCCCGCACACCAGCTCCGCTGGATCAGCGGTCCACGAAGGACACGGACACGGGGCCGGCGGACAGCACGGCGCAGGCCGCGTCCGTCTCCAGGGGTGCGGCCACGGGCCGGTCCGAGGAACTGCGCCGGCTGGAGGCGTACAGCCGCACCGCCGTCGTCGCCGCGGGACACCAGGGTGCTTCAGGCACCCACGCCCAGCCCCTGGACCTGGCGGCGCTCGCCGTCCCCAGGGACCTGGAACGTGACCTGCTCGACCTGCTCGGCAAGGGCCGCTCGGCGTGCGTGAAAGGGGAGCCCGGCACCGGGAAGACGACGCTGCTGTGGCGGCTCCATCGCGTGTTCGCGGCGGACCCGGCAGGCCCGCGGCCCTACTTTCTGCGGGCCGGCGACCTCTGGAACACGGCATCCGGTGCCGGACTCACCCTGGAGACGGTGCGCGCCGCCTGCCGCTTCCTGCCGGGTCCCGCGGTATTCCTCTTCGACACCGCGGACCTGCTGGTCTCCGACACGGCAGGCCTCGTTCTGCTCCAGGAACTGCTCACGATCGCCGCGGAGAACTCGGTGCCGGTCCTGATGACCTGCAGGGAGCGGGAGTGGGACGTCCTGGAACCGTACGTGAGGGACTTCCACCTCCAGCAGCACAGACTCGGCCCGTACAGTCCACGCGAGCAGGAAGAGGCCATCCGGTCTCACGCGCGGTACTTCTACGAGGGAGAGCCCGAGGTCTCCGTGGACGAGGTGTGCCGTACCGTCACCAAGGCGGCGGTACAAGGGCTGCCGATGCGCGAGGTGTGCGCGGCTCCCCTGACCCTGCGCATGCTGTTCGAGACGTTCGCCCCCAAGCCGCCCCTGGTGGAGGAGATCGACACCGCGACCCTCTACGACCTCTACTGGACCCACCGCGTCCGCCAGGACCAGCGGGCGGGGGACGCCCTCCGGACCGGCACGGTGCCGCCGCCCGATCTCTCCGAGGCCGGCGAGGAACTGGCCCAGTTGATGCTGGAGGAGGGCAGGGTCGAGCTGTCGGCCACGGAGCTGGGCAACGGTTCACCTGCCTCCTCCCGGATCCCTGAACCGACACGAAGCCTGCAGGGGCTCGTGGCACGAGGTGTGGTCGAACGCCAGGGTGCCGGCGCCACGGAGCGCTACTCGTACTTCCATCAGACCTTGTTCGAGTACGCGGCCGGCCGCCGGCTCTGCCGGACTGCCGCGTCCGACAGCCCGTCTCCGCTCAGCGAGCTGCTCGGCTGGCTGAAGGAGCATCCCGACGATCAGTTCCGGCTCGCCGTCGCCGAGCAAGCGCTCATCCAGGCCGGCCGGGCCGGCGGCCGTGCCGCCCGGGCGTGCACGGCTCTGCTGACCAGCACGCTCGCCGACACCTGGGACGACGACTCACCGGAGCTCCATGGGTTGCGAGCCATGCAGGTGCGGGTCTACGCCCGGCTCCCGGCGCCCGATGCCGCATTGCGCCGTCATTTCACACCGGTGATCGCCACGCTGAGTCCCGCCCTGGCCAGGATCTACCTGCAGGCGCTGCCGACGACCTGTCACCAGGACCGCGAGCGGATCGTCGACGAGCTGCTGGGGCTGTGGCGCGGTGGTCATGACGAGCTGAGACAGCCGGTGCTCATCGCTCTGACATGGTTCGCCGAGCTCCTGCCGGAGAGCGTGATCACGGTCCTCGACCGGACCTGCCCGTCCTCCGCGTCCGGCAAGGGCCCCTGCCGGGGCACGCGCTGTGATCCCCGGCAATGCGTGTGGGCCTGGTTGCTGACCCTGCACAACTCCGAGATGTACAACTTCCTCGGGGTCCTGGAGGCGCTGGCGCCCAAGCGCCCCGACTGGGTGTGGCATCGGCTGCGCATGGTGATGACGGATCCGCACCGCGACCTGGCTCCGATGGCCCGTTGTCTGCGGCTGGCCGCGCGGCGGCAGGACTGGCCGGAGCGGCCCTATCCCGCGGTCCGGCACGTCGTGCGCCACCGTTGGGGTCAGGACCTCCAGGGCAACAAGAACGGTGTTCAGGTCCAGGCGGCACTGGGACGGTTGATGGCGAGCAGCTGGCTGGCCAACGGCCGGCAGCCGGCTCTGGACGCCGTCCTGAGGTCCGCGGCCCGGCGTCCCGAGGCGTTCATGTCGTACGCACAAGTACGTGCTGTGGCGCAGCTGGCGCTCCAGACATCCCCCGATGAGGTCCGCCACTTGCTCGGGGTGCTGGAGGAGGTCACAAGGCCCGCATCGCTGAATTTGCTCTCCACGTGTCTGCTCCTGCCTCTGCTGACCGCCACGCAGGAGACCGCCGACACGATCGGCGGCGACAATCCGTCCCGCCGTGTTCCCGGGCCGGAGCCGGCCGCCACGAAAGCCGTCCGCAGCTGGTTGGCCCGGAGGCTGCGGGCACACGACCGGGCCGTCCCCGCCGACGCCACGCACCGGCTTGCCGTGGACACCTGGAAGCGCGACCTGGATGTGGCCACCACGGCCCGGCTGGTCGGAGAGGCGTGGCCCGAGGACGCCGCGAACCGATCAGCTCACCGCCGCGACGAGCGCCGTACGGAGGAGGAGTTGCGCCGGATCTGGCTCACCGACCCGAACGTCGCCATTCTGCTGGTCGCCGCCGCGGCGGCAGAGCACCCGCACGCGCGAAAAGCACTGCGGCTGTGGCGAACCGACCGGGCGAGGAGCGGCAACGTCAGGGGTCTTGCCCGGGGCATCGGCGTGACACAGACGGACAAGAGGATCGCCCGCTCTCTGCAGGGACTCGTACCGCAGCACCCCGAGCTGCTGGACGAGTTGTTCGCTGGAGGATCCGTGGATCTCCGGCTGGATCCCGGCTGGCTGAACGCGGTGCTCAACCACCGCGGGGCGGACGTCGACCGTCGGCTGACGACCGTCCTGCGCCGGCATTCCGCGGCGCTCGAGGAACTGTGCGATCTCGCCTGGACCCGGGACTACGGTGCCGAGAACGCCCAGAAGGCCATCCATGTGCGCCGCATGCTGATCACCCGGGGCGTCCTCAGTCCCCCGACCCCGGCCCGGCTCTGCGAGATGCTGGACAGACGCCACCATCCACGTCACCTCAGTGCCGCGCTGCTCCTCGTCGAGACGATTGTCGAGCACAGCTCGAACGGCTCCCTGAACACTCCGGAGTGGCGGCAACTGGAAGAGAGGACCCTACGTGAGTTCGCTGCTGCCGAGTACACGCAGGGGCGTACCGGGCAGGGTGAGCGGTGGCACGAGAACGTCCAGGCCGTGGCCCGCCGGTGCCTGATGGGCCTGGTGTGCCGCCACCACCCGCTCGATACACAGGAGCAGGTCGCTCAGGCACGTCTCAGCGCACTGCGCCACTTGGCAACGGCTACGCAGGTCGACGACGTGACGGTGCTCGGACGGCTCCTCGAACGCCTCGTCGAAGCCTCGCCGCAGGATGCGGTGAAGTTGGTCAACGCGGCTGCCGGGAGACTGCGCACACTGTCGACGGGCAAGGTGACGACACTGGCCCAGCGCTGGTACAGCCCGATCTCCCGTCTCGTCGAACGGGCCACCCCGGAACAGTGGAGGGAACTCGTCGGGGGTTCGTGGGAAGGCCCCGACGAGCTCCTGCGCGTACTGATCCGGAGTGGCGTTCGCAAAGGTACCGACGAGCCGGCGAGGTATCTTCTCGCGATCGCCGACAGCAGCCCGTGGCCCGACGTGATCCGGGAGACGGTGCGTGTCGGCACCCTCCTGCGCACCGAGGGCAGCCCGCAGCGCTGGCTGCCGGCCCTGAATTCCGGTTCGAAGCCCTCCTGACCCGGTGCCACCGACCATCGGCCGACCGTCAAAATCAACCGAGTCGCGAACACGCATCCACCGTCGGTGCCGTGGTCATCCCCTCGGGGCGACCACGCCGGCTGGAGGCTCGTAGGCTGATCGGCGCCGCGGTCAACGAGGCCCAGCCCCGCAAGACCCGAGGACCGGGCTCTCACCTTGTCTTCCGGAAAGAGACTGCTCTCAGGCATCACCGCAGACCCGCGTCGTAGACAGTGACGCCCAGACGTCGGCGACGGCCGTCAGTAGTAGTCCTCCTGCTTTCGCATATGCCCCGTGGGCTCGATCTCCTCGCGGAGGAACGTGTATACCTCCTCCTCTCCGTCGATCAGCACGGCGTAGGCAGGCGGAGTCGCTTCGTCGGGCGGCTCGGTGATGCCAAGGATGCCTCCGAGCTTGCCCTCCAGATCGGGTCTGTCGGAGGCCCTGAGCACGCGCACTTCTCCGTAGAACGGGAGGGTGTCCGCCATCTTGGAGTCAGTCCTTTCCCATCACTTATGGGTGATCTCGCCGTCGAGGGACACATTAAGGTGGCTACCGTCCCTGCTGAGCCATCCCATCTTGGCCTTGCCCAGTTTGCTCAGCTGAACATCCCACTCGAACGGCTGCCCGGCGGTCCTGGACGGTCCCTTGATCCATTCGTTACCGAACCGGTCGATGTAACCCTTCCGAGCGCCACGGGGCAGGCCCGTACTGACCGACACTCTCTTGTCCGGGACGAAGCGGATGCGTCCCGTGTGGGGGAGCTGAGCGTCCTTGATGAGCCCCTTGACCCCGGTCCGGGGTGTGGGAACCACCTCTTCGCACTTCAGACCCAGCGGGTCGACCAGCAGCAGCGGCGCGTCGACGTAGGCGTGGTGATCGGGAGCGGCGTCGAGCCCCAGCGGGTCAGGACTGAGGTACCGGGCGACTTCCGGATCGTAGTAACGGAAGTAGTTGTAGTTCAGGCTTGTCTCAGTGTCGGCGTACTGGCCCGGAAAGCGCAGCGGGCAGAGGACAGATTCCGGCTCGTCGGTCCCGGCAGGGAGGTGGGTGCCCCACAACGTGCTACGACGCTGCCACACCACCTCGCCCTCTTCGGAGACGAGCTCCATGGGGGAACCGGCGTTGTCGGTGATGACTGCGAGAAAACGCGTAGCGCTCTCGGGGCCCGTCTCCTCGGCGAGTCGCGCGAGGAAGGAGCCTCCCGCGGGGACAGGCGACGGTGTGTGAACGGTCTGGGTGACGGGGCGGTGTGTGTCCGGTTCGTAGTCCCACGTGGTCACCTTGCCGTCCGGGCCCGTCTGTTCGGTCAGACGGGTGTCATCCCAGGAGAATTCGACACGGTCGGCGGGTGATCCATCCTCGGTCTCACGGTGCTTGGAGATGCGCCGGCCCAGCGGATCGTAGGTGTACCTCCATCTGTCACCGCTCGGCGTGACCACCTCGGTCAGCCGGTCCTCCGCGTTCCAGCCGTAGGACCATGTATGGGTTTTCCCACTGAGGAGTTTGCGCGTACGGCGGATGAGCCGGCCTTGGGTGTCGTGCTCGTACGTCGTCCGCCCCGCCCGGCGGACGATCGTGCCCTCGAACGCGCGCTCACCGGGGGAGCCGTGGCCAGGTGCCGACACCTGTCGCACTTTGCCGGTGGTGTCGTAGGCGTAGGTCTCGGTCCAGCCGTGGGCCCGTACCTCTGTGACCCGGCCCGTGCCGTCCAGACCGAAGCGGCGTGTACCCGAAGTCAGCTCTCGGATCTCGGTGAGATGGCCGTCGACCCGGTAGGCGTACGTGCGGTGCTGGAGGAGGCGGCCCGGATCGGTCCCAGCGGTGGCGAAGGCCAGAGACTGCGCGGTCATCTGCCCGTTCGGGTTCCAGCTCTGCGTGAGGGTCACTCCCTCGCCGAACCGGCGCTCGATCTCACGACCCGCTGCGTCGTGCGAAAAGTCCAGAGAGCCCGCCGCTGAGCGCAGTCGCACCGGTCGTCCGGCCGCGTCATACGTCCAGTCCGAAGCCAGACCGGATGGTGCCACGCGCCGAGTACGGCGCCCAAGGGCGTCGTACCGGAAGACCGACGTGCGATCGTTGACCGTCTCCGACAGGATCCGCCCCAGCGCGTCCCGTTCCAGAGCCACCTGGGCGTCCGCGTTGGCCGCGCGGCACAGGTTGCCGTCCGGTGTGTACGCGTACGTCGTGATCTCACCACTGTCGGTTTCCTGGGCCACGACCCTGCCGCGCGCGTCACGGGTGAAGCGCAGAACCTCGCCGGCGCCGTTGGTCCGGGCGATCAGCCTGCCCGCGGCGTCAAACGCGTACGTCAGCGTGCGCCCGTTGAAATCCGTCTCCGCGATCAGCCGGCCAGCCTCGTCATAGAGGTAGGACCAGGTTCGCCCCTCGGGGTTGGTGACGCCTGTCAGACGCAACTCGGTGTCGTATGTGAACCCGTACCGGGTGCCGTCCGAGTCTGTGCGGGTTGCCGGGACGTCGAAGGGTGCAGCCGTCTGCTGGGTCGTGTTTCCGGCGAGATCGGTGTGCGCGATCAGGTTGCCTTCGGCGTCCCAGGTCCAGGATTCGCGCGTGCCGTCGGGGTACGCGTGCCACTTCGGCTTGCCCTCGACGGTCCACCCCATGCGTGTGGTGTGACCGAGTGGGTCGGTCACCGCGACGATCCGGCCGAACGAGTCGCGGCCCACGGTCGTCTCATGTCCCAGCTCGTCGCTGAGCGTGATCGGCAAGCCGGCCGCGTTGGACACGATCCTCCGTGTCTGACCGAGCGCGTCTGTGACCGCGGCCAGGTGCCCTGAACTGTCGTATGCGTAGTGGGTCTCGGCACCGGTCGGGTCCACGGTGGCAATCACATTGCCACGGTCGTCGTAGGTGTGCCGCCAGGTCGCCCCACCCGGCTCGACGACCTTTGTCGGCACTCCGAGCGCGTTGTACTCCGCCTGGGCCTCCTGGCCATCGGGGAGGCTGAGGCCGGTGAGGTTGCCGGCGTCGTCGTACGCGTAGCGCGTGGTGTAGCCCAGCGGGTCCGTCACCGCGAGCGGCCGGGAGCCGTACTCGTCCCACTCGGTCCGCGTGACATGGCCCAGAGGGTCTGTCTCCTCCACCACCAACCCTTCGGTGTTGTACCGGTGGACCGAGACATGCCCCTGGGAGTCCGTGTACGTCGTCGTGCGGGCGGTGTCGTCGTAGGTCAGGGTGCCGGAGAGAATGCCGTCGATGCCCTCGGTACGAGTCACGCGGCCGCGGTCGTCGTAGACGTACGAGAACCAGGTGCCGTTGCGGTCGGTCCAGCGGGTGACGCGGCCCTCTGTGTCGTAGGTGAAGCGCAGGGGCTCGCCGCTGGAGTTGATGACCTCGGTGAGGTTGCCGGTGGCGTCGTAGCCGTACCGCATCACGACCGTGCCCTCGTCGGCTGTGCTGCCCGGGCGGTAACGGGATGGCGGCTCGTCCAGCAGGCGCAGGGCCGTGATGCGGGGGCCCTGGGTGTCGACGGCGACGTAGTAGCCGCCGGAGTGGCGGATGCCGAACGGGATGCCCTCGTCGTCGCGTTCGACGTCGATGCGGTCGCCGTTGCGGTCGGCCCAGGAATCGAGGGCCAGGTGGAACACGCCGAAGGAGGGGGACGGGACAGGAGCGGCGAAGGTGCGGGTCACGCCCGTCGACGGGTCGGTGACCGTCATCGCGCCGTCCGGTTTGCCGTCCCACTCCAGGGGCCAGCGGGCGCCCTTGGCCGGCATCGTGGGCACGCCCGGCTCGGGGATCGGGTACACCAGGCGCATGCCGTCGGCAGCGGCGAAGACGACGCCCTCACCGTCGATCTGGAGGCACTCGTCCAGGGTGGAGATCCAGGTCGGGCCGAAGCAGACGCCACCCCGGTAGGAGGAGAGGTGAGTGCGCGTGAACTGAAGCGGCAGACTGCCTGGCAGCGTGAGGTCCGTCTGCGTCATCAGCATCGCGCCGGTCGCCACGTCGATCGGCTCGCCCACGCACGGCGTGTCGTCGGCGTTGCGGGCCGCCGTGCCCAGATCGACCAGGTCCGGGCGGAGCGACGGCGGGCGCAGCAGCAGCGGGGTGGTGTCGGCGAGGCCGCCTTCCATGCTCGCCTTCAGCAGGCCGCCGCCCGCCCCGAGCGCGCCGCCGAAGATCATGCCGTCCTTGGCGGCCTGGTTGACCTCGTCCAGGCTGAAGCCGTGCTGCAGACCCGTCGCCATCTGCAGCGGCTGGGCCACGGCGAGGTCGACGGTGACCGACTCGACCCCGCCGAACGCGACGCCGGCGAAGGCACCTCCGATGATGTCGGCCACCACTGCGGAGACCCCGACGCCTATCGTGGCGCCGAACTCGATGACCGCGTCTGCCGCCGCTGCCGCCGCCCCGGAGGCGATGCCCGCGGTCATGATGGCCAGGGCCACGCCACCCGCGATCACGGCGGCGTCGATGGCTATCCGCGTCCACAGCTTGTTGATCGCGTCGTCGATGCCGTCGGCGAACTTGTCCAGCCCGTTGGCCATGTCCCGCGAGGACTCCGCGAGGTCGCTCAGCCAGCCGCTGTGCTGGTCGGTGGCGTAGCGGCCCCAGAACTTGTGGAACGCCTCGATCGACTCACCCGTGTTGTTGTGGATGATCCCGGACGCGCTGCGGTGCACAGGGGAACGGACGTCATCCACCGAGTGGGCGAACGCGCGCCAGGCCTTCGCAGCGGCCCGTAGCTTGTCGGGGTCGGCCTCGGGCCACCACAGGCCCATGTCGAGAAGGATGTGGCGGGCTTTGGACTCAATGCTCACCGGCACCGTCGCTCTGCTTGTGGGTCTTTATCTCCGTGAACATGCCGGCGATGAGCTGATCGTTGTCCACGTGTCCGTCGGCCATGTCGACCATGGCTTCGTGAATGCTCGTCAGGCCGAGCACCAGGATGCCCGCCGCGCTCTCGATCTTCTTCTGGTGCGGCTTGTAGACGTCGCCGAACTGGTTGCCCTGGTCGTCGTGCCCCCAGGGCTCGCCCAGGCCGTCCAGGGTCTTGATGAGAGTGGTCAGGGCCTTGCTCAGATCGACGGCCCCCTGGTGAAAGGCCGGTGCCGCTGCCTTGATGTCGGCGGTCTTGATGTCCAGAACCTTGCCGGGGACCTTGCCGTCGCCCATCGCTGTCGTCTCCCCCCGGTTCGCAACTGCGGCTTCCGACCCTAGAGGAGGACAGTCAAGGGAAGGCCATATCGAAGACATGCGCAGGCAATGCACGGACGGTGAGACAGCGCCCCACAACGACGTTGCGCGGCGCCTTGGGGCTGTCGGAGGGCAGCCGCACGCGCGCACAGCAGAGAGATCAAGCGGCGCTGGCTCGCCGCCGCGACACCATCCGCTCCCGGCTTCGCAGCCTGGGCCACCGCACCTGGCGCGTTCCACCCTTGCGGAGCGGTCACGGGCTGATCCGGCGGGGGCCAAGGGGCATTGGGCGCGGCCGGAATTCGGCGCTACGGTTCCGGCACATACATCAGCCGAGGAAGCTCAGCCGGACCTTGCGCTCGGGATTGTCCCTGTTCGTGTCGACCAGGCAGACCGACTGCCAGGTGCCCAGCTCCAGGCGGCCGCCGATCACCGGGAGGGTCGCGTGGGGCGGGACGAGGGCCGGGAGGACGTGGTCGCGGCCGTGGCCGGGGCTGCCGTGGCGGTGCTGCCAGCGGTCGTCGGCGGGAAGCAGGGTGTGCAGGGCGGCGAGGAGGTCGTCGTCGCTGCCTGCGCCCGTCTCGATGACGGCGATTCCGGCCGTAGCGTGCGGGACGAAAACACTGAGCAGGCCGTCGCGGCCGGCCGCCGCCTCGCGCAGGAAGTCCTCACACTCGGCGGTGAGGTCGACGACACGCTCCCGGGAGCCGGTGGAGATGTTCAGCATGCGGGTGGTGAAGGCATCTGGCATGCCCCCATCCTGGCCCATACGCGGGGTTTCGCAGTCCGGGCTACGAGCACTTCCCGAGACGACTGGTCCACAAGACGAGACGCCGCTGGCCGGGACACGGGCGTCTGGCCACGTTCTGCCGCATGGTGCGTTCGTATGTCGCCGCGGCCGCCGACTCCCCTTCCGGTCTGCTTCTCCCGTCGGGCTCCGCTGCCCTGACTGGTCGGTGTGGGTCCGCCGCCGTCGGCCATGGCGACCCGGTCCGGCGTGTCGGACGCGCCGGTGCAGATGCTGCGTACCGTGCCGTTCGTCGGTCTCATCCCGTTGTTCATCGCCTCGCTCGCGCGGGTCTTCGCCGAGTCTGCCGGGCACCGCGCTGATCGGGGACGGCGTGATCCCGGAGTTGTCGGCCGGCTCCTGCCCCGGGACGACGCTCCCGGGAAGATCCCTGCCCGGCACCAGGTTAGTAGAAGCGTGAACGAATTGCGTGAGGTCGAGGTTGTCGTCATCGGCGCTGGTCAGGCCGGGCTGTCCAGCGCCTACCACCTGCGGCGCACCGGATTCGAGCCGGACCGCGACTTCGTGGTTCTCGACCACTCCCCCGCGCCGGGCGGCGCCTGGCAGTTCCGGTGGCCCTCGCTGACGTACGGCAAGGTGCACGGGATGCACGCGCTGCCCGGCATGGAGCTGACGGACGCCGATCCCGCCCGCCCCTCGGCGGAGGTGATCGGTGCGTACTTCGCCCGGTACGAGGGCGCCTTCGACCTGCGCGTGCGACGGCCCGTCGACGTAAAGGTTGTACGGGAGGGAGACGGCGGGCGGCTGCTCGCGGAGACCTCGGACGGCACCTGGTCGGCGCGCGCCCTGATCAATGCGACCGGCACCTGGGACCGGCCGTTCTGGCCGCGCTATCCCGGTCAGGACACCTTCCGCGGGCGGCAGTTGCACACCGCGCAGTACGCCGGGCCCGAGGAGTTCGCCGGACAGCGCGTCGTGGTCGTGGGCGGCGGCGCCTCGGGCACCCAGCACCTGCTGGAGCTGGCCCCGTACGCGGCCGCGACCACCTGGGTCACCCGGCGGCCTCCGGTGTTCCGCGAGGGGCCGTTCGACCAGGAATCGGGCCGCGCGGCCGTCGCGCTGGTGGAGGAGCGGGTGCGCCAGGGGCTGCCCCCGCGCAGTGTGGTCTCGGTCACCGGGCTGCCCCTCAACGACGCCGTCCGGCAGGGGCTCGCGGACGGGGTCCTGGACCGGCGGCCGATGTTCGACCGGATCACCCCGGACGGCGTGGAGTGGGACGACGGACGGCACGTCACCGCCGATGTGATCCTCTGGGCAACCGGCTTCCGCGCCGCGCTGGACCATCTCCGTCCGCTGCGGCTGCGGGAGACGGGCGGCGGGATCCGCGTCGAGGGCACCCGGACGGTTGCCGATCCGCGCGTCCATCTCGTCGGCTACGGCCCGTCGGCCAGCACCATCGGCGCGAACCGGGCGGGCCGCGCGGCCGTCCGGGACATCAGGCGACTGCTGGACGAGGAACAACCGGTCGCCGCGTGACGTTCCGCCGGCTCAGCGGGCCCGAGACCGCGGGAAAGCCGGGCTCACACTCGGGCTCTGCGCCCGACCCGTGCCCTGGTGGAAGGAGTTGAACTCCGCCACGTTGCGCATGTGTGTCGCGTAGTCCGAGGTGAAGCGGGTGTCTCCGGGCTTGACCGTGACGAAGTACAGCCAGTCGCCCGGCGTCGGGGTGAGCGCGGCGCGCATCGCGTCCTCGCCGGGGTTGTCGATCGGTGTGGGCGGCAGGCCCATGCGCTGGTACGAGTTGTAGGGGTTCTCGATGCGGGCGTCGATCTGGCTGGTGCGGACGGTGCTGCGGTTCAGCGCGTAGTTGATCGTCGAGTCCATCTGCAGCGGCATCCCGCGCTTCAGCCGGTTGAAGACGACCCGGGCGACCTTGCCCATGTCCTCCCTGGTCGCGGCCTCGGCCTGGACGATGCTGGCGATGGTGACGGTCTGGTAGACGTTCACCGCGTTGCGCTGCGCCCCGGCCGCGATCGGCGCCGCACCGAACTTGCTGTCGGCGGTGTCGACCATGAATCGCAGCAGGGACTCGGGCGTCGCTCCCCTCTGAAGGGGGTACGTCGCCGGGAAGAGATAGCCCTCCGGGTTGCCCGCGGCGTCGCTCGGCAGCTTCAGACCGGCCTCCCCGACGGATGTGCGTGTGCTCCCGGCAGGCAGCCGGAGAGCCTTGTCGATCGCGTCGTACACCTGGCTCGCACGCCAGCCCTCCGGCACGACCAGCACGGCGGGCGGTGTCCGCTCGGATGTGCCGTCCAGCGTCAGCAGTGGCACCGCCACGGCGGTGCCGGCCACGACGGCGCCGGCCACGACGAGGACGAGTCTGCCCCGGCGGGTCAGTCGAATCGTGCTCCGTGGCGGAATGTTCGTCTGCATGCGGGAACGGTAATACGCATATCGCCACGAACCCGGCATATGTTCAGTCTGTCGGCCGCAGCGTCAGCGCGTCGGTTACGGCCGCGTTCAGCGCGTCGGTTCGAGCTGCGCGTCCCGTCGCACCAGCGCCGCGTACCGCCCGCCCAGTTCCAGCAGTTGCTCGTGGCCGCCGCGTTCGGCGACCCGTCCGGAGTCGAGGACCACGATCTGGTCGGCGCTGCGGATCGTGGACAGGCGGTGGGCGATGGTGATCGTCGTCCGGTCGGCCGACAGGGCGTCGATCGCCTCCTGGACGGCGGCCTCCGTACGGGTGTCGAGCGCGCTGGTCGCCTCGTCGAGGATGAGGACCGGCGGATCGCGCAGGATGGTACGGGCGATCGCGAGGCGCTGCTTCTCACCGCCGGAGAAGCGGTGGCCGCGTTCGCCGACGACCGTGTCATAGCCGTCGGGCAGCGCGGCTATGTGGTCGTGTATCTGCGCCGCCCTGGCCGCCGCCTGCAGTTCCCCGTCCGTGGCGTCCGGTTTGGCGAAGCGGAGGTTGTCGGCGACCGAGGCGTGGAAGAGGTACGTCTCCTGCGAGACGACACCGACCGCGCGGGCGAGGGTGTCGAAGTCGAGGTCCCGGACGTCGACGCCGTCGATGGTGACGCGCCCGCCGGTGACGTCGTACAGGCGGGGCACCAGATAGCCGAGCGTGGACTTGCCGGCGCCGGTCGGGCCGACGACGGCGAGGCTGCCACCTGCGGGCACCGTGACGTCGATGCCGTCGAGGACGGGGCGGGTCATCCTGTCGTCGTTGTCGTAGCGGAACTCAACGCCCTCGAAGCGGACTTCGCCCTTGACCTGGTCGAGGTGGACGGGCCGCTCGCGCTCGGTGATGTCGATGGGCAGGTCCAGATACTCGAAGATGCGCTGGAAGAGGGCGAGGGAGGTCTGGATCTGGACGCCGGTGGCGAGCAGGCTCACGGCCGGCCGGAACAGTCCCTGCTGGAGCGAGACGAAGGCGACGATGGTGCCGAGCGAGACCTTGGGGCCGCCGAACTGCAGGGCCAGGCCTGCTGTCCAGTAGATGACGGCCGGCATCGCGGCCATGACGATCGTGATCACGGCCATGCGCCAGCGCCCGGCCATGTTCGACTTCACTTCCAGGTCGACCAGGCGCTCGGACTCCTCGGCGAAGGACGCCGTGAGCGAGTCGGAACGGCCCATGGTGCGGCCCAGCAGGATGCCGCTGACCGAGAGCGACTCGGTGACGGTGGCCGCCATCGCGGCCATCTGCTTCTGCCGCTGTGTGGTGATCTTCTTGCGTTCGTTGCCGACGCGGCGGCTGATCCACACGAACACCGGCAGCAGGAGCAGCGAGACGATCGTGAGCCGCCAGTCGAGGGCGACCATCGCGACGATCGTGGCGACCACGCTGGTGACGTTGGAGACCAGGGAGGTGGCGGTCGAGGTGACGGTGGCCTGCATGCCGCCGATGTCGTTGGCGATCCGGGACTGTACCTCGCCGGTGCGCGTGCGCGTGAAGAAGGCGAGCGACATGCGCTGCAGCCGGCCGTAGACAGCGGTGCGCAGATCGTGCATGACGCGCTGGCCGACAGTGGTCGAGATCAGCGTCTGGAGGACGCCGAAGACGCTGGAGAGCACGGCACTGAGGATCATGCCGAGCGCGAGCAGGCTGAGCAGGCCGATGCGGCCCTGGGGGATCGCGACGTCCAGGGTCTCCTTGAGCAGGAACGGCGTGGCCACCGAGACCAGCGAGGAGGCGCCGACCAGCAGGCCGACGATCGCGAGCCGCCCGCGGTAGGGACGGAAGAGCTTCAGGATGCGGCGCACCTGCCGGGGCTGTTCCTTGGCGTCGGCAGGCGGGGTCCAGGACGGTTCTCGGTCGGGATGCATGGGCTCCTACGGAGGTGAACGGGCGCCGGTCGGGATCGGCCGACGATGACGAACGGATCGTAGCTCATTGTTACCTATACTCACAATGAACTGCATCCTGATATTGTTCCCGCATGACCACCCCCGATCCCGACGGCCTCCTCGCCGAGCAGCTGCTGCGGCTGACCCGCCGGGTGCACCGCATCCAGAAACGCCATCTGGAACGGCACGACCTGGGCGTCACTCCGGCCCAGTCCCGGCTGCTGCGCACCCTCGCGCACTACGCCTCGCCTCCGCGCATGGCCGACCTCGCCGAGCGCCTGGAGGTGGTGCCGCGCGCGGTGACGACGCTGGTCGACGGGCTGGAGGCGAACGGGAAGGTGCGGCGGATGCCGGATCCGGCGAACCGGCGGGTGACCCGGATCGAGCTGACGGACGAGGGGCGTACGACCCTGCGTGAGCTGCGCGGCGCACGCCGCTCGGCGGCCGAGGAGATACTCGCTCCGCTCACGGAGAAGGAACGCCAGGTGCTCGGCGTACTGCTGGACACACTCATCGAGGGGGACGGCGGCCAGCGCTGCTGAACACGGCGCAACGGGCACGGCGTACGGGGCACCGGGCTCGGCGTACGGCCCGTCGGCATGGATCAGCCGGCGCGCGACGCGAGTTCCTCGACGGTCAGCCCGCTTCCGGAGCAGTTCGATCCGCCCGAAGGCCTTCAGATCGCGGCCTTGGCGATGTCGCGGACGACCACGCGGAACACCAGCGGCGAGATGACCGCCTTGACCAGGCGCACGAAACCGTCGCCGAGCGGCCGGATAGCCGTGGCCGGCTCCGGCCACGGCTTCCCGACGACGATGCCGAGCACGAATACGCAGGCGCCCAGCCGTGTAGATCACCGCGCGCGTGGCGCACTCCGCAGCGCCGTGCTCAACAGCGCTCGCGATCCTCCGTCAGCACTCCCTGAACCGTGGTCAGCGAACGGTCGTAACAGCCGTCGGAGCCGTACAGCCGATAGCGCTCGCTCGACGTGCCGACCGCATGCCGCTGGTCGCGCGGAACGTTGATCGTGTACGCCGCGTCGCCGCTGTAGGTGTCGTCGAGCCGCGACCAAGCGACGCGTCGGCCATCCCGCAGTTCCACGACCGACGCGCGGTCGCCGAGCGTCAGCACGGTACGCAGCCGGTCGTCCGCACCGATGGTCGTCGCGCCGTTCATGGTGTACGTCCGGTCGGTGCGCGTCGCCCGCGCGGGACCGTCGCCGGCGACGGTGACCGTCTGGTCGTCGGTCCAGGTCGCGTCCAGTGCGTCCGTGTTCTCCCCGTCGGTCCACCGGTGGACGGAGGTGTTGGCGAGTGTGCGGGTGACGGTTGTGGTCACGCGGCCGTGCGAGGTGTCGAGGTATCCGGACACGGTGAGCCGGTGTCCGGCATCGGTGTTCACATGGTTCTCCGAACCGGGCGTGTAGGTGGAGGAGTTGGCGATGTCCGTCGCCTTGTTCTCGGTGAGCGCCCCCGTGACGTGAGCGCGGTGCGCGTCCTGCCAGACCAGGACGTTCACCGGTGCGCTCCAGCCCGACTGGCCCGCGGGCACGCCGACGACGGAGACCTCGACGCGGTGCGGACGCCCGTCGTCGAGCAGGCCCGCGAAGGGGGTGAGGTCGTATTCGATGGGCCGGACGTCGAAGGCGTGCGGCGCCGGGATGACGTACCAGAGGAAGGGGTTGGACCAGCCGCCGGTCCAGACGTTCGGGAACGGTGCGGCGATTCCGGCCAGTTGGCCGTCGACCTTGATCTGCACCTCGCGGTAGGGGCCGTGATCGGCCTTGCAGGAGTACGACGCCGGGTCGGCCACGGTCAGGTACCAGAACTCCTCGCAGCCGCCGCCCGAACCGGTCGCGTAGACCTCGGCGACGATCCGCTCGCTGTTGCGCGGGGTGGTGAGGGTCGCGCCGTCGGGCGTGTCGGCGAGGGTGAGCACGCGGTCTGGGGTCCGCTGCGAAGGACGGCCCGCGTAGAAGGTCAGAGTGACGTGTACGTCGATGACGCCGGTGTAGGTGTCGTCCACCACGTTGCCGATCAGCATCTCGACGTCCTGCGGGCTGCGGAAGGTGTCGCTGTAGCGGGTGACGTCCTTCTCGACGTGCCATGCGATGCCGTCGGGCGAGGGCTCCGGGGTGGAGGTGCGCAGGATCTCGACCCCACCGACGTGCAGATAGCCGAGGCGGTCGTACTGACGGCCCTTCACCTTGCCGTCGAGCCGCAGGACGACCTTGCTCCAGTGGTCGCCGCAGCCCTGGGGCGGGGTGTAGGCGCCCCGGTACGGCGTGAAGTCACGGAACTGGGCGTCGGCGAGGGTGACCTGGCACGACGTGGCGTGCGGTCGCTCGACGGGCGGCGCCGCGGTGACCGGATCGTGCCAGTCGGTTCCGAACTCGGCCGGGACGTCGGCCGCTTGGGCCGCAGCGGCTCCGGTGCCGAAGAACGCGCTCGCCAGGAGGGTCGCCCCTGCGAGCATGGACATGACTATCCGTCTTCTCATGCCCGGTGTTCTACGGGCAGTCGGGGGCGACCCGCAATGACGCCTCGGGAAGAACGGCGCGATCGCACGCCGGGCGTGCCGACGCCAAGTCGCACGTCACTCACATGGATGCCCGTGCCGGGCTTGGCCATTCCTGGCCGCCGGGTCCCGCACGCGCCGGTGCGTCAGGCGCGCAGTTCCGCCTGGTCGCCCATCACCATCACCGGGTGCAGGTCCGGGTCGAGCGTGCGCAGCAGGAACTCCATGGCCTCTTTGGACACGCTGACACACGCGGACGTGCCGTCGCCGTGGTCGAGATGCAGCCAGATACTGCCGCCTTTGTCGTCGCCCTCGGGGCGCGTGGGGTCGTCCGGCCGGGTGCCCGGGAGACGGTTGTAGTCGATGGCGATGACGTAGTCGAAGTCGTGCTGGTGCGCCTCGCCCCACTCGTTCGGCGGCGCATAGCCCTCCTCGTCCTGGTCGTACGGCAGCCGGGTGCCGGGGTCGGCGAGCACACCCCCCGCGTCGGACAGCCCGAACACGCCGACGGGGCTGCGCTCGTCACCCGTGTGATGGTCCGTGGTCCAGCCGTTCCGCCCGTTGTGCCCCGGCCAGTCGGCCACCGCCCGCCACTCCGGTCCCTCCCGTGTGTACAGCACGACCATGGAATCGGCCGAGTCCTCGTCCTCTCCGTACACCGCGACGACCTGGCCGGAGTCACGCGGGATCTGCCGGAACAGCCGGTCGCCGACGCCCGGGATGCGGGTCGGGCCGGTCGTGGGGGTGGTCGACACCGTCGGGCTCTGCCCGCCGGGGCCGGGGCCCGCCGCCGCGGCGGAGCGAGTCGGGCCGGGGGCGTCCGTGCCGCACGCCGACAGCGTCACCAGAAGGCTTCCAAAAGCCGTCACCGCGACCGTCGTTCGCCGCAGAGTGGGGATCTTCACGCTTCCATGGTGGCCTGGGCAACGGCTCATTGTGCGATCTTCCGGACATCCGGGTGACGGCAGCGGCACCGGGCCCGGTGAGCGGTGGCCGGAAGCCGGTGCATTTCGGCGCTCCGTCAGAAAAACCGTTTGAAATTCACCACTCAGCGACGCGAACCTTTCACGGCTTGTCACCGCTCTTCGCCGCTTCCCCACTCCCCCTCTTCTCCCTGTCCCCTCTCCATCCCTTCCCCCTGACACGAGCCACTGGGACGTCATGCAGATTCAAGACCTTCCGTACTCCGATCCGGGCGTCCCGGACGCACGTTCGGGCCCCCGATTCCTGTGGTGGCTCGGGCGGAACCAGCTGGGCGGACAGCTGAAGTCGCTCGCCTGGGGCCTGCTGCACTTCGTCTCCGTCTCGGCCCTTCCCTTCTGTGTCGGCCTGGCCGTCCAGGCGGTCGTCGAGGGCTCCGGCTCCCGGCTCGCCCTGACGGGCGCTCTGATGTTGTTGTGCGGCACGGGCATCGCCGTCGGTGACACCTTCCTGCATCGGACCGCCGTCACCAACTGGATCACCGCCGCCGCCCGCGTCCAGCAACTGCTGGCGCGCAAGGCCGCCCACTTGGGCTCCGCCCTGACCCGGCGGGTCGCCGCCGGGGAGGTGGTGGCCGTCTCCACCGGTGACGTCGAGAAGATCGGCTGGTTCGTCGAGGCGGTCTCCCGGTTCACCGCGGCCGCGCTGACGGTCGTGGTGGTCTGTGTCGGCCTCGTCGTCTACCAGCCCGCCCTGGGCGTGGTCGTCGCCCTCGGACTGCCCGTCGTGGCGCTCGCGGTGCTGCCGCTGCTGCCCCGGGCGACGCGCCGCGCCGACGAGCAGCGCGAGAAGGCCGGGCGTGCCACCGAACTGGCCTCGGACACGGTCGCCGGACTGCGGGTGCTGCGCGGCATCGGCGGCGAGGAACTGTTCCTCGACCGCTACCGCCGCGCCTCACAGGAGGTACGGCACGCCGCGGTGCGCAGCGCCCGGATGTGGTCGCTGATCTCCGCCGTCCAGGTGCTGCTGCCCGGACTGCTGCTCATCGCCGTCGTCTGGCACGGCACCCACCTGGCCCGCCAGGGCCGCATCACCGTCGGCGAACTCGTCACCGTCTACAGCGCGGTCATGGTCCTCAACTACCCGCTGCGGCACTTCGAGGAGATCGCCATGGCGTACTCCTTCTCCCGCCCTTCGGCCACGCGGGCGGCCCGCGTGCTGTCGCTGGAGCGTTCCACGGCCACCGAGGGCACCCTCGAGGCGGAGGTGCCGGGCGGCGACCTGTACGACCCCGGCACCGGTCTGCTCGCTCCCGCCGGCCGTCTCACCGCCGTGGTCTGCGGCGATCCTGACGCGGCGGGCAGACTCGCGGAACGCCTGGGCGGACACCCGACCGAACCGGGCCGCTCGGTGCTGCTCGGCGGAGTCGCCCTGGACGACCTCCCCCTGGACAGCGCGCGCACCGCCGTCCTCGTCCAGGACAAAGACCCGGTGCTGCTCTCCGGCACGCTGCGCGAGCTGCTCGACGTGCCCGCCTCAGGAGCCGTACGGGCCGCGGACGCGCTGGCCGCGGCGCAGTGCGAGGACGTCCTGGACGCACTCGTCCAGGGATCCCTGGACACCGCCGACCCGATGGACGCCCGCATCACCGAGCGCGGACGGTCCCTGTCCGGCGGCCAGCGCCAGCGGCTCGCGCTCGCCCGGTCGCTGATCGCCGACCCCGAGGTGCTGGTGCTGGACGAGCCGACCTCCGCGGTCGACTCGCACACCGAGGCACGGATCGCGGACGGTCTGCGCCGGCTGCGCTCGGGACGCACGACCGTGGTGTTCACCTCCTCGCCACTGCTGCTCGACCGCGCGGACCGGGTCGTCCTGGTCCACGAGGGCGAGACCGTGGCGGTCGGTGCGCACCGCGAACTGCTCGACAGCGAGCCGCGATACCGGGCCGTGGTCACGCGGGAGACGGACGACGAACTGGCCACGGCCGACAAGGGCGCCCTGGTGGGCGCGCGCCAGGATCTGGAAGAGATCGAGGAGAGCGCATGATCGGCGTTGCGCCACCGGCGTACGACCCGGCGGCCCCGACGACCGCCACCACCCTGCCCGTCGGCGCGGCCTCGACCGTGCGCGCCTATGTCGTGGAGCTGTTCCGGCGGCATCGCCGGGCGTTCCTGCTGCTCATCGGCGTCAACACGGTGGCCGTGATCGCCTCCATGGTGGGTCCCTACCTGCTCGGTGGCCTGGTCGAGCGGGTGTCCGACCGGTCGCGGGAGCTTCATCTCGGCCCGATCGCCGGGCTGTTCGTGCTCGCCCTGGCCGTGCAGGCCGTGTTCACCCGGCAGGTGCGGCTGCGGGGCGCGATGCTC
This sequence comes from Streptomyces sp. NPDC001153, assembly GCF_053598315.1. Lineage (NCBI taxonomy): Bacteria > Bacillati > Actinomycetota > Actinomycetes > Kitasatosporales > Streptomycetaceae > Streptomyces > Streptomyces sp. NPDC001153. The sequence continues at coordinate 128,510 of NZ_JBSFJZ010000024.1, forward strand.
GGAGAGCGGATGCTGGCCGATCTGCGCGAGGACTTCCTCGTCCGGTCGGTCGGACTGCCGCCGGGCGTGCTGGAACGGGCGGGGACGGGCGATCTGCTCTCCCGCATCACCACCGACATCGACCGCCTGGCCAATGCGATGCGCGAGGCCGTGCCGCAGCTGGCGATCGGTGTCGTGTGGGCCCTGCTTCTGCTCGGTGGGCTCGTCGTGACGGCGCCGCCCCTCGCGGCCGCCGTGCTGCTGGCCGTGCCGGTGCTGGTGGCCGGGTGCCGCTGGTACTTCAGGCGGGCGCCCTCCGGCTACCGCTCCGAGGCCGCCGGGTACGCGGCCGTCGCCGCCGCGCTCGCCGAGACGGTGGACGCGGGCCACACCATCGAGGCGCACCGGCTCGGCGCCCGCCGCGTCGCCCTGTCGGAGCGGCGGATCAAGGAGTGGACCGCCTGGGAGCGGTACACGCTGTGGCTGCGGTCCGTGCTCTTCCCGGTCATCAACGCCGTCCACGTCATCGTGCTCGGCTCGGTGCTGATGGTCGGCGGGGCCTTCGTCCTGGGCGGCTGGATCGGGGTGGGGCAGCTGACCACGGGCGCCCTCGTCGCGCAGATGCTCGTCGACCCGGTGAACCTGATCCTGCGCTGGTACGACGAGGTGCAGGTCGCCCAGGTGTCGCTGGCCCGTCTGGTCGGCGTGCGGGACATCGAGCCGGACGCCGGGGACGCCTCGCTGGCGCCGGACGGGCGGGACGTGCTGGCCGACCGGGTCCGCTTCGGCTACCGCGAGGGCGTCGACGTGCTGCGCAAGGTGTCCCTAGAGGTCGCCCCGGGCACCCGGCTGGCCCTGGTCGGCCCCTCGGGTGCGGGCAAGTCCACCCTGGGCCGGCTGCTCGCCGGGATCTACGCGCCCCGCGACGGCCGGATCACCCTGGGCGGTGCCGAGCTGTCCCGAATGCCGGCGGAACGCGTCCGTTCGCACGTCGCCCTGGTCAACCAGGAACACCACGTCTTCGTCGGCTCCCTGCGCGACAACCTCCTGCTGGCCCGCACCGATGCCACGGATGCCGAGCTGTGGGCGGCGCTGGGGGCGGTCGACGCGGACGGCTGGGCGCGGGCACTGGACGACGGCCTGGACACCGAGGTCGGCTCCGGCGGGCTTGCGCTGACCCCCGCCCAGGCCCAGCAGATCGCGCTGGCCCGGCTCGTGCTCGCCGATCCGCACACGCTGGTCCTGGACGAGGCGACCTCGCTGCTGGACCCGCGCGCAGCCCGGCATCTGGAGCGCTCCCTGGCCCGGGTGCTGGACGGCCGCACCGTGGTCGCCATCGCCCACCGCCTGCACACCGCCCATGACGCGGACGTGATCGCCGTCGTGGAGGAGGGCCGCGTCAGCGAGCTCGGCAGCCATGACGAGCTGGTCGCGGCGGACGGCGCATACGCGGCGCTGTGGCGGTCCTGGCACGGGTGAGCATCCGGCGAGCCCCCGGGTGGCCGGTACCGCGGCGCAGTGCCCGGGGGGCAAGGCCGGTCCCCGCGATCGCGGCGGCGCTGCCGGCAGTACCCGGGGGTGCGCCGCCGGGTGCCGTGGCCGCGGTCGTCGGTTCTTGGGAGGACCGGACCCTCGCAGGCCGGCGCGCGCCGGGGGGGCCGCCTGCGGGGCTGCGCTGCCCCTGCCGGGTCACAGCGGGGGCCGCCACCGACACCGACCCCCGCCAGATCACAGCGGGGGCCGCCACCGACACCGACCCCCGCCAGATCACAGCGGGGGCCGCCACCGACACCGACCCCCGCCAGATCACAGCGGACAGGTGCGCGCCCCTGCCCCCGGGCGCTTCGGGCCGCCGGGACCCGGCGCGCGGGCTGCCAGGAGGGGCTGCCGACGCCTGACCGAGCGGGTCCACGGCGGGCGGGTGCGCGGTCGCGCCTGCCGACGCTTTGGGCAGTCGGGTCATGGGGCGCGGGCGCCCAGTGGGCTGTGACCGGTGCCGGTGTCCGGGTGCGGGCGATGACCGGTGCCCGTGCCGTTGCGCGGTCCCGAGCAGGGGTGGAAGTCTGGAGAACGGCACCGGTGCGGGGAACGCCCCGGAACCATCCGGTTCGCGGAGTGTGACCCTCGTGCCACACGTGCCGGCGGCTCGCCGTCCGTTGTGGTGGCACACGGCCGTCCTCACCACCTGGAGGTACTCGTGGACAGCGCCGACGGCTGGGGGGACGACGTCTACCAGCCCGATCCCTCGGAGATCCGGGAGGATTCGGGGGTGCTCGACGTCGAGGACACACTGGACTTCGACGGCGTCGCGGACCCGCTCGACCGTGGCTGGTCCCCTCCCGAGCGTCCCTGGGCGGTGGAGCACATCGGGGTGACGGCGGCCGAACGCCAGGCGGGCGAGACCCTGGACCAGCGGCTCGCCGAGGAGCAGCCCGACCTCGTCGCCCGCGACGGCGACGACATCGGTGACCACGACACCGACGGGGAACCCCTCGACAACGAGGTCGGCAACCTCCGCTCCGGCCGGCTGGTGGCCCCGGACGAGGGGGCGCACGAGGACGAGGAGGCGGCCCTCGTCGCCACCGACGTCGGTATCGACGGCGCCGCCGCGTCCGCCGAGGAGGCCGCGATGCACATCGTCGACGAGGACTCCCTGTCCGGCTGATCCGCGGGCCCCGGCAGGCCCGCCCACGCCCTGCCCGACCGCACCGCCCGAGGAGCCGCCATGCAGCAGGACAAGCACCCCGACTACCACCCTGTGGTGTTCCGCGACCGTGCCGCCGGCTACGCGTTTCTGACCCGCTCGACCGCTCGGAGCGAGCAGACCATCGAGTGGGACGACGGCCAGACCTACCCGGTGATCGACGTGGAGATCTCCTCCGAGAGCCACCCCTTCTACACGGGCAAGGCCCGCACGGTCGACACCGAGGGCCGTATCGCCCGCTTCGAGCGCCGGTACGGCGAGGCGGAGGCCGGCGGGACGACCTGATCCCGAGGGGTGCCTCGGGCCAGGTGCCGGGGCGTTGGAGAGAGGCGCCTCGGATGCGAGGAGTGGCTCAGATCCGAGGGACAGCTCAGATGCGAGGAGTGCCTCAGATGACGTTGAGGGCCGCCGCGCAACCCACGCCGCCGAGCAGCATGAACACGGGCATCAGCACCTTCAGCTCCACCCAGCTCCCGGCCCGGAACCGTATCGCCTTCGGCGGCCCCACGGGGTACCAGCGCCTGCGGCCCAGGGGGATCGGCCACAGGATCGGGCAGCCGGACACCGTCAGGGCATCCCCGATGTCGTGCACCAGCGCACCGAGCACGATCGGCAGGCCCAGCCACAGGTACTGCTGCCCCGGCGCCGAGAACAGCCAGTCGGAGCCGTTGCCCGGCTTGTCCAGGACGCCCGCGAGAATCCACGCGGTGGTCGCCGCCAGCAGCCAGACCAGGACATCGCTGCTGGAGCCCCGTGCCGCCCGCCACAGCAGCCCCTCGATCGCCAGCACCATGTGCACGAACAGGATCGCCAGCACGGCCCAGCGGCCGCCCGCGATCGCCGCGGCGGAGCAGCCGGCACCGAGCAGGACCGCCCACAGCCAGGTGTGCGTCAGCGTGCGGTGACCGCCGTTGCGGCGCGGGTCGCCCTTCATCCGGGTCGCCTTGTAGACGGCGTACGACAGCTTGTCCACGATCTCGCAGATCCAGTGGGAGATCGGACCGAAGGAGCGCGAGATGGTCGCGGCCTTGTGGTCGAGGTCCGGGGCGAGCGCGGCACCGGCACAGATCAGAGCCCCCACGAGGAGAACCGGCCAGGGCATCGGATGCCCCGCCGCCGCAGCAGCGGCTCCGACCCCGAGCCAGGCCGCGGCCCCCGACAGTGAGTGTGCTGGTCCCATCATGGCCGCTTCCCGCCCCATTCCTCGTGTGCCGCTGTCCAGTTGACCTGGTGCGCTGACGCTGCGTCGGCGACACAGCGTAGCGGCCATGATCTTCCTGCCCACAGCCGATTCCCCTCTGGGGGGCAAGGCCAGGCAAGATGGGTGCGTGACCCTCATCGATCAGCTGCCGCCGACCGCCGACCCCGACGCCCTGTACGAAGCCTTCGAGTCGTGGGCGCAGGAACGCGGCCTCACCCTCTACCCCCATCAGGAGGAGGCGCTGATCGAGGTGGTCTCCGGGGCGAACGTGATCGTCTCGACGCCCACCGGCTCGGGCAAGAGCATGATCGCCGCGGGGGCGCACTTCGCCGCGCTGGCCCGGGACGAGGTCACCTTCTACACGGCCCCGATCAAGGCGCTGGTGTCCGAGAAGTTCTTCGAGCTGTGCAAGCTGTTCGGCACCGAGAACGTGGGCATGCTCACCGGCGACGCCTCCGTGAACGCCGACGCACCCGTGATCTGCTGCACCGCCGAGGTGCTGGCGTCGATCGCGCTGCGCGACGGCAAGGACGCGGATGTCGGCCAGGTCGTCATGGACGAGTTCCACTTCTACGCCGAGGGCGACCGTGGCTGGGCCTGGCAGATCCCGTTGCTCGAGCTCCCCCAGGCGCAGTTCATCCTGATGTCGGCCACTTTGGGCGATGTGTCCTTCTTTGAGAAGGACCTCACCCGCCGCACCGGTCGCCCCACGTCGGTGGTCCGCTCGGCGACCCGCCCGGTGCCGCTCTCCTACGAGTACCAGCTCACGCCGCTCACCGAGACGCTCACCGACCTGCTGGAGTCCAAGCAGGCCCCCGTGTACATCGTGCACTTCACGCAGGCGCAGGCCGTGGAGCGGGCACAGGCGCTGATGAGCATCAACATGTGCTCACGCGAGGAGAAGGACCAGATCGCCGAGCTGATCGGCAACTTCCGCTTCACCACCAAGTTCGGCCGCAACCTCTCCCGTTACGTCCGGCACGGCATCGGCGTGCACCACGCCGGCATGCTGCCCAAGTACCGGCGCCTGGTGGAGAAGCTCGCCCAGGCCGGTCTGCTGAAGGTCATCTGCGGCACGGACACGCTGGGCGTGGGCGTCAACGTGCCCATCCGCACCGTGCTGTTCACCGCCCTCACGAAGTACGACGGCAGCCGCGTGCGCACGCTGCGGGCCCGGGAGTTCCACCAGATCGCGGGCCGGGCCGGCCGGGCCGGTTTCGACACGGCCGGCCTCGTCGTGGCGCAGGCGCCGGAGCACGTCATCGAGAACGAGAAGGCGCTGGCGAAGGCGGGCGACGACCCGAAGAAGCGGCGCAAGGTGGTGCGCAAGAAGGCGCCGGAGGGTTTTGTCGGCTGGACGGAGAACACCTTCCAGAAGCTGATCGAGTCGGAACCGGAGCCGCTGACCTCGCGTTTCCGGGTGACGCACACGATGCTGCTGTCGGTGATCGCCCGCCCGGGCAATGCGTTCGAGGCGATGCGCCACCTTCTGGAGGACAATCACGAGCCGCGCAGGCAGCAGCTGAGGCACGTCCGCCGGGCGATCGCGATCTACCGGTCGCTGCTCGACGGCGGGATCGTGGAGAAGCTCGACAAGCCCGACGCCGAGGGCCGTATCGTCCGGCTCACCGTCGACCTGCAGCAGGACTTCGCGCTCAACCAGCCGCTGTCCACGTTCGCCCTCGCCGCGTTCGAACTCCTCGACCCCGAGTCGCCGTCCTACGCCCTCGACATGGTTTCCGTCGTCGAGTCCACCCTGGACGACCCGCGGCAGATCCTCGTCGCCCAGCAGAACAAGGCGCGGGGCGAGGCCGTGGCCGCGATGAAGGCGGACGGCGTCGAGTACGAGGAGCGCATGGAGCGCCTCCAGGACATCACCTATCCGAAGCCGCTGGAGGAGCTCCTCTTCCACGCGTACAACACCTACCGCAAGAGCCACCCCTGGGTCGGCGACCACCCGCTGTCGCCGAAGTCGGTCATCCGGGACATGTACGAACGGGCGCTGTCTTTCACCGAGTTGGTGTCCTTCTACGAGCTGGCCCGCACGGAGGGCATCGTGCTGCGCTACCTGGCCAGCGCCTACAAGACCCTCGACCACACCATCCCGGACGACCTGAAGTCCGAGGATCTGCAGGATCTGATCGAGTGGCTCGGCGAGATGGTCCGGCAGGTGGACTCCAGCCTGCTGGACGAGTGGGAGCAGCTCGCGAATCCGGAGGAGATGACGGCCGAGGAGGCCCAGGAGAAGGCCGACGAGGTGAAGCCGATCACCACCAACGCGCGCGCCTTCCGGGTCCTGGTCCGCAACGCCATGTTCCGTCGCGTGGAGCTGGCCGCCCTCGATCAGGTCGAGGAGCTCGGCGAGATGGACGCCGAGTCCGGCTGGGACGCCGACGCCTGGGGCGAGGCGATGGACAAGTACTGGGACGAGTACGACGACCTCGGTACCGGTCCCGACGCCCGCGGTCCCAAGCTGCTGGTCATCAGCGAGGAGCCGGCGAACGGCCTCTGGCGCGTCCGCCAGATCTTCGACGACCCGAACGGCGATCACGACTGGGGCATCAGCGCCGAGATCGACCTCGCTGCCTCGGACGCCGAGGGCCGTGCGGTCGTGCGCGTCACCGATGTCGGTCAGCTGTGAGCCCTTGTCGACCAGTAGTGAGCCCAGGAGAATCCCATCGATGACGACGAACCCGGCCGAGCGACTGGTCGACCTGCTCGACCTGGAGCAGATCGAGGTCAACATCTTCCGTGGTCGCAGCCCGCAGGAGTCGCTGCAGCGTGTCTTCGGCGGCCAGGTGGCGGGCCAGGCGCTGGTCGCCGCCGGCCGCACCACGGACGGCGATCGCCCGGTGCACTCGCTGCACGCGTACTTCCTGCGCCCGGGCCGCCCCGGCGTGCCCATCGTGTACCAGGTGGAGCGGGTCCGCGACGGCCGGTCGTTCACCACGCGCCGGGTCACGGCCGTGCAGCAGGGCCGCACGATCTTCAATCTGACCGCCTCCTTTCACAAGCCCGAGGAAGGACCGTTCGAGCACCAGCTGCCGCCGGCCCGTGAGGTGCCCGACCCGGAATCGCTGCCGACGGTCTCCGAGGAGATCCGCAAGCACCTGGGCGCACTCCCGGAGCAGTTGGAGCGGATGGCGCGCCGCCAGCCCTTCGACATCCGCTATGTCGACCGCCTGCGCTGGAACGCCGAGGACATCAAGGGCGCCGAGCCGCGCAGTGCGGTGTGGATGCGCGCGGTCGGACCGCTCGGCGACGACCCGCTGGTGCACACGTGCGCGCTGACCTACGCCAGTGACATGACCCTCCTGGACGCTGTCCGCATCCCGGTCGAGCCGCTGTGGGGGCCGCGGAACTTCGACATGGCCTCGCTGGATCACGCCATGTGGTTCCACCGGCCGTTCCGCGCGGACGAGTGGTTCCTGTACGACCAGGAGTCGCCGATCGCGGTGGGCAGCCGCGGTCTGGCCCGGGGCCGCATCTACAACCTCTCAGGGCAGCTGATCGTGTCCGTGGTGCAGGAGGGACTCTTCCGCAAGCTGGGCTGACCTGCGGTTTCACCGATCGTCGGCCGACCCGCGTGGCGTCGTGCGGTTGTGCACACCCCCGAGCCGGTCGCGGACCAGGTTGCGGAAGGCATCCTTGTGGGAGTCGTTCAGGCTTCCTCGTCAGGGAACCTGGTCGCTCTTCGGCCCTATGCCTTTGATCCTGGTCGGAGTTCCGTCCGGGGCGAACGAGTGGTGGAAGGTGAAGGCGTGCGGCGCGGAGCCGTGGTCGTGGAGGTGCTCCAGCCTGGAAACCCCGTCCCGCCAGGTGGGTATCACGCCGTCGGAGACCCACCAGCACACGTAATTCGGGTGCCCTGTCCTCTCGAACCAGTCGTAACGCCTGTTCAGCGCCTCACGGTGCAGACCGGTGTAGACGGCGTCGAAGGCGGGGCGCAGGTCGGTCCAGAGCGAGAGGGTCGCGGCCAGCGCGGTGGTTTCCACCGTACGGCCCTTGCCGTACCAGGTCGGTACGGCGAACTCTCCCCATGCACCCCAGTCCGCCTCGAAGAGCATGCCCCGGTCACCGCCTGCCGCTTCGGCACGCGCGAGGTATCCGGGGTGCTGACTGATCTTCCGGTAGACGGCCTCACCCATGTCGTAGAACTCGCGCGTGAGAGGTGCGGGATCGGCGAGAGGTGACTTCAGGACGCCGAATGTGTACAGAGCAAGATGGGGCATGCGTCTCTCCCTGGTTGGGCTGCCTGGCGTGGACCCGGTTCGGTGGCTTACGCATGGGGGCGAGGGTTCGTGGGGCGTGACCGACTCATCCCGTCGCGGCCGGCCCAGCCTGAAGGAATCCCTGTGCGACCGTGGCGACCACCGAGGACCAGACGAAGGTAGCTGCCTCCGCGAGCCATGTCGAAGTTGCAATTTCCCTGTCCAAGTGGCCTCTTGTACAGGTCCTCGCGGGAACTGGGGCGGTGGTGCTGCCTGCCGCGGGAGGGATCAGGACGTCGGTGCCGGTTCGGCGATGCGGGCTTCGAGGTCGGCGACGCGCCGGTCCTGGAAGCGCAGGTTCGAGCGGGCGGCCTTGAGTCGCTCGTCGAGGGTGCGGTTGTCGGTGGTGAGCCGGCTTTGAGGGCGTCCTCGGCGTTCAGGGCGCGTTCGCGCCAGGTCGCTTCGCGTTCGTCGTCCTGTTCGGCGAGCGTGCGGGATTGGTGTTCGCCGGCCTGAGCCATCGCCGCGGCGACCGCGGCTCTGGCCTCGACGTTGTCGTAGAGGAAGGTGCGTGAGACGTCCGCTCGACGGGCGAGGTCGGCGGCGCTGACCTGGGCTTTCTCGCGTCGGAGCCGGGCGATGGCCTGGTGGACGCGGTCAAGGGCGGCTTCGGTCTTGCGGCGGCGTGCGGCCAGGGCCACCGCGGTGCGAGGTTCGTCGGTGGCACATCTGGTCGGACCTTGCCGAGGCCGTCGAGAAGACCGTCGTCCAGCGTCGCGCTCTGCTTCGCGAACCGCACGACTCCGCCACGGTCCAGGTCACTGGGGTGATGGTGACGCTGGATCTCGAACCGGTCTCCCCCTCGGGACCGCGGACAGCCCAGCATGCCGCCGTCCACGCCCTCCTCGACAAGGGAGTTGGGCCGCGAGCGATCGGCCGTGAGCTCGGACTGGCTCGCCACACCGTCCGCCGCCTCGCCCACGCGGCGAGCGCGGACGAACTCTGGTCGGACGGTGGGCCGGCCGCACCAGCATCCTCGACCCACACAAGCCCTACCTCCACCAGCGATGGGCCGAGGGCTGCGTCATCGCCCGCCGCCTGTTCGAGGACGTACGCGAGCGCGGCTGCACCGGCGGCGAGAGCGTCGTTAAGAACCGTCTCACCGACGACCAGGCACAGCGCCTCAAGGAGATCCTGGCCCGCTGCCTCGCACTCGACCGCACCCCCGGCCACGTCCGCGTGTTCGCCGAGCTCATGAACAACCGCAAGGGCCGGGACCTGGACCAGTGGATCACCAGCGTCCAGGCAGACGACCTGCCTGCCCTGCGCACCTTCGTGACCGGCCTCGGCCAGGACCTCGACGGCGTCGTCGCCGGTCTCAGCCTGCGCTACAGCTCCGGCGCCGTCGAAGGCCACAACAACAAGAGCTCCTCGCCGCGCAAGGCCGTTCATGATCGCGGTTTCGGTGATCCGCCGTGGCTCTGGCACTGAAAGTGATCCAGAACCACAATTCAGCCGTCGCCGACAATCGATGGCAGGAACCTCGTCGATGACGTGACCGCACACGCTGTGAGAGGTATGCAGGCGTGACTTTTGATCCGCGAGGCGGGCCGTGGCCCGGTCGGAGAGGTTCATGCCGGTGGTGAGGGAGAAGCGGGTGCCAGGGCGGTGGCCGGTGCCGCGCTGACGAAATCCGGGGCGCCGCGGGAGTTGGTTGCCTTGCCGCGGCGCATCCGCACGGTGGCGATCACCCGCCGGGAGGTCAGTTGGCAGTCTTCGTGCCCCGCCCGGGCCGACGATCCGGTAGGGCGTCAGCCCAGCGGGTTGGTCGTGTCGCGGAGCTTGGTGAGGGCAGGGGCGTACATGCGCGTCTTGATGGTTCCGAGGCTGTCGCCGGCCTTGCTCGCGTGAGCCTGGGCAAGTTCGAGGGCGGCAGTGCGCAGGGCGCCCTCGTCCACGGCCTGATCGACGATTCCGGCGGCTGCGGCTTCCTGGCCGCCGAAACGACGGGCGGAGACCATGGCCTGGTGGGCCGTTTGCGGGGTCAGCCGGGACTGGATGAGGGCGGACATGCCCGGGGTGAAGGGGATGTTGATCTCTGCCTCGGGCAGGCACCAGAAGCCGCGGTCGGCGCGCATGAGACGGAAGTCGTGGGCCAGGGAGAACATCGCTCCGGCGGCGAACGTGTGTCCTTGCAGCGCGGCTACGGTGATCAGTGGGAGGGACAGGAACCTTGCGAACAGAGCGTGGACGGAGCTGACGTAGTCCAGGTGCTCGTCGCTGTGCGCGGCGAGCCATTCGAGATCGAGACCGTTGGAGTAGAACTTCCCGGTCGCAGCGGTCACCAGGGCGCGGGGCCCTTCCGACTTCTCCACCTCGTCCAGGGCTGCGTTGACCGAGGCGATCCAGTCGGGGTGGAAGCGGTTCTCCCCGTCACCGAGGTCGAGAACGAAGACGGCGTCGTGGCGGTCGAGCTTGGGCATGATGGCTCCTCGAGATATCTCGGCGGGTCAGGGCACATTGCCGGGGGGAATCGGGGTCGGCCCGCGAACGGGGCTGCGGGCTCTCACCCTCCGGTGAACCGGGGCTGGTCAGCACACGAGGACGAGGTGATGCCTCCGGCGGGCATCTCTCCGCGGCCGGAGCGGAAGTCAGCTGGGAAGCGCTCGCCGGGCGCGGTGGAGCAGGGTCGCCGCGGCCAGCAGGCCCAGCGCCGAGGTCGCACCGGCAAGGAGGATGCCGGTGAGGGCCGGCCCACCGGGAAGTTCGGACGCGTGGATCCAGCGGATGGCGAAATTGGTGCTTGCCGCTATGGGGAAGCTGAAGATCCACAGGCCCGGATGGAACGAGGGCTGGCGCAGCTCGGGGAGGAGGAAGACGACGAGGAGGACGGTGAAGAGCAGGGTCCCGGCGAAGCCGTATCCGACGGCATCGAAGACGCCCTTGTGAGCGGCGGTCCAGGCGATTCCGCCGGTCGCCGGCGGGATGGTCAGGACGGTGAGGGCCGGGCGGGCGGGCCCGGGCAGGGGGCCACCGGTGACGAGGCCGCCGAGGATGACGGTGCCGAAGGCGAGCCAGTACAACAGCCCCACCGCGAAGGCGGCGTCAGCGACATCGGGCAGTCTGAGCGTGGAGGCGACAGCACTCGCCACGAACGGTGCGGAGGAGACGGGCAGCAGGTAGCCCGGGTGCAGGACTGTTGCGCTCAGAGCACCCGTGAGCCAGTGGGCGAGCAGGCGTGCGGCGATGAGGGCGGCCAGGGTGACGAACACGGCGTAGGCCCATCGTGGGCCTGTGATCCCGTACCGCGAGAAGTGGCCTGTGATCAGCATGCCGATGATGGGGACGTACCCGAGGGTGAAGCCATCGCCGGGATGACGCAGGTCGTGGCGCAGGTTGCGCCACCTGGTCCCGCCATGGCGCAGGTACTGGGCCAGCAACACCAACCAGATGAGACCGCTGACGGTGAACAGCGCGTCGCTGACCTGCAGAGCGGGCGGAAAGGTGGTTACCGCCGCCTGCCAGGCTCCGCCGAGGCCGGCGGTGCCGAGGGAGATGGACAGCAGCCTGATCCGTGCAGCGCGGGTTGCATCGGCACCGTTGACTTGGGGGACGATGCCGGCGGCTGAACGCGCAGGCCCGCTGCCGCGCGGGGCCGTGCTGGTGTGCTCTGTCGTGTCGACCATGTCGGTCATGTGGGGAAACCTCAAGGGGATTGCCAGGGGCGCGGGCCGGGACTCGCCTGCCCGGCGGCGCGGGTCGTGGCGTGGTCAGGCGTCCATGTCCAGGACGACGCGGAAGCGGGCCTTGCCCGAGAGCATCCGCTCGTAGGCGTCCATGGCGCGGGTGAAGGGCATGGTCTCGGTGGCGGGGCGGATGCCGTGGGCGAGGCTGAAGGCGAGGTTGTCCTCGTTCTGGATCGACGATCCGGTCAGGCTGCCGACGATGCGGCGGGTGCCGAAGATCAGGTCGGCCGTGGCGACCGTCAGCGGGTCGGGGGCGGCACCGACCACGACCAGGCTGCCGCCCGGGGCCAGGCCGCGGACCAGCGGGTTCATGGACGTACCGCTGGATGCCGTGGCGACGATGACCGAGGCGCCACCCAGGTCGGCCAGCGCCGCGCCGGGGTCGGTGCCGGTGCTGTCGATGTACTCGTGGGCGCCCAGCTCCCTGGCGAGTTTCTCCTTCTCCTGGCCGCGGGCGATGGCGGCCACACGGTGTCCGAGGCTGCGTGCGTACTGCAGGGCCAGGTGCCCCAGCCCGCCGATCCCCTGCACGGCGACCAGGGCGCCCGCGCGGGTGGAGGCCTGCTGGAGCGCGGTGAAGGTGGTCAGTCCGGCGCACAGCAGCGGGGCCGCCTCGATGGCGGGCATGCCGTCGGGGATGCGCACCAGTCCGCTCGCGCGGGCGTAGGTCACCTCCGCGTATCCGCCGTCGATGGTGGTGCCGGTCTGTGCCTGGTCGAGGCAGTTGACGAAGTCGCCGCGGCGGCACGGTTCGCACTGCCAGCAGTGCCCGTTCAGGAAGCCGACGCCGACGCGGTCGCCGGGCCGCCAGGCGGTGACACCCGCGCCCACGGCATCGATCACACCGACGATCTCGTGGCCGGGGACGACGGGGCGTGACGGGTCGGGGCGCAGTCCCTCCACCGCCAGCACGTCGGAGTGGCAGACACCGCACGCCTCCACCCTGAGCCGGACATGTCCGGGCTCCGGGTCGACCAGCTCGCGCTCGACGAGCCGGAGCTGGTGCACGCCGGTGGCCTCGAATGCTCGGTACGCGGACATGACGCTTCTCCTCGGTGCTGCCTCTGACCGACACGCGGAGGGCCGAGGCTGGGGCGGGACCGGCATCCAATATGACCGGTCACTTCAATATGACCGGTCGCTTTAAACTTAGTCAAGCAGGTCCGAGGGCCGAGACGTGGGCCACGTGTCGATGTGGGCGGGGGCCGCTTCCCCGGTGGCCTGGGTTTGACCTGCGGTAAGGCGACCGGACATATTGACCGGGAGGTGGTGGTGAGGATGGCACGCGCGTCCAAGCGCGAGGAGATCGCGCAGGCAGCCCTGGAGCAGTTCCGCACGCGGGGCTTCCATGCCACGGGCATCAGCGACATCACCTCGGCGGCCGGGGCTCCCAAGGGCTCGTTCTACAACCACTTCGCCAGCAAGGAGGAGAGCGCCCTCGAGGCACTGAGCCGCTACGCCGCCGGGTTGCGGTTCGACCTGCTCGACACGCCCGGGCGCCCTGCTCTGGAGCGGCTTCGGGCGCACTTCGAGTTCCTGGGCGCGGACACGGTCGACAGCGGCTTCGCCCGCGGATGCCTGGTGGGCAATCTCGGCGCCGAGGTGGCGGACCACTCCGAGGAGATCCGCTCCGCCGTCCAGGGCGGATTCCAACGGTGGGCCGCGCATATCCGGCGGGTGCTCACCGAAGCCCGGGAAGCAGGTGAGCTGGACGCCGCTCTCGACGTCGAGGAGGCCGCGCTGTTCATCCTCAGCGCCTGGGAGGGCACGCTGATCGCGGCCCGGGCCGACAAGACCTCCGCTCCCTTCGACGCCTTCTTCCACATGGTCTTCGGCGTCCTGCTGCGCTGATCGCGGCCGGCCGCTGACGACTCGCAGCCACCGCCACCACGCCATGGTTCCTCCGGCCGGCACGGCAGGCGCGGGTGAGCCTGAGCGCCTCGGTACACGACGCGTCGCCGCAGGGGTCCTCCGCGGGACGGGAGAGGGCTTGCTCGGCCCAGACCGCCGTCGCGTCGTTGGTGTAGCGGATACTCCGGTCGTGTGTGAGCTGAGTGCAGATGAACAGGCCGCGGCCGCCTTCGTCGACCGACCGTCGAGGACATGAACCGACCCGGGCGGCGGACCCCGGCCGCTTGAACACCGGCTGCATCGGGCCCAATGACCGGGCCGAGCCGCCTCGTCGCCGACGCAGTGAACGATGCAGTACGGCGTACGGCGTGACGTCACAGACATCAGCCACATACGCATCAGCCAAATACGATGGACATGTCCGCCTTTGCGGCAAATGAGAGGCCATGGCATGGACGGTATTGCCGACATGGGAGGCACCCAGGGCTGGGGACGCGTTCATCCACCGGATCGCGAGGAGCGCGTCTTCGCGGAGGACTGGGAGCGCAAGGCATTCGCGCTGGCGATTCTCTCCAGCCGCGTTGCCTTCGGCGGCGTCAACACGGATGCCTTCCGGCATGCGTTGGAGCGCCTGGACCGCGCCGCCTACCTGGACGACGGCTACTTCGGGCGATGGCTCAACGCCGGAGAGCTGATGCTCACCGAACACTCCGTGCTGGCGCCCGGTGCGGTCGAGGCCCGCGCCCGTAACCTGCACGGCGAACACGTGGAGGAGCCACCGCTCCCGGAACCGGCCCCGCCCCGGTACGCCCCCACCGCCGAGGGCTCACTGCGGTCCGTGGAGACCTCACCGGCCTTCGGCGTAGGCGATCGCGTACGCGCCAGGAACATGTCCGTGCCCGGGCACACTCGACTGCCGCGCTACGTCCGGGGACACAGCGGAGTCGTCGAGATCATCCAGCCCGCCCATGTGCTGCCGGACACCAATGCGCACTTCATGGGCGAGAACCCCGAACACGTCTACTCGGTGCGGTTCGACTCACGGGAACTGTGGGGCGCCGATGCCGAACTCTTCACCGTCACCGTGGACATGTACGAGAGCTATCTGGAGACCACCGCATGACCACCACCGGCGGCTCCGACGAGAGCCCTTCCGTGGCGCTGCGCACCGAGGCACTCGAGCAACTGCTCACCGAGCGCGGCCTGATCGACCCGAAGGCCATGGACGCGATCATCACCCGCTATGAGACGAGCGTGGGTCCACTCAACGGTGCCAAGGTCGTCGCCAGGGCGTGGACGGACCCCGACTACCGGCGGCGTCTGCTCGAGGACGGCACCGCCGCCATCAAGGAACTCGGCTTCTCGGGACAGCAGGGCGAGCACATCGTCGTGGTCGAGAACACCCCGACCACCCACAACGTCGTGGTGTGCACGCTGTGCTCGTGCTACCCGTGGCCGGTCCTCGGCCTGCCGCCGAGCTGGTACAAGGACCCCGCCTACCGCGCGCGCATGGTCAGGGAGCCGCGCACGGTGCTGGCCGAGATGGGACTCACGCTCGACGACGATGTGCGGATCATCGTCCGGGACTCCACCAGCGAGGTGCGCTGGCTCGTACTGCCCGAGCGTCCACCCGGCACCGAGCGCCTCACGGAAGAAGAACTCGTGCCGCTGATCACCAGGGATGCGATGGTCGGCGTAGCCAGGGTGGGGACACCGTGAGCACGCCGCTGGACGCCGAGGGCCCGGCAGCACCTCCCCGCTCCAACGGCGAGCTGGTGTTCGCCGAGCCGTGGGAAAGCCGTGCCTTCGGCATGGCCGTCACCCTGTACGAGGCGGGCGTCTTCAGCTGGCCGGAATTCCAGACCGCGCTGATCGCCCGGATCACCGCCTGGACAGCCTCACGGGAGCAGGACGAGCCATACCACTACTACCGGCTATGGCTGGGCGCCCTGGAAGACGTACTCGCCGGCCTCGGCGCCGTGTCCACGGACGAGGTCATCACACGCTCCCAAGCCCTGGCACAACGCTCCCCAGGGCACGACCACCGTGACCACGCGCGTTGACTCCGGCGCCTTCAGGGCAGACTTCCCTGCCGGCGAGCTGATCCTCCGGGAGTTTTCAGGACGAGTGAACGCAAGGGCTCCGCTCGGGCCACCGAAGTAGCCACCCGCACGCGAGTGGCCGGCAGCCCGGCACGAGGACATGCGGCGACCGTCCACCCCGACATCATCTCCTGGAGCAAGGAGGGCACCCCGCCTTCCCTCCTCGCCTTCACCATCACGTCACCGACGGCCACATCACCGAGATCACCGCCGTGGTCGACCCGGCCGGACCGGCCGGTCATGGGGCTCCGTGCAGCGCCGCATCAAGCGCGGTCGCTCAGCGTGTCCTGGCCGGCGATGATTCCGTTTGTCACCGCTGTCCGAGACCTCGGCTTCGTGCCGAATCATGATCATTAATCCGTTGACCTGCGTGATCACCATGTGTCGCAGAGCCGAGTGGCATGGGAGGCAGCGGCGGGCCAGGATGGGCGGCAACGGGAGGTCGCCGTCGGCGTCACCAGGGGGCCACGCTCAGAGCGAGACGGGGTTACCGGCACAGTGATCGACACGGACGAGCTAGCCAAGCGGAACGCCGGGTTCGCCGACGGCGGATCATTCGCCAGTCTCAAGATCATGCCCAGCGGCAGTCTGACGGTCATCGGCTGCGTCGACCCACGTGTCGACCCGTCCACCGTGCTCGGGCTCGAGCTCGGCGAGGCGGCGGTGATCCGCAACGTCGGAGGGCGGGTCACGCCCGCGACACTCCGAACGCTGGAGATGCTCTCCAAGGTCGTGCAGGCCCGCACGGGCGGCCCTCGCCCGGGTGACAACCACTATGCGGTCCTGCACCACACCGACTGCGGCATCACGGACCTGGCCGCGTTCCCCGAACTGCTGGCCGATTACTTCGAAGTTCCGGCCGGAGACCTGGACGCCAAGGCGGTCACCGACCCGGTCACCGCCGTCCGCGTCGACGTCGAAACCCTCAAGCAGAAGCTTCGGGCCGGAGTCTTCGTCTCAGGGCTCGTGTACGACGTGGCCACCGGGCTCATCGACGTCGTCGTCCCGCCCGCGCGGGTGGAAGCATGACCCCGCCGCACGGCGCCTGCGGCCGGTCCGGCCGGCGCGACCGCCGTGGGCCTGCGGCTTGTACCTGGTCCTGCTTCGCCGGCCGGTCGTATGGGCGGGGAGGCGCTTTCTAGCATGTGCGACGATCATGGGCACTCGGCGACCGAGGCGGCGTGGACGGCGCCTCGCATCGCGGAGGGGCCGGCCGTCGAGCCGGTGACGCTGCCCGAGGCCGACGAGGTCAGGGTCACGACGATGGTCGACAACACCTTCGACGCCCTGCTGGCCTCTGCCGAGGGAGTCACCCGGGCGTCGGTGGGCGCCGGGCGCACCGCCGCGCGGCAGTTCGCCGGCGGAGAGGCCCTCGCGGGGCTGCGTGCCGAGCACGGCTTCTCCGCCCTGGTCACCGTCCAGAGCGGGAACGCAAGCAGCACGCTGCTGTTCGACACCGGAGCGTCGCCTGACGCGCTGGCGGTGAACGCCGAGCGTCTTGGCATCGATGTCGGCGGCCTGCAGGGCGTCGTGCTCAGCCACGGGCACTTCGACCACGCGGGCGGCTTCGACGGCCTGGCCCGGCTGCGCGGGCGCTCCGGCCTGCCGCTGACCGTCCACCCCGCGGTCTGGACCCGCCGCCGCCTGGCACTGCCCGCCGGCCAGGGTCTGGAGATGCCGACCCTGTCACGGGGTGCCCTGGAACGCGAAGGGTTCGAGGTGATCGAGCGGCGGCAGCCGTCGCTGCTGGCCGGCGCCATCCTGATCACCGGCGAGGTGGACCGCGTCACCGAGTTCGAGCACGGCATGTCGCAGGCACACCAAGCCTGGGACGGGAACAGCTGGCGACACGACCCGGCCGTCATCGACGACCAGGCACTCGTCATCAACGTGCGCGGCCGGGGACTTGTCGTCATCACCGGGTGCGGCCACGCCGGAGTGGTCAACATCATCCGGCACGCCATGAGGCTGACCGGCGTCAGCCAACTGCTGGCCCTCATCGGCGGCTTCCACCTGAGCGGTCCCGCCTTCGAGCCGGTCATCGGCCCGACGGTGGCCGCGCTCACCGAACTCGCACCCGAGCTGATCGTCCCCGGTCACTGCACCGGCTGGCGCGCCCAGCACACCCTCGCCGCAGCCCTCCCGGACGCATGGGTGCAGACCAGCGTCGGAACCACCTACACACTCAGCGCCCCCCAGGCGAGTGATGCCTGATCCCGAATCGGCAGTGCGACTCGACCGGTGCAACGGAGAATCGGGATCACGGGCGAGGCCGGCAGGCTCTCGTGAGCGGACCGTCCAGCGGGCCGCCTATGAGAGTGGCGTAGGTCTGCTGGTCCTGGCCGTACACGCGGCGGCGCAGCAACTGCTCATCGCCGTTCATGACACCGGCCGCTGCCCCCACGGGCCGTTCGGGGCCCGCTGCTCCTTCAGTCGCGCACCCGTCGTTCCCTGTCCGGTCGCCGCGGTCCGCCCGGCGTGCTGGCGTGGGGCTCTGCGAGTAGCGTGGCTGATACGACGCGCTCATGGGCCGCTTCCGCTGTCGGCCTCTCCGTCGCCTTTTGCGTCCGCTGCCGGTCGTTGCGTGACATTCCCCTTGCGGCCCGTGCGCTGAATTCTTATGAAGCGGAACTTCCGGACAAGTGTTGGAGGAGCGATCATGGCCTTCGCCACTGCCGAGGACGGCACGCAGATCTATTTCAAGGACTGGGGATCGGGTCAGCCGGTGGTCTTCTCCCACGGCTGGCCGCTGATCGCGGACGCGTGGGATCCGCAGCTGATGCTGATGGCGGACAACGGCTTCCGGGTCGTGGCCCACGACCGGCGCGGGGGCGGACGCTCGGGCCAGCCCTGGAAGGGGAACGACCTCGACACGTACGCCGACGATCTCGCCTCCGTCACCGAAGCCCTCGACCTCCGCGACATGATCCTGGTCGGTCACTCGACCGGTGGCGGAGAGGTCACGCGCTACATCGGCCGGCACGGCACGGGCCGTGTCGCCAAGGCGGTCCTGCTGGGTGCGATCCCCCCGTTGATGCTCAGGACGGATGCGAATCCGGAGGGGCTGCCGATCGAGGTCTTCGACGACATCAGGAAAGGCGTGCTGACGGACCGTTCCCAGTACTACAAAGACCTCAGTGCCCCCTTCTACGGCGCCAACCGCGAAGGAACGACCGTCTCCCAGGGAACCCGCGACGAGTTCTGGCTCTGGAGCATGACGGTCGGCATCAAGGCCGCCTACGACTGCGTCAAGGCGTTCTCGGAGACCGACCTCACCGAGGACCTGAAGACGTTCGACATTCCCACGCTGATCATTCACGGCGACGACGACCAGATCGTCCCCATCGTGGCCTCCGCGCAGAAATCGTCACAGCTCGTCAAGGACGTGACCTTCAAGGTCTACTCGGGTGCTCCGCACGGCCTGTCGATGGTGCCCGAGTTCGCGGAACGGTTCAATGCCGACCTCCTCGAATTCGCCCGCGGCTGACCGGCGTGGTTCAGGCGCTCCGATGACAGCCGGGGTGCCGGTGAGGACGCCGGTATCAGCATCGCTGTTGTCCGCAGCGGCCACCGAGTTCCTCGGGCCCTGAGAGACGGAAGATCACTCATGCCTCGCTCCACGCGCGCGATTCGTGGTCTACGGCACGCTCTCGACCCGTCGGCAGACCGACCCTGCGGCACTGACGATCCCGTTGCAGGCAGGCTCGGTCATCTACGAGACGAAAGCGGTCCGTGACTTCTGACTGAGCCTCTGGTTCGGCGCCGCCTCACCCGGGATTGCGCTGCGCAATCAACCATTCGGGCATTCACCGAACCCCTGCTGGCGGGCCGGGCCGCCCGATCGACGCCGCTTCGGCCACCGCCGCCCGGCACGACCGAGCAGGAGACCGACATGAACTCGTTGCTCGCAGAGGCCCTCGACGCCCATGGTGGCCTCGACCGCTGGAACGCACTCACCGCGGTTCGCGCCACCATCGTCAGCGGTGGCGACATGTTCGTCATCAAGGGGATGCCGCAGGACCCCACCCCCCCGGGAGATGACCGTCTGGCTGCACGAGCAGCACGCCTCCGTGATGCCGTTCGGCGCTCCCGACCAGAAGACCGACTTCACCGCCGACCGAATCAGCATCGAAAAACTCGACGGCCGCGTCGTGGCCGAACGCGACGAACCGCGCAAGTCGTTCACAGGGCACGACCTCAACACCCCGTGGGACCCACTGGACCGCGCCTACTTCAACGGATATGCGCTGTGGACGTATCTCACCACGCCCTTCCTGCTGGCGATGCCCGGCTTCGCCGTCACCGAGATCGAACCATGGCGGGAAGGAGACGAACTCTGGCGGGGGGTGCGGGCCACCTTCCCGTCCCACATCGCCGGCCACAGCACCCAACAGGACTTCTACTTCGGCCCCGACCATCTCCTGCGCCGGCACGACTATCACGTCGACATCGCGGGCGGGTTCGCCGCGGCACAGTACGTCTACGACACCGTGGAGGCGGACGGGATCCTCCTGCCCACCAAACGCCGGGCTTATCGAAGCGATGCGGAGAACCGCCCGATCCTGGAACAGACAATGGTCTCCATCGACGTCAGCAACCCTCGGTTCACCTGACGGCGGGCTCAGACACCAAGGTTGGCCAGCCAGCGCAACGCGCTCAGACTCGGCAGGAACAGGTACTCGCCGCCACGAGTGATGACGAAGCGCTCGACGCCGTGCAGGCGACGCCGGACAGGGCGTTGCGGGATCGTGAAAACGCCCGAGCCGTCGTTGTCGCCCGTGAGCAGGTCCTTCTCCACGTCCAGGCCGGTGAAGTTGCCGTCGTTGAACCATTGCGACTTCACGAACTCGAACTGACGGTCGAGATGCGCGTTGACCGCGATGAACACGATGCCGCGGTCGGCGCCGTCGTCGTCGAGAGCGCCGGCCGGCAGCGGTGGCCCGTAGCTGGTGCTCCGCCGGATCAGGCGGTGGAGGTGCACGTCACCGATGATCTCCGAGTCACGCGGATTGGCACGCCTGGCGTGGGCGCCACGGGGGCAGACCGCGCCGTGCGGATCGGACGCGTAGAGGAAGTCGTTGTTGCGCTGCTCGTCCGCCCCCAGGTCCGGGTCGTCGTGCTCGGGCGCCAGGATCAACGGGGCACCGCTCGGCCAGCGGCCCACGATCTTCGCGGCGAGCAGCGACTCTTCTTCAGGGCCGGCGGCGTTCGCCTTGAGATACTGCCGGAAGGCGGCGACGCGCGTGTGCAGCTTCCGCCAGACCACGAACGTGCCGTTACGGCCCAGCACGTCCGGCTCCGGCATCGGGGGCAGGTTTCCGGTCTGGTCGGGATAGCCCAGCACGAACTCGCCCGCCTTGAGGACGGGACCGCCACCCGGTGGGCTGTCCGCGCCGCTGCCTTCCACCGCGGGGTTGCTGATGCCGTCCTTGTAGCCGAAGCTGGTGTGCCCCGAAGCCA
The DNA here is from genome assembly GCF_053598315.1 of Streptomyces sp. NPDC001153. Classification (NCBI taxonomy): domain Bacteria; kingdom Bacillati; phylum Actinomycetota; class Actinomycetes; order Kitasatosporales; family Streptomycetaceae; genus Streptomyces; species Streptomyces sp. NPDC001153. Next base: position 149,764 of record NZ_JBSFJZ010000024.1, read on the forward strand.
GTTGGTAGAGGTCCTGCCGGTACACCACTTGAAGGCCGGGAAGCTGCGCGCGCGCCTGACGGGCCCGCTCGAGGACGACGGCCAGTGACTCCTGGTCGGCGGCGACGAGGGACAGTACGACGTGTACCTGGCCGGTGCCGAAGGGCGGCTCCCAGTGTGCGGGTGCGCTCTCGCCGGTGTCGCCCAGGAACTCGGCCCGTGCCGCCATGCCCTGCCGGAACTCCTCGGGGAAGCTGTTCAGGGAGCTCTGCGGCACCTGGAGCGCTTCGAGCCCCCGGTACGTCACGGCGACGTTGAGGAGCGCCGGCAGGGGCGGCTGCCACCAGTTGGCAGCTGAGTCGACCAGTCCGGCCAGGCGCCCCATCAGCTCACGGCCGGCGCCGGGGTCGTCCACACGCAGCAGGATGTAGGTGCCGACGTAGGGTGACGGCCGGGTGCGCAGCACAATGCCCTGAATCTCGTCCAGCTGCAGGGCTGCGCCTTCGACCGTCGCCATGTCGTCCCCTCGATCAGACGTCGGCCGATTTGTATCAATTTTCGGATCTATTGGTGCTGTCCGACACGGCAGGTCGCGCGATCCACGAGCGCCCGGGCGCGTGGCGTCGGCCGGAGGGCGAGGTTCTGCCGCGCCAGGGCAAGGGCCCGCTGAGGGTCGGCGCCGGCCGTCAGCCAGAACTCCGCCGCGTGATCGGCGTACGCCTCAGGATGGCGCGCCATCAAGCTCTCGTAGCGAGCAGCGGCGTGCGCGCGCCAGAACTCTGCCTCGACCCGTGCCTCCCGCGCGGCCAGGATGCGGGCGAGCTGGGCCGCGTACTGCGGATCGTCACTCTCCAGCGCCAGCCGGCGCAGGTGGCCGATCGCCACGGTGGCCCTGCCTTCGGCCGCATCGATCTCGGCGATCCGGCCCTGCGCCGGCACGTAGGCCGGCAGTCGGCGAACCGCCGACTCCAGCCATATGCGCGCGCGTGCGAGGTCGCCCGTGCACAGCCACGTCTGCCCGCACTGGAATGCGAGCACCGCGAGCGGGAACGGACTCACCCCGCGGTAGCCGCGTCTCGCCGCCAGAAACCACCTCTCGGCCTCGGCCACCTGCCCGCGCTCGGCGTGACAGCGGGCCAGGGCGGCCAGGGCGCTGAAGCCGTGCCGTCGCAGCAGCGCCTTCTGATACTGGGCGAGGGCCTCGTCGTACCGCCCGACCCCCTGATGGATGGCAGCCCGCTCCTCGTCCAGGCTCCGCCGATCGAGTCCCAGCGCGGCTGCCGCGTCGAGATCGGCCAGCGCTGCCGGGAACCGATGAAAGAGGGCGGCCAGCCTGGCGCGGGCCACACGGGACCGCGGATCGTTCGGTGCCCGGTCGACGAACGCCTCGGCCAGCGACGCGGCGCGCTCGGCCTCGTCGATACGGCCCAGCACGTGCCCGCGCAGGGCGGTCAGCTCCACCAACTCGCCCCACCCGTCACCGCTCAGGCTTTCCCGTGTCGCCTGGCCGGTAAGGCCCTCGATGCGAGCATTCAGGTTGCCCATGGCGATCACCCCGGCCGTCGTCGCCGGACCGTCGGCAGGATCGAGTCGCATCCCGTTGCTCACGCAGCCGGCCGTTGCGGAACCGCTCTCATTGGCTCGCGGTGGGCGTAGGAACGGACACGGGCACAGGTGGGTCGGGGTTGGGCGGTGCCAGATACGGGAATTCGCGGGAGGCCGGCGTGGTCGCCCGGTCGACGCCGTCGCTGATCCGTGGGCCGTGGAAGGCGTTGACGATCAGCGTGTACAGCGTGTCGATGACGTCGTCGTTGAGCGTGCGGCCGCCACAGGTCGTGTGCGCCCGTCCCTCCAGCAGGGCGCGCTCGATCTCGAAGTAGCCGTCCTCGGCGTACGGCTTGGCCACGTCCACGACCAGGAAGTCGGCGAGCAGCAGGTTGGTCAGCGGATGGGCCCCGTCCTGGTCTGTCTGCCAGTCCAGCTTGCCGTCCAGACCGTCGAAGAAGGCCAGGTTGGCGTTCAGCCGCGACCGGTAGGCGCCCATGTAGTGCGGCCCGGGCCGGAATGGATCTTCTTCGTTGTAGAGATCGCGCAGATCCACGATCCTGTTCGCGGTGTCGACCCCGTTCTCCGACATCAGGACGTTCTTCACCTCCGGGCGGCCGAGCCGCTCCAGGCGCACGGGATAGGGGCCGGCCGTGACGGTTTCCGCGGCAACGGCGAACACGGTGCCCGCGGCCGGTCCGAGCAGCCTTGCCACATCGAACTCGACGACGACGGTCAGGACATCGACGCCTTCCAGGGAGTTGGTGCCCCTCGGGAGGAAGGCGAGCCGTCGCTCCGCCCGCGTCTCCACCTCCTTGCCGACATCCATGAAGAAGGGATCCAGCCGCAACCCGGCGTAGACGCGAACGCCGTGGCCGTCGCCGCCCCGGTCGTCGTTCACCTGGAACGCGACCGCCTCCCCGTCCGGGAGCACGCACGTTCCCCACTGCGTCACCTCCCCGTCGGCGTCGGACTCGACCGGGCCGGAAAACGTGCAGGTGAACGCATACTCATGGGCGCCCACCTCGAAGAGCGCACCGGGATGATCCGCCGCAATGGCTGCGGGACGGACTCGGAACCGGTAGCTGGCGGCGTCGGAGAACAGAGCCCCTGGGCGGGCATTGGGAAAGACGTCCATGACGAGGACGAGCCGACCCGTTTGGGAGGGGCTGGGAAAGGCGTAGAGGTCGGCCAGGTCAATGGCTGGGTCGACCTCGGCGCGGGTACCGGAGAGGTGGTCGGACATGGCGGTGCGACCTTCACTGAAGGGCCGGGTCCGGCGATCGCGCGCCGTTGCCGGGCCGCCTGGATGATGTGCCAGGTGCCACGGCCACGGCACCTGGGACGGAAAACAACTCCTGGAGGGAGGGGGTTTCCGACGGCCGGCCCGCCCAGGGGGCTTCGACCGACGGGGGCCATGCCGTTAGTCGGCCGCCGCATCCAGCAGCGTGTTGAACGCCTGCGTGACCTTCTGTGCCTTGGCGGTGTCCTCGACTGTCATGGTCGGATTGGAGGCGTACCACATGTCGGCCTCCACGATCTTCGTCGCCAGCCAGTCGACGATGTGCGGATCGGTCGCCCCGGGATAGCCCTCCGCGACACCTTCGAACATCTCGTCGAACCACGGTCCGGCGTTGGCGAAGATGTCCGCCATGTACGGCTTGAAGTCACCGTCATAGGTGACCGCGCCGATGATCTGCGTGTCATTGTTGATGAAGGTGACGCGGAAGTCGTGGACAGTGCCGACGAGCTTCTCGTAGTGAAAGGCCTCGTCCTGGATCTTGGCGGCGTTCTGGCGGAATCTCTCCGCCCCGCCCGGCTTGGCATCGAAGAGAACGGTTATTTCCGCTACCTCCCCGATCCGCTTACCGTAACCGTCGGGCTGCCTGGCCACGGTCGGAGTCGCGTCCTCCGGAGTCGCCGACGTCTCGGACCTTTGCGTCGTCATGACTCCCTCTTCCTTTGGTCTTCTCTTCTCCGGTCTGCGGGCTCCCTCTCCGCTCTGAGGTTGTTCGAATTCTTCCCACTGCCAGCTTTGTCGCCCTGCAGGGCGTCGGCAAGACGATCAGGACAGCATGGGGCGAGGGCTCAGGAAGGGCCCTCCGGAACCGGCTTTGAGCCGGAGTCGAGCCGACGGTGGCCGTCGAGGGGGCGAGCCGTGGTGTGCGGTCGGTGGAGGTGGTGGGCGCCGTAGCGTTCGATGGCCAGGAGAGCGGCGTCGTCGCCCGGTTCGTGGCCGACGTGCTCCAGCAGGTCGCGATGGATGTGGCGGAGCAGGGCCTCGGGCCCGGACGTGGGCGCGGAGGCGGCGCGCTCGGTGAGGGGGTAGAAGGCTCCTTTGGGCGAGCGGGCTTCGGTGACGCCGTCGGTGTAGAGCAGCAGCATGTCGCCGTC